>NZ_FSQZ01000001.1:1450000-1750000 GCF_900129645.1 Acetomicrobium flavidum
GAGACCGTGGGGGAGAAGCTTCACGGTCGAAAGGGAAACAGCCCAGACCGACGGCTAAGGTCCCAAACGCGAGCTAAGTGTTATAAGGATGTGGAAGAGCTTAGACAGCCAGGAGGTTGGCTTAGAAGCAGCCATCCTTGAAAGAGTGCGTAATAGCTCACTGGTCGAGCGCTTCTGCGCCAAAAATGTAGGGGGCTAAGCTCGCGACCGAAGCCTCGGATCCGAAGACTTAGGTCTTTGGATGGTAGGGGAGCGTTCCTGTCGGGTCGAAGTCGCATCGTGAGGTGCGGTGGACTGGCAGGAAGTGAGAATGCCGGTATGAGTAGCGTTAAAGCAAGTGAAAGACTTGCTCACCGGAAGCCCAAGGGTTCCTGGGGAAGGGAATCCGCCCAGGGTTAGGCGGGGCCTAAGGCGTAGCCGAAGGGCGAAGCTGATGGACAGCCGGTAGACATTCCGGCCCCACCTTGGCAACGTTTGTACCGAAGGGGTGACGCAGGGAGCTAGGCGCGCTGGGCGATGGAATGCCCAGTCCAAGGGAGTAGGGGGAGCTTTCAGGCAAATCCGGAAGCTCGTTAACCCCGAGACCTGATGGGGAGCCTTAATTATAAGGCGAAGGCGTTGACGCTGCACTGCCAAGAAAAGCCTCTAGGGAGGAACCAGGGTGCCCGTACCCTAAACCGACACAGGTGGGCTGGTTGAGCAGACTGAAGGTGGACGGGATAACTCTCGCTAAGGAACTCTGCAAGTTGACCCCGTAACCTAGGGAGAAGGGGTGCCCGCGTTAGGTGAACTCTTTTACAGGGCTAGCCGAGGCGGGTGGCAGAAACCAGGTCCAGGCGACTGTTTAATAAAAACACAGGGCTCTGCTAAAGGCGAAAGCCGATGTATAGGGCCTGACACCTGCCCGGTGCCGGAAGGTTAAGGGGAGGGGTTAGCCAAAGCGATTTGGCGAAGCTCCAAACTGAAGCCCCGGTAAACGGCGGCCGTAACTATAACGGTCCTAAGGTAGCGAAATTCCTTGTCGGGTAAGTTCCGACCTGCACGAAAGGTGTAACGATCTGGACGCTGTCTCAGCGAGAGACCCGGTGAAATTGTGGGACCGGTAAAGACGCCGGTTACCCGTGGTGGGACGGAAAGACCCCGTGGAGCTTTACTGTAGCCTGACATTGAATTTCGGTACGTCATGTACAGGATAGGTGGGAGGCTGTGAAGCTGAGGCGCCAGCCTCAGTGGAGCCGCCCTTGGGATACCACCCTTGACGTGCTGGGGTTCTAACCGCGAAAGCGGGACCGTGTCAGGTGGGCAGTTTGACTGGGGCGGTCGCCTCCTAAAGAGTAACGGAGGCGCGCGAAGGTCACCTCAAGGCGTATGGAAATCGCCTGAAGAGCGTAAGGGTATAAGGTGGCTTGACTGCGAGAGCGACAGCTCGAGCAGGCACGAAAGTGGGTCCTAGTGATCCGGCGGTTCCGAGTGGAAGGGCCGTCGCTCAACGGATAAAAGCTACCCCGGGGATAACAGGCTGATCCCGCCCGAGAGTTCCCATCGACGGCGGGGATTGGCACCTCGATGTCGGCTCATCGCATCCTGGGGCTGTAGCAGGTCCCAAGGGTTGGTCTGTTCGCCCATTAAAGCGGTACGTGAGCTGGGTTTAGAACGTCGTGAGACAGTTCGGTCCCTATCCACCACGGGCGTAGGGGGTTTGAGAGGAGCTGCTCCTAGTACGAGAGGACCGGAGTGGACGAACCTCTGGTGTACCGGTTGTGGCGCCAGCTGCAGGAGCCGGGTAGCTAAGTTCGGAAAGGATAACCGCTGAAGGCATCTAAGCGGGAAGCCTCCCTCAAGATGAGACCCCCCACTGGGTAAGCCAGGTAAGGTGTCCTGTAGATGACAGGGTAGATAGGCCGGAGGTGGAAGCCCCGTGAGGGGTGCAGCTGACCGGTACTAATACACCGAGGCCTTGTCCTAATGAACTTTCCTCTTTCCCTTGTAGTTTTTGAGTAAAAGGCTTGAAACAGGCACATGGTGGCCATAGCGGAGGGGAAACACCCGGATCCATGCCGAACCCGGCAGTTAAGCCCTCCAGCGCCGATGGTACTACGGGGGGTACCCGCGGGAGAGTAGGTCGCTGCCATGTGCCTGTTTTTTTTATTTTGATGCCGGTTATTTTGATATGTCGCAAGGAACACAAAGGCAGGAAGCACAGCTGTGCTTCCTGCCTTTGTGTTGGGAAGTTAAAGGGAGATGGTTTTTAAGTTGTTTTGAGCTTTGACAATTGAAGAAATGATGTTGCTCATAGCCTCAAAGCGCTGTTGTGCCTGGGATAGTATCTCTACCGAGTTGGTCATCTGCAAAGAGCTGCTTTGAAGTTCTTCTTCGGATTGGTAAATGAACTTTGACAGGTTTTCCAAAAAAGATTTATTCATGTTCAAAAAATTCAAGAAACTTTGTAAAGAGCTTTGTAGGACATTGAACATTTGGCTTATCTTCGATATGCTTTGCATTGACTCCTCGACTGAATGCGAAATGCTTTCGATTCTTTGCGAAATGCCCTCTGATGCGCTTTTGGATTCGCTTGCCAGTTTTTGGACCTCACTGGCGACCACCGCAAACCCTCGTCCGTGTTCTCCAGCCCTTGCTGCTTCGATGGAGGCATTTAAGGCCAGCAGGTTTGTCTGTTTCGCAATCCTCTGTATTTCCTTCGATATTTGTTGGATCTCTAAGAATGAGTTTAAGGTGGCGTATGTTGTGTCTATGGTCTCTTTGACCTTTTTGTTCATGGATTCTAGATCTGTTCCAGATTTTTGAAGATCCGTAGTTAATTCATCGTTCATTTTTTGTATAGTGGAGACGTTTTTATCCGCCTCTTGTCTGCTTATTGCGAATTGCTCGACCATGTCCTTGAATTGAGAGCTTAAGTTCGAGAATTGGTTGGCGATGCCCGCAAGCTCTTGTTTGGTGTGTTCGACACGCCTTACCAGTACTTCGTCCATTTGGCTCATGAATGAATGCATGAGCATAAAACTAAAATGAGAGGAAGATAAGCTCTTAATAACATCCCGTTGTGCCATAGTCTTTCACCTGCGCTTTTTTAATTTCGCGAGGAGAGCGCCCTTCTCCCCCCAGTGGAATAAATTTCGTTTATGATATCCACACCGCACTTGAGATTTCCAAACCAATTTAGAAAGTCTTTTACCATGTCTTTGCCCCTAATTACAGCGCCGTGTTGGGGAGCGATTGCCTCTATATCTTTGCCGCTAACCAAGTTAACCCAAGCTCGACACGCTTGATTGGAGGCCATGTACCTCACGTGAAAGCCCTTCATATAATTAACGTGGCTTTCAAAGTTTTCTACAATTGGATATCTTTTACCAGGCGGGAACACGGCTGCTCCTATATCGCCCGAGAAAAGTATCTTGGACACGGGGTCGTATAGCGTTGCCTGGCCGGTTGAGTGCAGAAAATGAGCAGGTAACATCTCCAGTCTATGGCCATTTTTGAGCACCAACTCGCCCCCGCCGTCAGGTATGGGCGATACCATTCGCTGGTCGTAAACGCCGAAGTGCGGCAAAAACCTGATCCACAGACCAGGTATGTGCACATTGACCTTATTTATCATGGAAAGCCATAGAATTACCCCCGAAGATACATCGGGATCTTGGTGGGAGTAGAATATATGAGTTATCTTGTTTATGTTAATAATCTCAGAGACATTTGCTAAAACCCTTGGAAATACGTGAGCGCCACCCGGATCCATTAGGACGGCCTCATCGCCGCTTATCAACAAATATTGGTTAGTCTGCACAGAACCCTCGTCTTCCGTCTCTTCCCATCCCAGCAGATAAAAAATTACCTTTCCATCATCATATAGCTTGAATGAACTTGTTTGTGGCATTCATGTTCCCCCTTTACGAGGCGTGTTATAAATATCAGAATATTATGATACACTCTTTATATAAAAAATGTAATGATTTTGCTTTTATGATCATCCTCGAAAGGCAAGTAGGGGAGGAGGCGCACTGTCTTGAGAGTTTTGCTCTTTGGATGTGGAAGAGTTGGAAGGTCCTTTTGTGAGTTGCTAAGCAGAAAAAGAAATATCACAGCAAGCGCTTCGATTTCGCTAGTGGGGGTGGCAACGAGGAGTCGAGGCTGTATATATAATCCCTATGGTATCGATGTGGATAATTTGCTGAAATGGGAGGCCTTGACGGGAAGGTTAGATGCCTTATTGCATGAAGGCGGCTTGATCTTAAATGATGCTGACGAAATGTTGGAAGACCTGGATTATGACGTATTAGTTGAGTGCACTCCCTCGGATTTTGAGCTTGGGGAACCGGCGCGAACCATCATAAAAAAAGCCCTTGAGAGGGGAAAGCATGTAGTTACGGCAAACACCGGAGCAATGAGCTTATACTACGATGAACTAATGGAGGGATCGCTTCAAAGGGGAGTAAGCTTATTATATGAGGCAACGGTATTGTCCGGTACGCCCCTCTTCTCCCTTGTCCGAGAGGGCCTTCCCGGTTGTCACGTCAAAAGGTTTGAGGGGATACTTAATGGCACTTGCAACTATATTTTGAGCGTAATGGGGATGGGAAGCAGTTTCGATGAGGCCATGTTGGAGGCCCAAAGGCGTGGCCTTTCTGAACAAAATCCATGGTTCGATATCGATGGCCTGGAGGCTGCTGCCAAGACTGTGATAGTGGCAAAGAGCATGATGTCTTTGGATATCGATATAAAACAGGTGTCCATCAACGGGATTCGAAACGTGACGATGCAAAATATCGAGGAAGCAAAAAGAAAAGGCGGCAAGCTGAAGCTAGTGTCGAGAATTGAAATCAATTCCGATGGATTAGACATTTCCGTTGGACCTGAGATCCTATCTTTGAATCATCCATTAGCTTATTTGGAAGGCTTTTCTATAGGAGCGTTGCTTTTGACCGATATTATAGGAGAAGTGTGCATAAGCGGCTCCAGCTCTGGACCTAAAGAAACAGCATATTCCCTTTTAAGGGATGTATTATCCATCAAGAGAGGTTAGGTAATTATGTCCTCCAAAATTGCTGTAATCTCTGATACTCATGGAAGTGTAACGGCCTGGAGGAAGGCGAGACAGATTTGGAAAGGATCAAATATGATCGTTCATCTTGGCGACGTGTTGTATCACGGGCCTCGAAATCCCCTTCCCGAAGGCTATATGCCGAAAGAACTGGCAGAAGAGATCAATGATTCGGATATTCCAGTCATGATTGTGCGGGGAAATTGTGATGCAGATATCGACGCTGTTATGTTGAAATGGCCAATAGCGAACCCCTATTTGGTCATGTGGTGGAACAATAAACTCATACTTGCCTCTCATGGCACGGATTTTGAAAGAGATAGAAGTCTAGCATTGTCATTTGGAGCAGATTTGATGTTGATGGGTCATACTCATGTGTGTTCGTTAGCGCGTGACGGAAGGACAATTTTTTTAAATCCAGGATCGGTCAGTTTGCCCAAAGGCAAAGACCCTGCTTCTTTAGCTTTGATCGATGAGGAAGCAATTAGCATCCTCTCATTGGATGGAATGGTGTTTCATCAAGAATCTTGGGATCTAAGATAAGGGGAGACGAGGAAAATGGCAGTCAAAGAAAGTACTTCTACAGTTGAGGATACCTCTCAAGAAACCAAGAACGGCAAGGAGAAAACCTTATTGGTCTTCGATCTTTTTGAGGAACATTACGCCATCGAGGTTTCTAAGATCAAGGAGATTGTACGTATTCCGGAAAGCATCACTAGGGTTCCAAATGCGCCGGCCTATGTATGTGGGGTTATAAATTTGAGAGGCACAGTAATTCCCGTGATGGATATTGCAGTGAAGATGAACCGAGGAAAAATTGAACGTCGCGGCGAGTCGAGGATAGTCGTTATCGAGGAGGAGGATATCGTATTTGGTATCCTTGTCGATTCTGTTCGTGAAGTTAGAACTGTTAACGTAGATCAGATCGAAAGTGCGGAATCAATTGATTCTGCAATCTCTAAAGAATACCTTCAAGGTATCATTAGAACTAAAGAAGGAGATTTAATAGTTCTTTTGGATGTAGCTTCCATATTTGATATCAGAAGTTATCTTGATTGAATGGGAATGCTGATCGATCTGCACGTTCATTCCACTGCCTCCGACGGAACACTATCCCCTTCGGATCTAGTATCAATGGCAAGGGCAACGGGTATATCCTTGTTGTCGCTTACCGATCACGATACCACAAATGGCCTTGTGGAATTTGAGCAGGCCTGTTTTATTGGTGGCGTTGCCGGATTGCGCGGTATAGAGCTCTCGGCAGAGTATTACTGCAGTGTTCACATATTGGGCTATGGTATAGATTATGAGAACTCATCTTTTCAAAACACTTTGGTAAGGATAAGAAAATACCGAGACGAGAGAAACGCCGCAATCTGCGAGAAGCTGAGGTCGTTGGGGCTAGAGATAACCCTGGATGATATTGAGGTCGAATCCAAAGGTGAAGTGATAGCTAGGCCCCATATAGCCAAGGCATTGTTAAAGAAGGGATATGTATCTAGCGTCAAAGAGGCCTTCGAAAAATATCTTGGCAGAGGAGCTCCTGCTTATGTCCCAAGAAAAACACTTACACCAGAAGATTGTATAACATTGATCCGCCAGGTAAACGGATTGCCCGTTTTAGCACATCCTGGCGAAATGTATTTGAGCCCTGAAAGCTTTGAATTATTGCTAAAGAAGCTTAAAGATATTGGACTGTGGGGGCTTGAGTGTTATTCGAGCCATCATAGGGCAGATGAGATTTTTAATTTTTTGAGGATAGCAGCAAAGTTCAAGCTGAAGCCGACAGCGGGAAGCGACTTTCATGGATCGATGAGGCCTGAGGTAAAACTGGGCATCGACGTACCGGATGACATAATACCCGAAGAATTATTTTTCCTAGCCGGCAGGAGGACGATAATGCCGACGAAGACCCGTGGCGAAAAATCCTATTTTGAGGGGAGAATGAATCATGACGTTTATCGATTTGAGAAGTGATACCGTAACTAAACCTTCTGCCGAGATGAGGAAGGCAATGGCGGAGGCCGAAGTGGGAGATGACGTTTATCAGGAGGATCCAACGGTCATTGAGCTGGAAAGGCTTGCGGCCGAGATGATGGGACATGAAGCGGCTCTGTTTGTCTGTTCCGGAACCATGGGAAACTTGGTTTCGCTGCTTACCCATTGTACGCGTGGTGATGGAGTCATACTTGGACTGAATAGCCATATTTACGTTAATGAAGGCGGCGGGCTGTCCGCCCTGGGAGGACTTGTGCCTCTCTGTGTTAACGATGACGAGGGGATTCCTAAACCTCAGGAAGTATTATCTTTTTGTAGGCCGAAAAATGTCCACTATGCTCCCGCAAAACTGCTGTGTTTGGAAAATACTCACAACGCGTGCGGAGGGGTTGCTATATCTCCCGAAATCTTTGCCTCTATGGTTGATTTGGCAAAAAGCAAAGGGCTTTTTGTGCACCTTGATGGAGCCAGGATGTTCAATGCAGCCATAGCGTGGGATGTTGCGCCGGCAACTTACGCCAAACTTGTCGATTCCGTTCAATTTTGCTTATCGAAGGGATTGGGGGCTCCTATGGGATCTGTAATATGCGGCAATAAAAGCTATATAGAAAGGGCAAGGCATTGGCGGAAACGTGTTGGAGGGGGGCTGCGCCAGGTTGGAGTTGTTGCCGCTGCAGGCATAGTTGCATTGAAAGGATATCCTGATTTGGCCAAAGATCATGAAAAAGCCAGGATATTAAGGGATAGGTTAGCTGATGGAGGCGTTAAGATAGCGGAGGTATCGAAGCCAACAAATATGGTATATTTCGAAGTAAAAGACACTATAGATGTCGCCTTTCTGGCAGAAAGATGCAAGCAAAGGGGCGTTTTATTCAATCCGACCCCGAAGAAGATAAGGCTGGTTACACATCGCGACGTGAGCTTTGAGGATGTCGAAAGGGCTGCAAAGGTCATATTGGAGGAATTGCATAAATGATGGGTTTGCCTGAAAGGGATTTGGTGGAATCTGCTGCCTTTTGGACTTTAGACCAGTTGAAGGGCCATAAATATATAACAGGAGCCGACATATTATATAAAGCTGATGTCTCGTCTTTGCTGTCCTTCATCGACGGCAACTTGGAAGAAGATTCCAGGGGTAAGGCTGTTTCCCTGGGATTGCGCGTCATCGATGAAGAAGGCAGGCAGGGCATTGCTTACTGCAACTTGTTGGCTAAAGAAGCATTATCCAAGGTTGTTAAATGGGCTGTTCATAATAGCAAAAACAACGATCCAAATCCTTATGTAGAACTGAATCGCAATCAAGGTGTTCCCTTTGAGGACAGAGATATATTTGATCCGTTCATAGCCGAGGGCTTGAGCTTTGATCGGGGATCAAAGATATGCGCCTGCTTAACGGAGGAAGCACGTAATACTGATAAACGCGTCAAATCCGTAAGGGAAGCTTTTTATGGAGAAGGTTACGAGGAGACATTTTATTTATCCAGCGAAGGTTTTTGTGAGTGGCAAAAGGAAACAGTGGCAAGATGCGATGTCGTAGTGATAATGAGTGATGGCGATGAGATGGAAATGGGAGGCTTTGGAGATGAACGACGCTATGCCCTCGATCTGGATTACCTTAACATAGCCAGACAAGCAGTTTGTAGAACTCGCATGACTTTAGGCGGCAAGCATTTGAAGACCGCTAAGTATGTTTTGGTGTTGGATAGTATGGCATCGGCATCTTTCGTGTCTTTGCTGGAAGATTGCTTTTTGGCTGATAACGTTCATAAGGGCAGGTCATTGCTTTCCGGCAAACTGGGTCGTCAAATAGCTTCAAACGTAGTCAACTTGATTGATGATGCAACCCTAAATAGAGGTATGGGAAGTTACATCTTCGATGGCGAAGGCACCCCGGGCCAGAGGACAACCCTGCTTTCAGGTGGTGTCCTAAATGGTTTTTTATATAATATAGAACATGCAAAGATGGATGGAGTGCCTTCGACTGGCAACTGCGTTCGAGGTACTGCTTCGTTGCCCAGCGTAGGAGCTTCTAATCTATTCATCTTGCCGGGGACACAAGACTTGCAGTGCCTTTTGAATAAAGTTGATTCCGGCATCTATGTTACAGACTTACTCGGACTACATACGTTTGATCCTGTAAGCGGCGATTTTTCTCTGGGCATTAAGGGAGCTTACATTAGGAAGGGTGCGCTCGAAAATCCCGTGTCAGGAATGACGATAGCGGGTAATCTTTATGATGTCCTTTTTCACGTGATAGAAGTCGGAAATGACATAAAATTTTATGGGAGTGTGGGATCTCCTTCTTTGGTGATTGAAGATGTTACAGCGGCAGGTGTATAGTAGCATTAAAAAGTTGTTTCTTTTTGCAATCCTTCTTTTCGCAGTTATATGTGTTAATGACAGTTGTAATGCCAGCGAAAAGTGGATCCTCTGGCATGGTGTTGAAAATCTTGGCGGCGTTACGGTTTTAAATGAGGATGGACATAATTTGGTTCCCATAGATGACGTTGCAACCATGCTTAAGCTGGAGATCAACTCCGATGCAAAGCATTTTCTTGCCAAAAAGGGAAGCAATACCCTGGAATTGGTGCCGAATGCCGCAGTGGCCAAGAGGAATGGGCACGATATAGTCCCCCTGCCATTCATTCCTGTTTATAAAGATGGCCATTGGTGGATGGAAGCGAATACGACGTTGAAAATATTGAAGCCTATTGTTAACGACGGTAAAACACTGAAGTGGGCGGGTAAGGCCAATGCATCTGCAGATAAGCCCGCTGTATCCGCTAATGAAATGACCGTTCAAAGTAGCGCTAGCACCTTTGCCGATAAGGGGAACATCAAGACTGCTGCGAGTAAGATAGTTGGGCTAAGGTGGGGTAAATGGGACGATAGAATTAGGCTTGTCATAGATTTGTCAAATAATATAACTCCTTCAGTTGATAAAAATCCTGGGGAGTTAGTGCTAAAGTTTGATGGTGCTGTCTTAGGGGATCAAGTCAAAAATATTGAGCAGAATGCGTCATTTCCAGCTGTTTCGGTAAGCCAAAAAGATGGAGCGGCAATAATTAATATAAAACATCAGGCTGAAAAAATTGCTTATTTTAGCTTGCCCTCACCGCCTAGATATGTTGTTGACTTTTTTGGAAATGGTAATGGCCTGAAAAATGACGTAATTGCAAAAAAAGACGATAGCAACGATGTACCCTTGCCCAGTAACCCCCAGGGCAGTTCTAATGTAACTACGTCTAGGGGGACAAAACCGCGATTGGTGGTAATAGATCCTGGTCACGGAGGGAAAGATCCTGGTGCTAGGGGCAACGGTGTTGTTGAAAAGAATATCAATCTGAGGATGGGCCAGCTCCTTGCCAATGTCCTGGAAAGTCGTGGCATTAAGACAAGAATGACACGTTCGCAGGATATATATCTGCGACTTGATGAAAGGACAAAACTTGCCAACGATTGGGATGGAGATTTATTCGTGAGCCTGCATTGCAATGCCTTGCCCGCAGGTCGAAGCGCAAAAGGGGTAGAGATTTATATAATGGCTTTACCAAGCGATAAAGATGCAATGCAATTGGCGTTGATAGAAAACAGAGAATTGGGCGAGGGGGCAGAAGATGTAAATAGCATCGCAGACAAACGGACCAAGCTTTTGCTCAAGATCTTGGGCGATATGGAGCAAAACGTGAAGATTGAACAAAGCATGTCCTTTGCGGAGGTCCTATACAAAGCTGGTAGCAATAGGGGATTAAATATGCGACGGGTAGCTCAAGCTCCCTTTTTTGTCCTTAGAGGAGCAGCTATGCCTGCAGTGCTGGTCGAGATGGGTTTTTTGACCGATAAAGCTGAGGCTTCCCTTTTGGCTAATCCAACGTATCAGAAAAAGCTTGCCGAAAGCCTGGCAGATGGTATAGAGTCATATTTGCGCAACATGTAGGGAGATTGTTGTTTTGGAGGGATCATTTCCCATGGAAAAACGCAGCGAGTTGCCGCGAAGGCGAGACAAGGAGCAAAATAAAACTCCCCAAAAAGCACCATTGCCATATCGTATTATCGCTTGGGCTTGTTTAATTGCTATATTATTTGGGTTGGGATATTATGGGTCAGGATTAATCCTTAAACTGATCGGCAAAAAATTTAACATTTCAGGAGAGATGTCCACTCAAGTTGAGAGCACCCAGGTAGTCCCTGTCTCTAATATGCGCTACATAAATGAAGTGAAAGTCTTTTTGCCCGAAGATGGTTCCTTGAGCGTTACCGGTTATAAATTAGTGCCCGGCATAATGGAAGAAAATATTAGTGCCACCTTAGAGCAGTGGATATCGTTCATGGCTTCAAAAGGCTTTGTAGACGGAAATAGCCGTGTGCTCCATGTCTTTCGTAATGGTGAGATGTTGTATCTTGACATGAATGCATCATTTTATTCTTCTTTGCAAAAACTTGACAGAGATAGGGCTTTGCTTTTCATGACAGCCCTACTTCGCACCGTCATAGAAAATTTTGATCCAATAAAAGAAGTCAAGTTTTTAGCAGAGGGCAAAGATGCCACATTGACTAAGCCTGTTGATTTGACGGTTTCTTGGAGATTGGCACCCAAGTCATGACATATGTATGTATGAAAGGAAACTTCAATTGTCGAAGATCAAAGTTGTTTTTGCAAGTAAAAATAGGGACAAATATCTGGAGATAGTTACCCAGTTTAAGGGAACTTCCGTGGATTTAATTTTTGGCCCTGAAGTTGAACATATAAATGTTCAAGAGACGGGGACCTCTTACTTTGAAAACGCTTTGCTTAAAGCCCTAGCGTGGAGTAAGGCACTTCATATGCCTGCTTTGGCCGACGATAGCGGGCTTGAGGTGCCGGCCTTAGGTGGCTGGCCCGGTATTTATTCTGCCAGGATAGCAGGTGATGATGAATCTAGGATTGGCTTGGTATTGGATAGATTAAAGGGAATAAAAGATCGTGGCGCACGTTTCGTAGCCTCAATGGCCTTGGTTTTGCCCAATATGTCTCAAGTGTGGCTTACAGAGGGCATATGTTACGGGAGGATAGCTGAAACTAGAAGGGGATGTAATGGTTTTGGTTATGATCCAATCTTTATGCCTTGTGGTTGTGACAAAACTTTCGCCGAGATGGATATTGAAGAAAAAAACGGCCTGTCGCACAGGCACATCGCGATAAAAGCTCTTTGCGATATGCTTAAGAGTCAAAATGTGTTAAAATAGCTTTCCGAGTATGTCTCATGTCCGCTTGCAGGCTGTGTCAAGTCTGGCCTTTTTGTAAAAAGTAGACTGCAGATTTTAAATAATTGAACTTAATGGGAGGCACGAGGAATGTTTGTGGTCATAGCTTGCCTGCATCTTTTAGTTTCTGTGGCCTTGATGGGAGTTATAATGTTACAGCGTCGGAAACAAAGCGGCTTTGCCGGCGTCTTTGGTGGTGGGACGCAGGCAGACATGTCCTCCGGTCAATGGCAGCGCTTATCTGGATTGAGCAAGATAACCGTTCTTTTACTATCGTTGTTCATGATTACGTCTTTAGTATTGGTGCTCATGAGCGCTAGGTGATAAAAATGAAAAATATCGAATACTTTGATGATGTGACATCTTTGCAGTTGCTCCCAAGGAAGTTCTATAGCGCAAATCATGATGAAATTATGGCCGGATATACTACCGATATTTATTTTGTGAAGACCAGAGACTTGCTCAAGGAAAACGGAAGCCTTGATGTCCCCGTCGTGGCTGAGATCTTTTCCAAGGAAGCAGGCGTCTTTGCTGGATTGCCAGAAGTGTTGTCCTTGCTCAAGGACAAAGGCGTGAAAGTGTACGCTCTTGAAGAGGGCATGTCCTTCTCGCCAAAAGAGGTAGTATGCAGAATCCATGGACCCTATGGTGCTTTTGGGATGTACGAAACCGTCATCCTGGGTTTTTTGGCAAGTTCGAGTGGATGGGCTACAGCTGCAAGGGAATGTGTTAAGGCTGCGAATGGAAAGCCTGTGTTGTGTTTCGGTGCTCGTCATGTTCATCCTGCGGTTGCGCCTGTCATGGAAAGGGTTGCCTTGGTCGCAGGAGGTTGTACGGGCGCTAGCTGTATACTAGGAGCCAAGTTAGCCGGAGCTGAGCCCCAGGGCACCATCCCTCATGCTGCCGTGCTCATAATAGGTGATACCGTTAAGACTGCCATTTTATACGATAGCGTTTTGCCGGAGCAAGAGTCCAGAATAATATTGGTCGATACTTTCAAGGATGAAGCGGAAGAATCACTTTTAGTGGCAAGGGCTTTAAGGAAAAAGCTTGACGGCGTGCGCCTGGATACTCCAGGTGAAAGAGGAGGGGTGTCTCCCTCTCTAGTTCAGGAGGTCCGTTGGAGGCTAGATATGGAAGGCTTTTCCCATGTTCGTATTGTAGCCTCTGGTGGTCTTAACCCAGAGAAAATAAGATTGCTTTCCCAGGCTGGTGCAGATATATTTGGCGTTGGAAGCTATATAGCCCATGCAACTCCCAGGGATATGACCATGGACCTTAAGGTCATCGATGGAACTCCTATAGCAAAAAGGGGTAGGTTGCCCGGCATAGAGGAAAATCCTAGGCTTAAGAGGTTTCTGTAATTGTGTAAAATGTGCATCTTTCTTGACATCGATGGATGAGGTTGTATAGAATAACTCCGCTGCCCGAAAGTCGGACATTGTTTATATGCTATGTGTTCTTTACCATGAATGTAATCGAAGGAGGAACTTAGATGCAGGGATATAAAACTTTTATGGCAAGGCCGAAGGACGTAGAACAACAGCGAAAGTGGTATCTCGTCGATGCTACTGACATTCCTTTGGGTAGGCTTGCTGCGCGCGTGGCTCATGTGTTGATGGGAAAACATAAGCCGGAATATACCCCACACGTTGATACGGGGGATTTTGTGATCATAATTAATGCTGCCAACGTGAAGCTGACGGGCAAGAAGATCGATCAGTCTGTAATACATAGCTATAGCGGGTATAAAGGTGGCCTTAAATCTGTTCCCTACCGCGTTATGTTGGAAAAAAGCCCGGAACGTCTCGTGGAGATCGTGGTCAAGGGTATGTTGCCGCGCAACAAGTTGAAATATGCCAGAAAATTAAAGGTATACGCAGGGCCTGATCATCCTCACGAGGCTCAGAAGCCAGAGATTTTAGATATTTAGTCACCGTATATTTATGTGACGATGATTGGCTTTAAACGTCGTACGAGATAAATTTTGATATAAAGGGGGGAAGAATTCTTTGCCGTCATCAATATATTACTGGGGCACAGGCAGGAGGAAGGAATCCATTGCTAGGGTACGGATTCGTCCGGGCGAAGGGCAAGTTTCAATAAATGGGCGAAGCGTTGAAGAGTATTTTCCAAGGCAGGTGTGGCAACTTCATGCCTTGGAGCCTCTTAAGGTATCCGGGATGGAAGGTAAGCTTGATGTTATCGTTAAAGCAGAAGGTGGAGGTTTAAGCGGCCAAGCTGGAGCTGTACGGCTTGGAATAGCAAGGGCGTTGCTTGCTTTAGATCCGGAAATTAGGCCGGTTTTAAAGAAAGCAGATTTGTTAGCACGAGACCCGAGGATGGTGGAAAGAAAGAAGTTTGGCAGAAGGAAGGCAAGGGCCCTTTATCAGTACTCTAAACGATAATTCCTTAGCCTTTTGAGCTTTAAACAAAAGCGGTAATAGTTAAAGGCGGAGGCTTTTGCCTCCGTCTTTCGTTTTGGTCAAACTTATAATTGGCTTTTTGATTAAATTTTTTTAAATGTTTTGAAATTGGAAACTCCGTATTTGCATCTTTACAAAATGGAGCAAAACATTTATCCTTACTTTCTAGACTGAATGGTCGGGAGGTTAATAGGTGAAAGATACCAAAGAAAGTATTATTAAGGCAGCACGACACTTGTTTGCGCAATATGGTTATCATGGAACGAGCGTAGACTCCATTGCTAAAGACGCTGGAGTTAGCAAGGGATCTCTGTATTGGCATTTTAGCGATAAATTTGAGCTTTATCGGACCGTCTTAATTCTGGAGGTAGAAAGAGTTAAGGAGCTTTTTAAATCTGAGACTTATGATGTGACAGATGCAGCAGAGTTCTTTCGCAAAAGGGGAAATTTAATACTCGACGTTTTTGATAAAGACCCCGAGAGCACGCTCATATGGATGGATTTGCTTATTCAGGCTAAAAGAGGACGCGAAGAATTCAAGAGGATTGCCAAAGACCTCACTTCTTACTACATGAAAATATCAATGGACGAAGGTTCGCGCTTGAATCTAGATAAAGGAGAGATGGATTCGATATGTCTGTTACTACGTCTAACGATGCTCGGTATTTTATCATGTCAGGGTAGTGTGATGGATACTCAAGAAGCAAAGGAATGTTGGGAGCATATAGTCGATTTGGTTATGAAAGGAGATGACTAGATAAATTGCCAAATGTCATTGTAAGACGATTTATGTTTATGATTGCTTTATGCTGTTTATTATTTCTGGTGCTTGCCTTGGATAAAAGCGTCTGGGGAGAGGAAGTTAAGTCCGACGTTCAATATAGCCTTGCAGACTTAATCGCCATTGCTGAGGCGCAGAATCCTCTGTTAAAAGCTGCCCAGGAACAGGTTAATCAGGCCCGCGCTCGTGAGCTTCAAAGTGCTTCTCAATTGGCACCCAAGCTCGATTCAAGTTTGACCTATCTGCATGATTATAGCGGAGGTCTTAGTGAACCTAAGTTTCGCGATACGTATAAAGCCGCCTTGACGTTTACGCATACGCTATATAGCGGCGATAGCTTTGAGGCCTCATTGAGAGCTGCCACTTTAAATCGTAAGGCATTGGAAGCCGATCTGCTTCGCACCAGACAGTCCGTCGAAAATGATGTCAGAAAATCTTACTATGATCTGCAAAGGGCGAGGGCACAACTTAGGGTGGCCCAGGAAAGCTATGATTTGGCTTTGGAGCACTTAAAGCAAGCGAAGTCACTTTATAACCAAGGAGTCATAGCTATAAACGAAGTTTTAAGGACTCAGGTAGATGTGTCGACAGCTGAGCTGAACTTGATTCAAGCCCAAAATGGCACTCGCGTGGCTTTAAATACGCTGGAAAAAGCTGTAGGCGTGTCCCTTTCCTTTTCGCAGGTTCCTGAAATTACTCCCAAGGAAGAAGCGCGTCTGTCGTTGCCCCAGATAGATCCTTATGCAACAGCATTGCAAAAGCGCCCGGAGATAGTTTCGCTTGATGACTCCAGAAAGGCAGCAGAGGAGTTAGCCAAAGCTGCAGCTGGGCAAGCAAGGCCCAATATATATATTCAGGGAGAGACTTCCTATTACGAAGATGAATTCTTCCCGAATAAAGACGACTGGAACTTGTCCGTTATAGCTTCATGGAGGCTGTACGATAGAGGAGAAATAAAGAACAAAATAGAAGAGAACAAGGCAATGGCCAGAGAGTTGCTTGCAAGAATAGATGACCTTAGAAATCAAATTCGCCTGGAGGTTTCCACTGCGTGGCAGAACATGGAATCGGCCTTGCAAAGGGTACATGTTGCCGAAGATCAGGTTAAAACGGCCGAAGAAGACTATCGCATGGCCTTGAGGCGATATGTCGAACAAGTCGGCACCAATATAGATGTCTTAGATGCCAGAACTGCTCTCACGGATGCCAATACTAGTTTCGTCAATGCGGTGTACGATGCCTACGCAGCCTATAGCGATCTCATTTATTCCATTGGTGCTTCAGAGGAAGATTTTATGCCAAGCGACCAAGAAAGCAGTGTTGATAAAGGCGAGGAGGGAAGTAGATGAAGACCAAAACAATCGTCATAGTGGCTGTCGCTCTGGCTGTCGTAGCGATAGTAGGTACGAGTCTATTCAACAAAAATAAGGCTAAGGATCAAAGTGGTGTTATAAAACCTCAAGAGAGCATAAAGGTCTCGGTAGTAAGACCGACTGTTATGAAATTCGAGGATATAGTTACCTTCGTTGGTGGGGTCGAGCCTAAGGAAGCGGCAATCGTGGCTTCTAAAGTTACTAGCAATGTGACTGTACTGGATGTTTTTGTAGACATCGGTGATCAGGTAAAACAAGGTCAGCTATTGGCAAGGCTTGACAATAGCTTGACTCGCAGGCAGATCGAGGAAGCAAAGGCTGCGGTTGCTGCGGCAAAAGCTTCCATATCTCAAGCAAAAAGTCAACTTCAAACTACCGAGAAGGATTACGTCCGTTACAAAAATTTATATCAAGAGCAAGTTATAAGTCGCCAACAACTGGACCAAATAGAAGGACAATACGAAGTTGACAAGGCCAAATTAGATCAGTCTCAAAGGCAGCTGGAACAAGCAGAAGCTCAATTGAGACAATTACAGGTCATGATGAGCTACCACGATATAGTTTCACCAGTTAATGGTGTGATAGCGGAAAGGAATATAGATCCTGGTGATACCGTCGGCCCTGGAAGTGCATGTTTTGTAATTTCACGACAGGAAACAGTAAAAATTAAGGGAACGATTACGGAAAATGACTATCCCAAGGTCAGACTTGGTCAGTTGGCACATGTTAAAGTTGATGCATTTCCGAACGTTTCGTTTGATGGAAGCGTGAGCAGGCTCAGCCCGACGCTCGATGCTACTACGAGGACTGCAGACCTTGAGGTGTGGCTGCCCTCAAAGGGGATGTTAAAGCCGGGGATGTTTGCGAGAGTTGAAGTTATCGTAGGAAAACATGACGGAATAGCCCTTCCCAGGGAAGCGGTCAAACAATTGGCCGGAACGGGAGAGTGGTATTGTTTTATCGTTGGTTCCGATGGAAAGGCAAAACAGGTTTTCGTAAAACGTGGAATAGAAAGCGGCAATCTCGTAGAGATAGTTGAAGGCGTTGCCGAGAGCGATAGCGTCATATCGCCTGTAGTTCAGGCATTAGGCGACGGTATGCCCGTGGAGGTGGTCAGTCAATGACTCCGTGGGAATTTGCCGTAAAGAAGCCAATCACTACGCTGATGATATTTCTTGCGGTACTGCTTATCGGAGGCGTGTCATTAATTGGCATAAGAGTTGATCTTTTGCCGGAATATGAGCCGCCCATTATACTTGCCATCACGACTTGGCAAGGAGCTGCTGCTAGCGACGTCGAACAGGAGGTCACGAAAGAGGTTGAAGATCGCATGGCAACTATCCAGGGGCTTGACAAGCTGACCTCTACGTCCAGCGACGGTGTCTCTGCAGTGGTCCTTCGCTTTAAATGGGGGGAAGATTTGGATGCGAGGATGGGCGATGCTCGCGACCAGATAAATGTCATACGCAGAAACTTACCTGACGATGCTGATGACCCCATACTCATCAAGGTCAGCTCAAGCGCGATGCCCATAATGTTGGTGATCTTCAAAGCTGGACCAACTTTCCCTGGTTTGTATCACTTGGTTGACAATGACGTTACTAAACAGGTTCAACAGGTTCCAGGTGTGGGAAGCGTCTCGGTCTTCGGCGGGGAGCGCCGCGAGATCCAAATATTGTTTGATGCAGAGAAGCTTAAAGCGTTCAACCTTTCGCCTCAGCAGATATATTCCATATTACAACAAGAACACTACAATTTGCCGGCAGGTAGTTTTAAAGAAGGGTTGATGGAATACCAGATACGTGTGCCTGGAAGGTTTAAGCTTCCTAGCGATATGGGTTATACGATCGTTGGGACCTTCAACGGCAAACCCATTTACCTTAAGGATGTAGCTAAAGTCGTGGATGGCTATCAGGAGCCAACCACCTTTGGATGGTCTGACGGTGCTCGTTCCGTGGTCATGATGGTGACAAAAAATACCGATGCCAATACCGTTCAGGTTATCAACGGGGTAAAAACTCGTCTTCAGGAGATAAAAAGCACCATTTTACCTCCTGATGTCGATTACTTTATAGGCTATGATCAGTCGAAGTTTATCTTAAACTCATTGTCCCAGTTAGCTTCAACCCTGTTATATGGAATAATCCTGGTATTCATAGTTACATACGTGTTTTTGCGCAGGATGCCGGGTACCCTTGCCATATGTGGTGCTATACCCTTTTCGCTGATCGCTACATTTATCGTTATGCGATTAATGGGATACACAGTTAATTTGATGACTCTATCGGCACTTACCGTTGCCAGCGGGATGGTTGTCGATAATGCCATAGTTGCGACAGATCAAGTTATCTATCATATAGAGCAAGGAGAGAAGCGTGAGATCGCTTCCGTGCTTGGAGCCGGTGAGGTTGGCGGTGCCCTGATGGGATCTACCTTGACTACTCTGGCGGTTTTGATTCCGCTAATTTTCATTACAGGGTTAGTTGGCATATTCTTTTCTTCGTTGTCAGTGGTCATGTCGCTTTCCATTGCCCTGTCTTGGGTTGTATCTCTGACCTTTATACCTATGGTAGGAAGCAAGACCTTTAAAACGCGCGAGGATAAGTTCTTTATACATCGCTATACTAAGCGCTACTTGGCAATCCTTGAGCATTATTACGCTTTAACTATCGATTGGGCTTTGCGCAACAGGAAGAAAGTAATAGCTTTGGCAGGGCTTTGCGTATTTTTTACCATTTGGGCATTTTCCGTAATCGGTACGGAATTGGTGCCGAAATCGGATACCGGAAGCATCAGGGTAAGTTTCCGTTTGCCCGAAGGCACCAGGGTGGAGGAAACGGAAAGGGTTGCTAAGGAATTAATGACCTATGCTATGAACAATATCCCGGAGCTTGAAAACGTATTTATATACGGAGGAAGTTCGGGAAGCGGAATAGGCGCTTTACGCGGTGAATCGTCAAACACTGGAAACGTTGGGATTGAACTGATTCCAAAGGGAGAAAGGAAACGGTCCGGCTTCCAAGTGGCATCCCAGGTCAGGGAGTACTTGAACAATAAACCCGGCTTTGAAGCTGTAAGCTCCGGCTTAAGTTCACCAATAATGACTGGCGGAAGCTCCAAACCCATTGTCATTGAGCTTTATGGTGACGATATAAACGAGCTTCTTCAAATTGGGGATATGGTGAAAAAGAAAATAGAACAAATTCCTGGAGCTGTCGATGTCGAAGTCGCTCAAAAGACGAGCAGGCCTGAGGTTTGGGTTGATGTGGACAAACAAAGAGCCGCATTACTGGGCGTTAGGACGAGCGATATAGCCCATGCCTTGAGAGACTATTACTATGGTGTTCAACTCGACGAAGACTATTGGCAGGGAGCGGACAATTACGAAGTATGGCTTAGACTTGATCCCGAACAGAGACATTCGTGGGATACGCTAAATAAGTTGCTTGTGCCTTCTGTAAGCGGGGAGATGATACGGCTTACAAACGTAGCTAAGCTAAGCGAAGAGGCCGGTCCTCCGGAAATTCACAGAAAGAACAGACAGCGATATATCACCATAGAGTTGGATACGGAAGGCAGGTCTTTAGGCCAAGTTGCTGGTGACGTCCAAAACGTCCTTAAAGAACTTAATCTTCCGATTAGAACGGATATAAGCGGTGACGTGGAGGACTTGCGTGACACCTTTAGACAGATGGCATTCTTGATATTGCTTGGCATGATCTTGGTCTACATGGTCATGTCCGGGCAGTATGAGGCCTTTTTGGACCCCTTTGTCATCATGTTCAGTGTGCCCTTCGCTTTAACGGGCGCAGTTGGAGGGTTGTTGTTGACTGGCCAATATCTATCGCTAATGGGGTTGCTTGGTATAATAATGTTGATCGGGACAGTGGTCAATAATGCCATCGTGCTTGTCGATTACGTAAACCTTCTTCGTGCAAGGGGGTACACTATGTATCAGGCCCTGGTTGAAGGTGGAGAACGAAGGTTGCGCCCTATATTGATGACCACTCTAACCACCATATTTGGTATGCTTCCCATGGCAATAAGCCGAGGCGAAGGCGCCGAGATATGGAGGCCATTGGCTATTTCGGTGTCTGGCGGCTTATGCTTTTCCACGTTAGTTACCCTGATACTGGTGCCCGTGGTATATAGCCTAGTCGAAGAGAAGATACGCCGCAAACCCAGGTTTGCCGAAGCAAAGGGAGGATTGTCCCGATGAAATTCATTTGGATATTTTGTAACCAAAGCATTGCGCCTGAAATCCTTGATCTGCTCGATAGCTTAGGGGTAGATGGATATACTGTTTGGAGGCACGTACTGGGCCATCATCGCGGCTGTCGTACCCATTGGGGCGATGCGGTTTGGCCCGGAGAGAACTGGGCCATATTGGTCGTAGATAACGCTGACAAGGCGTGGTATGTGGTTGAGGAGCTAAAAAAGATGAAACAGCGTCGTGCAATACATAATGCAGGTTTGCGTGCTTTCGTGCAAGACGGGGAGCTTATGGTATAATCTAACTTGCCAGTGCCGGTGTAGCTCAACAGGCAGAGCAGCTGACTTGTAATCAGCAGGTTGGCGGTTCAAGTCCGCCCGCCGGCTCCAATATGTAAGAAAGCGGGAGATAAGCTTGGCTATCTCCCGTTTGTTTTTAATGTAGGTTTAGAATCGAATATTGGAATTATAATCGAAAAAGGGTTATAGTTTAGGTGTACGCTGTACCATATGGTACCATATGCGAAGGAGGTAGAAACAGCATGCTTAAGCCACACAAGCTTGTGATGATACCGGGGCCTACGCCAGTGGTACGATCCATTCAAGATCAGATGGGAAGAGAGACGATAGCCTTCGGAGATGCCCAATTTATTGAGGATTTTAGAAGCGTCGTGAAGGATTTAAAGGAGCTTTGGCGGTGCGATGGCCAGGCATTTGTCATCGCAGGTTCGGGGACTCTGGCCATGGAAATGGCCATGGCTAACATATCTAAGCCAGGCGATTCAGTGCTAGTATGTTCGAACGGCTTTTTTGGCGACAGGTACGTGGACATATGCAGGCGTCGCGGATTGCAAGTAGATGTCATCAGCGCTCCATGGGGAAAGTCGGTAACGCCCGAGGATGTAGAAGGTAAATTGTCTAAGAAAAAATACGATATCGTAACGGCAACCCATGTCGAGACTTCGACCGGCGTCATGGCTCCTATAGCTGAGATAGGAAAAATTACGAAAGAACATGATGCCCTTTTTGTCGTCGATGGCGTAGCAGCGACTGGTGGCGCAGAAGAATACTTGGATACCATGGGAATTGACGTATTGATCAGCTGTTCCCAGAAGGCCTTTGGGGTGGCTCCAGGGCTGGCCTTGCTTTGGGCTTCCAAGAAAGCTTTGGACAAACGTAAATCCCTTGGAACCATCGTAGATTCCTACATGGATTTCGAGAAGTGGTTGCCGGTCATGGAAGATCCGTCTAAATATTGGGGTACGCCTCCCATTAATTTAATATGGGCATTGAAACAATCTTTAGAGATAATAAAGGAAGAAGGCCTCGAAGAAAGATATGCTCGCCATAAGAAGCAAGCTGCTGTGGTCGACGAAGCCGTCTCATCCATGGGATTTTCCGTGCTTGCCGATAAAGCCTTTAGGGCCCCGACCTTGGCGGTATATTTATATCCCGAAGAGGCAGGCATTGATGATGCCAAATTTAGAGCCATAGCGGCTGACGAAGGAATTTATATAGCTGGCTGTCTTGGAAATTATGCAGGCAAAGGCTTTAGGATGGGCCATATGGGAAATATAGATAAACACATATTGATATCAGCTGTTGCAGCTATAGAAAGGACTGCGGTGCGAAATGGAATTAAGTTGGAGCTAGGTAGGGCATTGGGCATTTTGCAAAGGGGTTTGATAGAAGAAAGTATCAATCAGATCTAGACGCGCGCTTAATCTTGTGGTATCTTTACTTCGCGATGCCGGGGTGGCGGAACAGGTAGACGCAGTGGACTCAAAATCCACCGGTACTTGGTACTGTGCGGGTTCGAGTCCCGCCCCCGGCACCAAAGATAAGGTGCTCTTAAAAATCTCCCCCTTTACCATTATTAAGGGGGAGATTTCTATTTATATGCAATTCGTTTTTGGAATTCTACCTAATGTATCCATTTAAGATATCAGAATATATAGACATTATACTATTTGCTTGACATTGATCATTTTATCACATACTATTTTGTAGTAAATGTATTATGTATTGTGTATGTAGGAGGTGCGGCAAGTGGATGTTCTTGACATCATAAAATTCATCAACAGTATTTTATGGAATTATGTGTTGATCTTCTTGCTATGTGGAACAGGTATTTATTATACATTTCGTTTAAGATTCGTGCAAGTTCGTTACTTTACAAAAGCATTAAATCAAGTCTTTGGCGGTATTAAATTCTTTGGTGAAAAGGCAGGAAAGGAAGGTATGTCTTCGTTTCAGTCTCTTGCAACTGCAATTGCTGCCCAGGTGGGCACAGGTAATTTGGCTGGGGCAGCGACAGCAATTGTTTCTGGTGGGCCTGGTGCCATTTTATGGATGTGGATGAGCGCCTTCTTTGGAATGGGCACCATATTTGCCGAGGCGATACTTGCGCAGGTGTATAAGAAAAAGGATTTGGATGGCCAAGTGGTCGGAGGGCCTGCCTATTATATAAGCAGCGGATTTGGAAGCAGAAAGCTTGCCGTGTTTTTCTCCGTTGCCATAATTGTAGCTCTAGGTTTCATAGGCAATATGGTGCAGTCAAATTCAATAAGTGATGCCTTTGAAAAGGCCTTTAACATTCCTAGCCTGTATGTGGGAATAGGTTTAGCCATACTGGGCGGCCTGATATTTTTTGGAGGAATTGGTCGAATTGTTTCTTTTACGGAAAAAATAGTTCCTATAATGGCTGTACTGTATATTGTTGGGGGACTCTGTGTATTATTTATGAACCTGGATATGATCATTCCGGCATTTAAGATGATCTTCGTCGGTGCCTTTAATCCCAGGGCTGCCACAGGAGGCTTGATAGGTGCGACTGTCAAAGAAGCTGTAAGATACGGGGTGGCCAGAGGCCTATTTTCCAACGAAGCAGGAATGGGTTCTACGCCACATGCTCACGCGGTAGCGAAGGTGCGTTATCCTGCCGAGCAGGGTCTGGCCGCTATGATTGGCGTATTTGTGGCTACGTTCATTGTAGTAAATATGACAGTGTTCGTCATTCTTGCTACAGGCGTACTCGACGGACAAACAACGGGTATAGCCCTCACGCAGAAGGCCTTTACGAGTGCCTTCGGTGCCTTTGGCGACACCTTTGTGGCTATATGTTTATTTTTCTTTGCCTTTTCTACTGTCGTGGGGTGGTATTACTTTGGTGAGGCAAACATACGCTACCTTTTTAAGCTAAAAGGTCTCACGCCTTATAGGATTTTAGTCATGCTTTTTATAGTTTTGGGTGCTACTTTGAAGGTGGAACTGGTATGGGAGTTGGCCGATACTTTTAATGGTTTGATGGTCATACCTAACCTTATTGCGTTGTTGGGATTGGCTAAAGTCGTTTCCAGAGAGCTTGAAAAATTCTCTGAATGTGAAAAATAAATTGTTGATGAGGCTACTGTAGAAAGGTGTATATGGATTAAATTGGTCCTTTATGTCGCGATAGCAGTAATATTTAAGCAGGAAAGACGTAACGTCTTTCCTGCTTAAATATTATCCTAAGACCGTGGGATCTTTAAAGGGTAGTGGATAGGATTTCCCGAAGCAGTTATACTTATAATCAAGAAAAAAGAAAGGGGTTTTATTCATGTCTACCATTTTAGTAACGGGGGGAGCTGGCTTTATTGGATCTCATATTTCAGATGCTCTTATCGACGATGGACATAAGGTCGTTGTGGTAGATGACCTTTCACAGGGCAACCTTAAGAATCTTAACCCAAATGCTGTATTTTACAGACTCGATATATGTGATCCTTCTTTAGAGTTAGTATTTGAGAAAGAGCGTCCAGAGTATGTGTGTCATCACGCAGCTCAAATTGACGTTCGAAAATCAGTTGTTGACCCAATGTATGACGCCAGGGTCAATATAAATGGTTTTCTCAATATCCTGTCCTGTTCGGTAAAAAGAGGAGTTAAGGGGGTAATATTCGCATCATCTGGCGGTGTCGTTTACGGCGAACCTGAGGTCTTGCCGGTGCCGGAAGTTCATCCTAAAGGTCCCCTTTCGCCCTACGGCGTGAGTAAACTGTCATCTGAGTATTATTTATACTACTACAACAAGGTTTTTGGACTTCCCTATATAGCCCTCAGATACGCCAATGTATATGGCCCCAGGCAGGATCCGCTTGGAGAAGCCGGTGTCGTTGCAATATTTTCTAATAAAATGTTGCGGGGTGAAGTTCCTACAATATATGGCGATGGCAATCAAGTTAGAGATTACGTTTATGTGGGCGATGTGGCAAGAGCAAACCTTCTTTCTCTGCGACAATTGGATAGCATTTCTCTTCCTTCCTCCATAGACGATCATGCCTTCAATATAGGCACATCGGTGGGAACTTCAGTCAATGAATTGTATTCGTTGTTAAGCAGCATAATCGGCTTTAAAGAAAGAGCTATACACGACGAGCCGAGAAAAGGAGAGCTATACAGGACTTTTTTGAACATCGATAAAGCCAAGGACAAGTTGGGGTTTAAACCTTCCGTTTCTTTACGCGATGGCTTAGAAATGACAGTAAATTATTTCAGAGCGATGAAGTAAACCTGAACTTAGGGGTGGATTTAAATGACTATGCAAGGAATAAAAAAAGATCTTGCCAAAAGGGCTGCCAAGGCAATGGTGCCGCGTTTGAGGGAGGAATTTTTAAGTAAGGGTGGCCTCATTGAAGAATTCGACGAGGAGCTGGCAACAAGGAGAGTATGTAATTTTTTTGAGTCCCAGCCCCCCGTATTTTGGGATCAAATTGCCATCAATGAAAGCGCTTCTTTAGACGACGTTGCGCAGGATATTGCCGACAGCCTGGAAGAGGCAATTTATCTGGAGGAGATGTCGGCACAGGATATCATCCAAATGCTCGAGGATGAAGAAGGTATATCGCAAAGGCTAAAGAGCGTTAAACGTTGACATGTTAAGCTACTAGGCAATTACATTATCTCAAAACCAGGACGATAAATAAGAACTGAACATGGAGCATGGCGAGCAATGGTTGTCGTGGTGCTTCCAATTAAGATGTGCTCCATCGTGCTATGTCCCTTATATGCAACGATGATGAGAGAAACGTTCTCTTCCTTCGCCTTTTGAATTATGACTTCCCCGGGAGAACCTTCTTCTATCAGGATCTTGTGCTCATGTACAGGTAGATCTTTGAACTGATCCTCTGCCTTCTGAATCCAATAAGATATCTTTTTGTGAGCTATTTGTTTAACTTCATCTCCAATTTGGGGCGGGATCCAGGGCTCATAACCCCTCCATAGAGAAGAAAGACGTGGCAGTACGTGAATATATATCACTTCATCATTAAGTCGATGTGCTATGCTGTGGGAATAGGCTATCAATGATTCCGACATCTTGCTTAAATCAACGCCGACAAGGATCTTTCTCGCCATCTGTATCATCACCCCGCTTTTTAGTATTTTCATACATTCTCCTCACGGAATATTTTAAAATCTAATGCATGAAAGAAGCGAAAAACAGTAATACATATTTAATACCTAAATCTATTGTATCACAAGTAAATCCCTGTACGGCGGATATGGTTGAATGTCATCGCTTATCCATGCCTCCGCTGCGTCGCTTAGGGCACGAATTTCATTCATCAGCTTTAAACCGTCATGTGTCATCAGCGATGCACTTTCATCGAGGTTTGTCTCTGAGATCTTCTTACGAAATTGACCCAGTTCTTTTAGTTTTTTAATTAATTGCTCTTTGGTTTCACATAGAGACCTTATTTGTCCTCTCCAACACTCGAAGTCTTCATCGTATAAGCTTATTGCCCTTTCGAAAGCATTACCCTCCTGGGTGATTTGTTTGGATATGCTGGGCAATATTCCTCTACGTATCATATCTTCCATAACGGCCATTTCTACGTCGACGGTCTTTATGTATTGCTCGAGGCGTGTCTCGTAGTAGGCGGTGATCTCTCTGTCCGTCATTATCCCCAAATTCGAAAGAAGTTCTCTGTTTTCCGGGATCAGGTAATATGATAACGCCTCCGGCGTCGTATTTGCGATGGGAAGTCCTCTCCGGACAGCCTCTTCATGCCATGATTCGTCATAACAATTCCCTTCAAATCGTACATTGGCGCTTTCTTTCGCTACACCACGTAGGACATCAAGGGTAGCGTCAGTGATATCGCTGCTGCCAAGTCGACTTTCGATCCTGTTTGTTATCTCTTCAATGCCCCAAGCCCATATGGCAAGTAGCATAGTAAGTGGCCCTGCGATGGATTGGGATGCCCCCGTTGCACGAAATTCGAACTTGTTGCCGGTAAATGCAAGCGGAGCAGTGCGGTTTCGATCGGAGTTTTCCTTTTTAATGGACGGCAGTTTGTTTAATCCCAAATCCATCATCCCGCTCGTCGGGATCTCTTCGGGAAAGCCCTCCTCTAAGCGGTCTAAAACGTCTGTGAGGGTATTTCCGAGATAGATGCTCATTATCGCGGGAGGTGCTTCAAATCCGCCCAATCTGTGCATATTGCCGGGGGAAGCGACAGATGCCCTAAGCAGGGAGCTATATTTTGATACCCCCAAGATCAAGGCTCCCAAAAAAGCAAGAAATTGCACATTTCTGCGTTGATTATTTGATGGCTCTAATAAATTAAAACCTTCGCTGTCCAAAAGCGATACGTTTGTATGTTTGCCGCTGCCGTTTATTCCGGCAAAGGGCTTTTCGTGTAACAGCAAACGCAAATTGTGATGGCGAGCTATCCTTTTCATTAGAGTCATCATTATTTGGTTTTGGTCAGTTGCTAGATTTGCCTCGGTAAATTGTGGCGCAAATTCGAACTGACATGGTGCAGTTTCGTCATGCCTTGTCTTCACGGCTATACCGAGCTTATGCATTTCTATTTCCACATCGTCCATGTAGGCCAATACCCTGGGATGGATTGCACCAAAATAATGATCTTCCAATTGTTGGCCCTTTGGAGGAGGGCAACCCAAAATCGTACGGCCACACAGGACTATATCTGGACGTCTCCTGGCCAATGTCTCGTCTATCAAAAAAAACTCCTGCTCAGCGCCTACGGTGACCTTAACCCATCGCACGCCTCTGTTGCCAAAGAGTCGCATTAATTTCAGGGATCTCTCCTCTATGGCCGTTATTGCCTTTAAAAGTGGCATTTTCATGTCCAACGGGGTGCCATCCCAGGAAAGGAATATAGAGGGAATACAAAGCGTCCCGCCTTTTTCGGTCGGTATTATGAAAGCCGGGCTTGTGGGATCCCATGCCGTATAACCTCGTGCTTCGAAGGTGCTTCTCATACCTCCTGACGGAAGAGACGATGCATCAGGTTCACCCTGAATGAGTTCACTTCCAGTGAAGGTTTCTAGGGGTGTTCCTTTCTCATCGACAGATAGAAACGCCATATGTTTTTCGGCAGTCAGTTCTGTTCTTGGATGAAACCAATGAGCATAGTGCGTTGCACCAAGCGATGTCGCCCATTCCTTCATTGCCGCGGCGACTACGTCGGCTATTCGAATGTTTAATTTTTGCGGCCCTCCGTTTAGAGCATTGGTGAGCTGTTCAAATACATTTTTGGGCAAGCGTTCTCGCATTACCTTTTCACTGAATACGTAACGCCCAAAATAAGATGTGGGCCTGTCCAACATGAACCACCTCCTGCAGGATAACCATAAAGCTGATATATAGCATATATAAGCACCCTAGCGCAAGATGTCTAAAAGACTTTTGCCATTGATCGTCGAAAATATTTTTAATGTATCAATCTATTTTTGTATAATGAAAATAAGATAGAGTCAATATATGGTTCATTGACTTTAGAACGCCATGGAGTATAATTTAAATTGATTATTAATCAAAGGAGGGGAATCAATCATGAAAAGATCAAGATCTTTGATGATTATGATGCTGTGCATCTCTTTATTTTTTGTATTAAGTTGTGCTGCCAGCGCCTTTGCATATCCGGCAAGGGGTGATTTGCAAAACACCGGCAATTTTCCAATAAAGACATTGCCACGTGGTATATTTGCTTGGAAATTCGATACGGGATCAAAGGTGACGGGTGCCCCGATCGTGGATGAGAACATGGTTTATGCGGCAAATCATAACGGAGAGGTTTACGCTTTGAGCATATCAAACGGAAGCGTGAAGTGGAAATTTCAGTGCGACGGATCTATTTTGGGTTCTGTTGCCGTAGATAAAGACAGGGTTTACGTAGGGACCTTTGCTCAAAGGGTGTATGCTCTGGACAAGCGCACGGGATCGGCGATTTGGAGCACTAAAGTCGATGGTCCGATACTTGCGGGGCTTGCGATTTCCGACAATACGGTATATGTAGGTTGCAATGACGGCAGCTTTTACGCGATAAACGCTAAAGACGGCAAACATAAATGGCAGGTAAAGGCCTATAGGGGATTTCAAAACATGCCGGCCTTTGCTGAAGGGTTTGTATTTGTCGGAAGCTTTGGCGGTCGATTTCATGCTCTTGATCCAAAAAGCGGTAGCGAACGATGGGGAGGCAATACAGAGGGTCCTATGAGAGGAGCTCCTTTATACGCTAACGGAAGGGTTTATTACGTTACGGATAATGGTTATGTGCATGCGGTCAAACTTAAAGGTGTTATACCAATATGGCATAAAAATGTAGGCGCTCCATTGGGCTCCTCTCCTGCATATGTGGATAAGGTACTTTACATTGGCGGACAGGACGGCAAGT
Source organism: Acetomicrobium flavidum (assembly GCF_900129645.1). Classification (NCBI taxonomy): domain Bacteria; kingdom Thermotogati; phylum Synergistota; class Synergistia; order Synergistales; family Acetomicrobiaceae; genus Acetomicrobium; species Acetomicrobium flavidum. The sequence goes on from NZ_FSQZ01000001.1 coordinate 1,479,775, forward strand.
TGTACGCAGTAAATGCAGACTCAGGAAATGTCATTTGGAGTTTTGAAGCTGGCGGTCCAATAGGTTCATCGCCGGTCCATGCAGGAGGAGTGCTTTATTTTGGTAGCAATGATGCTAATCTATATGCCGTTGACTTAAAGGGAAATTTACTTTGGAAATATGAGTCTAACGGTGATATAGTAGCCGATCCGGCTTTAGGCGAGGGTATGGTCGTTTTTGCAACTATGCGTGGTAGCGTATATGCCATAAAGTGATCTGATTCATTTGCTCATGAGGCATTATTCTTGCCTTGCATCACGAATTGAAACGGTGAAGATTAAATGCTGGCTTTTAATTTGCTAAGCTTAGTGCTAGGTATGGCGCTTGGTTCTTTTTTAAACGTCGTAGCTACGAGAACTATACAAGGCAAACGGTGGTGGGGAAAGGAGCGTTCTGTGTGTGATTCTTGCGGCAGGACGCTCCAGCTTATTGATCTCATCCCTGTCTTTTCTTATCTAATGTTTAAAGGAAAATGCAGGGTATGCAAGGCTCCTATTAAAATAAGCTATCTTCTGGTTGAAGTCATAATGGGTGTGTCGCTGTTTGCAGCATCAGTGATTCATGGGCCAAGTTTTTCGTTTCTTTTATCCTCCATAGCGCTATGCTGTTTACTGATTTCTTCGCTGACCGATATATACTCTGGTTATATTTACGATTGGTTGGTTTTCCCCTTTTTGGCTCTAGGATTAGCTCTTAGACTTTGCGGGGGCATGCATGCCTTTATAGCTGGCCTGATGGGAGCTTGCGCATGCGGCCTTTTATTGTTGATCATAGCGCTCTTAAGCAAGGGGGGAATGGGGTCAGGCGACGTGGTAGTCGCGGTTGCCATTGGGGGGATAATGGGCACATGGATGGGGGGTCTTGCTCTCTACCTCGGATTTATGGTTGGAGGGTTAACAGCCGTAATACTGTTGGCGCGCAAAAGGGTCAAAAGAAAAGACCATCTCCCCCTTGTACCCTTCCTTGCCGCAGGCGTGTTGCTATCCCTATCCTTTGGAAGAGAAATTCTTACATTTCTGGGCATATTCCCAGGGTGGCCTTGGTTATTTCAGTAAATGCGGCCTTATGTAATTTACCATATCTACCAGCGGAGCGATTGACGGCACTCCGTTTATGCTTCTAAAGGAGTGGTCCGCTCCCTTTAGGACGATGAAATTCCTCTTTGTCGGAGCGAGGTCGAACAGTCGCCTGCATGCCTCTTCGCTGAATGTTTCATCCATGCTCCCGTAGAAGGCGAATACATTTTTTGCCCTGGTATTCCTGGCTGCCTCTAAGAGCATATGTCTTTCTGGGAGAGAGTTGAGTATGGGCTCGCTTATGGCCGTTTCGTTTTCCGGACGTATCTCATCACCGCTTCCGGAAAGTATCAACCCCTGGATGTCGGGAAGCTCGGGCAGAGGGTTTTTCATGTTAGCGTTTCTCAAAATTTCATCGTGCTTATTGCCTGCTATTATTAAAAAATGTAATCCACCAAGTGAAAACCCCCATAGCCAAAGTTGAGTTTTACCTATGTTGTGATTAATAAACGAAATGGCGCTTGCAACGTCAAATAAATCCATGGCATAAGTCTTGCCATCAAAGGCCTCCCTAACCCACCTGCCCCTGTCGTCTCCAAAGCGCTCCCTGTCTCTTATTTTTCTGCTTGTCTCCAAGACGAGGACATTAATGGATTTCTCCGCTAACAATCGTGCCAATGTGGCGTACTTGTTTCCTTCGGACAAATTGGCACAACCATGTACACCATGTAGTAAAACGACAAGCGGTGCTGCATCCGAGACGATATACCCCTGGATTAACACTTTGCCATCCCCAAAGCTTCCCGGAATGCTTTCTGATATCTTTTTTATGCCTTTGTTCATAGCTTTGCCATCACCTCATTCAGGTATTGACGAACTTCATCTGCGTCTTTCATTGAAAGCGCCATTTGTGCGACTTGTTTAGCCCTTTCTGCTTGAAATTTTCGCACTAACCTTTTAATCTTTGGAATTGCAGGAGGCGACATGGATAGTTCATCGAACCCAAGCCCCAGCAAGACGGGAAGGGCAAAGGGGTCTCCTGCCATCTCTCCGCATATGCCGAGCTCTATCTTTTGTGTCTTCGCAGCCTTAGATGTCATGGCAATTAGCTTTAAGACCGCAGGATGCAAGTGATCATACCATTGTGAGACTTTGGAGTTTCCCCTATCTACCGCTAATGTATACTGTGTCAGGTCATTAGTTCCTATGGAGAAAAAGTCCACTTCCTTGGCAAGCTCTTCTGCCATAATGGCCGCAGAAGGTATTTCGATCATTATGCCGACCTTAAACTTTCCATATCTCATTCCTTTATCGTCTAGCTGGCTTGCTGCCTTTTGGATTAATGTTTTAGCTCTTCGTATTTCCCACAGGGAGGAAATCATAGGAAACATTATGTAAAGATTCCCGCAGATTGAACTTCTGATTAAAGCTTTAAGTTGGGTTATCAACAGCTGTTCTTCCGTTAAACCGATACGTATTGCGCGATATCCCAAGAAGGGGTTATCCTCCTTTGGAATGTTCAGGTAGGGTATCTCCTTGTCTCCTCCGGCATCTAGGGTCCTTATAACGACTGGGTGTGGTTTCATCTCGTCTAAAACCTTGCGATAAGCTTCAAATTGTTCGTCCTCGCTGGGAGGTGTGTTTCTATTCATAAATAGAAACTCTGTTCTGAAAAGGCCTATTCCGCTTCCTCCTGATGACAATACCGCACTGGCCTCATCGGGATGGGCAATATTTCCCCACAGCTCTATACTTAGTCCATCTGGCGTTACAGCTGGGAGATCTTTCAAGCTTAATGCTTCTTCCTGCTCACGTTGCAGTTTCTCAATGTTATTTTTGGTCTGCATGAGCACATCGGAAGAAGGATTAATCGTTATCTCTCCCCTTATTCCGTCAACGATCAACAGACAGTTATCCGATATTAAGCTTATATCGATTCCTGATACGGCAGGCAGGTTCAATGATTTAGCGATTATGGCCATGTGAGAAGTTGGGCCGCCCTGCGACAACACAAGACCTACCACGTTATTCTCGGAAATGGCTATTAGCTCTGAAGCCGCAAGATCATTGGCAACGACAATTATCGGTTCATTGGTATCTAATTGTGCAATATCCTTACCTCCAAGTAGGGTTCTATACAATCTGCTTCCCACATCTTTTACGTCTGCTGCCCTTTCGCGCAAGTAAGGGTCAGGGATTGTCTCGAACATTTCTTTGATTTTTTCTGTGGCAGTGAATACGGCGTCCTCGGCAGAGTTCCCCTCTTCTATTGCCTTTTTTATCTCATCTACAAACATTGGGTCTTCTAGCATAAGCATATGCGCTTCAAGGATGCCTGCCTTTTCTTCGCCTAGGCGTCGTCTTACGCTGTCCTTGAGTTTTTGAAGCGACTCCTTTGTTTTCTTTAGGGCTTCTTTTAAACGGTCGAGCTCTTTTTCGACATCTTCCTTTTTGATCTTTATATTCCTCTGCATAAAGGGTATTGTTTCATATAAGAAAGAACGACCCCATGCAAGGCCTGGAGAAAGAGGTTTGCCCTTTAATGCCCTTTGTTCTGACATAGATTGCCCTCCCAGTATTAATATTCTTTTTATGCTAATTGTATCATGTTCCAAAGGATGACAAAATAAATATGAAAGTGAAGAGGAGGGAGATGATGGTTGTTAAATTGATTGTCATGCTTAGCCCGTCTGGAGAGCTTGAACATGTCGATGCCTGGATTGTGGTAGATGTGCTTCGTGCTACTACAATGATGACGGCCTTTTTTGAGCGCGGCGGGAAAATGATCCTTCCTGTAAAAGAGGTTGAGGAAGCATATTCCCTCAAAAAAATGCTCGGCAAAAATTGGCTTTTAATGGGAGAGCGCAATAGCCTTCCACCGCCCTGCTTTGATTGCGGGAATTCCCCTTTCGAGTTATCCCGTTATTGCCTTGAGACTTACGATGGGGCCATCATGACGACTACCAATGGTACCAAAGCTTTAATTTATGCATCATCATACTCTAATAATGTCTTCATAGGTTGTGCAAGAAATGCGACTGCGGCATTGAAGGCGGCGTTGCGCTGCGGCAATAACATAGGTATCCTATGTGCAGGAAGGCATAATAGGGTCATGGTAGACGATACTGCTTGCGCTGGCCTAATGGTAAATGCAATGAAAGAGATGACAGAAAGGATCGACTTGAACGACGGAGGAAAGATAGCCTGGGCAATTTGGAAGCATTATCATTGCGACCTGCTTGAGGCATTTAAGGATGCTGAGCATGCGCGAAGGCTTGAAGAGTTGGGACTGTGGAATGACGTAGTGTATGCGTCATGTCAGAATAAAAGCGAAGTTGTGCCAAGGCTAACTCTGTGGAACGGCCTAAAGGCTGTTATTGTATGAATATAAACCTTAAAAATATCCCCTCTTAGACATCATGTCTAAGAGGGGATATTTGCTTGGATATTTTATTTATTTCTATGCTTTATTACATCCGGAATGACTCAAATACCACTTTATCCATGTCAGACAGGTCCTCGTCATTTGCCATTTTCAACTTTATCAGTTTGTTAAGGGTAGCCTTGGCTTCATTGAGCTTTTCTTGGATTTGAGGACCATCTTCGCTGGATTCCAAGTAATCCAGGAATTCGTCAGAAAGCCGTTCGGTAAGAAAACCGAAGACGATCGTCATATGGCTGAGCCAGTCGATCAACTTGTCCGATTTGGACCAGGGTTCCACTATATAAAGAGCCGTTAACATGGAATCGATCTCGCTCTCGTCAGGTTCCTCTGGTTCTTCCCAGATGCCCAGGGCGTAGAAGGGAGCATCAGGATCAGCCTCAATTGCATCGATCAAGGCTTCGTAGGAATTTGAGCTTATTCCGTCTAGTGAATATAATGCTATCGCTTTAGCGTGCAATGCAACGGGGGTATGTGTACGCTCGCTGCATATCATTTCCAGAACTTCTCTATAACGATCCAACATGAGTAATGAACGATAGATTATGTCTTTGGCAGCGGTCTGTTCCTCTGTATCGATCTCCAGTAACTTTTGCGCGACAGATAAAGCCTCCTCATGGCGATCGTCAAAGGAAAGCGAGAAGGCCATTCTCTCTAAAGCTGAGACGTAAATGTCGCTAACAGGGCTGTCTTTGTGCACATCTCCATACTTTGTTTCACATTCAGTGATGATTTGACCTAAGTATTTACGGTTTGTTTCCATATCACCGTTGGATATTGCGACGTCAGCTAAAATTAATTTGGCTTCCATATTGGATGGATCGATTTCCAGGATCTCACGTGCCAACTTTTCTGCCTCTACATCGTCCTCCGTAGCGCTGGCCATATCCAAAAGTAGTTTTACCTCATCGTTTCGATCATGTTTCTCCTTCGACATGCGTCTTCCTCCTATAAAAATTTTGACCCAAATAGTTTACACTAAATTCCAGAATCTGGGTAGGGGAAACTTACCTTTGCCCTAAGTTGTATTGCCGGCATCGGCACTATAACTATCCCAGAAGGATCTACATGATATTTTGCTCGATCCTCAGCTTCGTTAAAACCTATTTGCGTATCGGGAGGAATAACGTTTTGAGCGTCTACAATGACTCTCCTTAATTTACATCTTTCTCCCACGATCACGCTTCGGCCTATTATGCATTCCTCTACAACAGCTCCGGGTTTTATGATGCAGTTTCTGGATAATATAGACTTTTTTATCGTGGCACCTAAAACTTGGCTTCCCTCTGCACGAAGGGTGCTTTCTATGTGGCTGGAGCAGTCGTTAACGGAGAACGTAAACCCGGGAGGGTCAGCGTAAGAGACAGTTCTGATTGGCCACTGAGGATTAAATAAGTTTAAATCGGCTTCCGCCTTTAATAAGTCCATGTGTGCCTGCCAATAAGCTTTTATCGTTCCAACGTCTCTCCAATAGGGCCTATCGTTTCCGGGAATAACGTTGCTTTGAAAATCGTAGGCAAATACCTTATGGCTTTTGTGGAGTTTTGGCAATATGTCCTTACCGAAATCGTGGCTGCTGTTTGGATCGTTTGCGTCCTCGACTAATGCCTCTTCCAGTACTTCTCTCTCAAATATGTAATTTCCCATTGAAATAAAGCTAAATCCAGGTTTACTTGGTATCTCCGGCGGGTTTTTGGGTTTTTCAAGAAATTGAGTGACGAATCCTAGCTTATCCGTCTCAAGACAACCAAAAGAGGACGCCTCCGATGAAGGGACTTCATAGGCAGCCACCGTACAATCGGCCTTTTGTTCCATGTGTTTTTGCATCATCTGTTCTATGTCCATCTTATATACGTGATCGGCAGCAAATATGCATATGCGATCGGCATTGTAAATGGTAATTAGGTGTAAATTTTGGAATACGGCATCAGCTGTTCCCTTATACCAGTGTTCACCGGTCCACATTTGTGCAGGTACGACTGTTATGAAGAAATCCCTCCCCCTGAGCGCTCCTCCGAATTGCCAACCCCTCTCGATGTGTTCGTTCAACGATTGGCTGCGAAATTGGACAAGGACATAGATGGAAAATACGCCGCTATTGACCAAATTGGACAAGGCGAAGTCTATAATTCGGTATTTGGCGGCAAAATGTACGGCTGGCTTAGCCCGATGTCTGGTCAATGGAGAAAGTCGTTGCCCCCGACCTCCCGCAAGAACAATGCCCAGCACTCTTCCATACTTGCCATAGATCAAAAAAGTCACCTCCGCTGACTTAGTTTGATTAATAATCCTAATTATATTTGAAAATAACACAGCATTCAACTAAACAATAAAACCAAAACTACAATTTATTGGCCTGTATGAACGATTTTACAACCCATGAGAGATGATTGCCTTATGCATAAATATCTATTAGCGGTTGAACATCAGAAACTTCTGAAGTCCGATACTCCCAACAACTCTAGGTATAATTTGGCATATTCCCTGGAGGATCTTGACCATGAGAAATCTGCACTCATGCAGTTTCGCACTATTTGGTTCCATAGTTCGGGGGAATTCCAGGCACCAAGGGCCCTGCCTATGGCATGCAAAAGGGCCTCACTGCTGTAATGGCTGAACAAAAAGCCTGTTCCGTCATGGGCGGTATCGGCATCTATGACCGTATCGGCAAGTCCGCCGACGGCTCGACATATTGGAACTGTACCGTACCTCATGGCTATAAGTTGAATTAACCCGCAGGGTTCAAAATATGAGGGCATTATCAACATGTCACCACCGGCGTACATGAGATGGGCTAATTCTTCGTCATATCCGATCTTAACGAACACATTGGCAGGGAACTGTGCGGAAGCCTCTTTCAAGGATTGCTCATAAACTTCATTTCCCTCTCCAACTACTATCAGCCTACATCCATGGCCAACAATGGATTCGATGGAGTAGAGTAGCAAATCAATCCCCTTTTGCTCTACTAATCTGCCTATATAAATCAAGACGGGGAGATGGTCTTCACCCCATCCGCACCGGGCAAGGAGCGCCTTTCGACATTCCTTTTTGGGGGATATGTTGTCTATATCGTAATGAGCGGGAAGGAACGGATCTGTCATGGGATTCCAATAGGAATAATCGATGCCGTTTAATATTCCCCTTAACTTGCTGTTGTATTTCTTCAAAACTCCATCCAAGCCCATTCCATATTCTTTCGTCTGAATCTCCCAGGAATACCTTGGAGACACGGTCGTAATGGCATCAGATGCTATTATGCCACCCTTTAAAAGGTTGATCATCCCGTAATACTCCAGTCCGTCAATGGAGAAAGCTTCCTTGGATATTCCCCAAGGCATTAGGTCAGTCTCCTGTATGATTCCCTGATGGGCTAAGTTGTGAATGGTTAAGACCGTATCGTATGATTTGGAAAAGGATGAGTAATACATATGCCATTTTAAAGCTATCGCCACTTGTGACGTCGGCCAATCGTGAAGGTGAAAAATTTGAGGATGCCACCTCGCTGATTTTTCAAGCTCCAGTGCGGCTAGCGAAAAGAGAAAGAAAGGCTTTATCGTGTTTAGATTCAAATTGCTTGGATATACATCAGCCGGAAATGGCACCCCTTCGATCTCGAGCAGGTATACGGGTACTCCTTGGACATCGGTCTTCCACAGGAACGCTGGAAACACTCGCCATTCCAACGGTAGGTATAGCTTGTAAGGCATCCTTTTAAAAGTTCTTTTGACGTTTTCATCTATGCTGGGGTACATCGGCAAGAACACTCTGCTGTCAATGCCCAGCTCTCTTAGCGCCTTGGGCAGGGAGCCGACTACATCTCCCAATCCGCCTTTTTTGACAATCGGGTGCATCTCTGAAGCGATATGAAGAACCTTGATCTTGTCAATAGGCAAGCTCATTATCGAGATCACCATTTAATAATTTGACGTTTAGTAATATTTTTGGTACACCTTGTAGGCTCTTTCGCAATATTCCCTCACGACCCGGTGGGTATTGAAGTAACTTGCATTTAAGGCAATGCTATTTTTCATCATAGAGATCCATCTATCACGATGTTGATAGTACAGCGGAATGACCTTTTCTTCAAGGGTCTTGTATAAGGCTTCAGCATCCTTTGATTCGTCGTAATGCGTGAGCTCTACCTCCGTGGGCTCAGGCCCTATCGCCCACCCAGTTACGTCTTCTATCCATCCTTCTACCCACCAGCCATCCAATATGGAGAGATTGAGCACCCCGTTGTGAGCGCACTTCATTCCGCTTGTGCCTGAGGCCTCACGAGGCCTTAAGGGCGTATTTAACCATACATCGACTCCTGCCGTGAGCAAACCTGCCAGCTCCATATCGTAGTTTTCAAGAAAGATGACGGGTATTTTGCCGGATAATTCTTTAGAGAAATTTATGACGCGCTGTATCATGGCCTTTCCTTCTTCGTCGGAAGGATGGGCTTTCCCTGAGAAGATCAACTGAACTTTGCCTGAACAAATGTCTATTAACCTATTTATATCCTTAAAGAGAAGGTCTGCGCGTTTATAAGCCACTGCTCTGCGAGCAAAGCCTATGGTTAAGATTTCGGCATCAAGCTCAACTCCGGTCCTTTCCAAGATCTTCGAGAAGAGGAACATTTTATTTGCCTGGTGTTCTTTCCATAGTTCGTCGTCCTTTAACTTCATCGCCATAACCAACCTTGAAGGGTCGTTTCTCCATCCAGGCATGTGCTCGTCGAAGAGCTTCTGAATGTTCGAGGATGTCCAACTCGCAGAATGCACACCATTTGTGATGTAATCGATGCTTTCCGTATTATAAAGCTTCTTACTTACTTCTCTATGCTTTTTCGATACGGCATTAATGAACCTGCTGTATTTAAGGCCAAAATCTACCATCGAAACCCCGCCGTTCGGCATCATTTGCTTCAAGTAATCTACGAATACGGGCGACATCGTCTTTTCTATTAGCTCAAAGGGAAAATAATCGTGACCTGCCGGCACCGGGGTATGAGATGTAAATACTACTTGCTCCTTGATCTTAGCGAAGTCCACATATCCCTGTTCTCTTAAAAGTTCTAGCGCTAGAAATCCGGCATGTCCTTCATTGAGATGAAAGGTATTTATATTATTGTAGCCGAGGTCTCGCAGAATTCTAAGGCCTCCTATCCCCAGGATCATCTCCTGACATAGCCTGTACCTCAAGTCTCCACCATAAAGGTACCAAGAAAAGGTTCTATCCTCTGGAGTGTTTTTGTCGTAATCCGTATCGAGAAAGTATATAGGAACAATATACCCCGATTGACCTACTATTTCGTAAACCCATACCCGAACATGGACAGGTCTGCCCTCTATTTCTACGTTGACCTCGTTGGGAAGCAGCGTCAATTTTTCCTCTGGGTTCCATTGATAGGGCTCTTCCACTTGCCTTCCATTTTCGTCTATACGCTGTTTAAAATATCCATGCTTGTAGAGGAGGGTAATGCCAACTATTGGAACACCTAAGTCTGCAGAACTTTTAAGGACATCACCGGCTAGAATGCCCAGCCCACCGGCATAGGTGGGGATGTCGCTTTCTACCCCTATTTCCATGGAAAAGTAAGCTATGGTCCTGTATTTTGGATCCATTTCCATGAGCTTTATGAGAGATGAACCAACGCCTATATTATAATTCATTAAAGAGCCCTTGTCATGCAGGTTGCTCATTTTCATTCTCGCTCCTTCACTCCATCTAAAGTTTAAATTCTAAATTATAAACACTTCCTCATTGCCAACCAATTTTTAATTATATCATGTGGCATCCTAAATCCTACATGCCGTTCATCAGGCTCTTATGCAAGAACATCTTTCGAGAAAAATTAATACCAATGCTTGCAATGGATATGGTATAGTTATTAACGTAACTTTGTTATCGACCTTCAGGGGGTTAAATATAATGAAGATGTCCGAGATAGAGGCCATTTTGAAAGCGCGTAGACTGTTCGATACAGCGTCCATAGAAAAAGAAGTTGAATATGCCTTTGCATCGGATCTGATGAGCGATGTACTTGCCTTTGCCCTTGCCGGCGCTCTTTTGATAACCGGTTTGACGAATATTCAAATAATCAGGACAGCTACAATGCTGGACATGACCGGGATCGTCTTTGTAAGGAATAAACGTCCCTTGGAAGAGGCAGTTACCCTTGCCAAAAAACTGGATATTCCGGTTTTGCTTTGCCAAATGAGCATGTTTGAGACTTGCGGGGTACTTTATCAGGCGGGATTAAAGCCCTGTCCTATAGTTCACGAGGAGTCGAATTAAATTGAGCGAACCACTGGTTTTGGAATTACAAGTTAAGCCTCTCGATTTTTTGGCAGCCGGCGAGACGGCAACACAATTTAAGGAAACCCTTAAGTCTTTGGGTTTGGCTCCCGAGATATGCCGGAGGGCGGCAGTTGTGGTTTATGAAGCCGAGATGAACATAGTAATCCATGGCGGTGGTGGGGTGATGCGCCTGCAGGTCGAGGAGGACAAGGTGACCATTATGGCGGAAGATGAAGGTCCCGGAATTGAAAACCTGGAATTAGCCATGCAGGAGGGATATTCTTCAGCGCCTGACTATATAAGAGAGATGGGCTTTGGTGCAGGCATGGGATTGCCAAACATCAAGAGAAATTCGGATGAATTATATATCGATACTGCCCCAGGGAAGGGCACTAAGCTGCGCGCGGTGATATACCTCAATAAAGGACGGTGAGTTTCTTGGCTCACGGGGTTAAAATAATGGAACCCTCATGCAGGGGGTGCGTAAATTGTATTAAATCGTGCCCTACAGAAGCGATGAGGGTGATAGAGGGCAAGGTGCGCATCCTGAGCGAAATTTGCATCGCTTGCGGCGAGTGCATCAGGCGGTGTCCCCATAGGGCCTTACTGTTGGAAGAAGATGAATGGGATTATGTATTGAGCAAACGTCCAATGGTGGTGGTGACAGACCCTTCCTTTTGCGCCCAGTTTTCATGGCCGCCGGTCCCCGAGCTAACGGCACAGGCGTTGTTCGAACTGGGATTTGAACCCATATTTGATGAATATGAGGCGGCATACGATGTGACAGCCTTGGCTGAGGCGAGGGCTATATGCAGCTTGCCCGATACGGCAAAACCGCTAATTTCGACCTATTGTCCGGCCGTAGTCCGGTTGATTCAAATTAAGTTCCATGAGCTAATACCGCATTTGGTACCTGTCGAATCTCCGTTAGAGACCAGTATAGATTTGTGGAGAGCGCGGACAAGAAGGCGCGACCCCGTTACCCTGGTATCGTCCTGTCCGGCCCGCATTGCTATGGTGCGTTCGCCGGTAGGAAGGGACATAAGCTCTGCGGAGTTTGCCATTTCCACATCCAAGCTCGCTCGAGAAGTCCTGATCGGATCGGGAGATCCTTCAAAGAAGGTGACGATCAATCTTCCCCTACAGGCTCCGCGTTGGGTTGTGTGGGCAAAGACGGGTGGGGAGTCAATGCATGTACGAAACTTTTCAAGCAGGCCGATAAAGACGCTTGAAGTAGATGGCCTACGCAATGTCATTAACCTCTTTCAGGAGATGGAGCTGGGGAAGCTCAAAGGCATTGATTATGTCGAGGCCAGAGCATGCGATTTAGGGTGCATCGGTGGAATCGGCAATGCCGAATCGAGATTTTTGAGCCGCATAAAGATCGACAACATCAAGGTTTCCTTCGATATGAATGAGGAGTATCAAAATAAATTGGAGTCCATATATGAAGCTAAGATATGGTCTTTGCGGGAATGCATAGTTCCCATTGAGCAGATGCCCTTGGGAGAGGACTTGGCGAGGGCCATGGAAAGGTTAAAACAATTGCATGCCGTTTATGCGGAACTCCCTCACCTAGATTGCGGTACTTGCGGCCGGCCTTCCTGCAGGGTTATGGCCGAGGACATAATAAGAGGAGAAGGTTCGCCTGATGACTGTATATTTAGGCTAAAGGAACGTATTGCCGATTTGTCCAAGGAAATTTATGAGCTTTCCAAGAGGCTGGTACATACGATGACTTCGGAGGGAAAATCATGAAGGTCAAAGAAATATGCGAGAAGTTGGGATTGACGGTTTACGTAGAGGGCAATGGAGACCAGGAAGTCGAAAGGGGGGTCGTGGGCGATCTGTTAAGCTTCATAATGAGAACCGCTCCTGATGGGGCAGTATGGGTTACCATTCAAAATCACGTCAACGTGGCAGCCGTAGCCGTATTGAAGGATATTACGTTTGTTATATTGGCGTCGGGAAGAGAGCCCCTTCAGGAGCTCATCGACAGCTGTTCAAAGGAAAATATCACACTGGCCTCTTCGCAATTGGACGCCTTTAAGCTATGCGGAAAGCTGTACGAGCTTGGTCTAAATAAATAAAAGATATGCAACTTTATTGGATGGATCTGCATATTCATACCGTGCTGTCTCCATGTGCAGAGCTTGAAATGGGCGCCAAGGAGATAGTCGAAAAGTGCCTAGCAGAGGGGGTAGATATAATAGCCATCTCCGATCATAATGCTACAGCAAATTCGCTGGCCGTGATCGAAGCGGCTAAGGGTAAACCTTTAACGGTGCTGCCTGCTTTGGAGGTTCAATCGCGCGAGGACATACATACTGTCAGTTTGTTTCCTGGTTTTGAGGAAGCATCACTTTTTCAGGAGTGGGTATGGGAAAGGCTTGCTCCAATAAAAAACGATCCTGATTTATTCGGTTTTCAGATGATAATTGATGAAGATAATAATATACTAAATGAAGTAGATACGCTTTTGATACAAGGCATAGACGCATCTGTGGATGATATCATTGAAGAAGTGAGGAGAAGGGGCGGAATGTCCATTTTAGCGCATATAGATAGGCAGGCTTATTCGTATCTGGCTGTCTTGGGAATAATTCCCCCCGATCTAAAGATCGATGCTGTGGAGTTATCGGCTAGGCTGACCTCTGAGGAGGCTCTGTTTTGGAAAAAGCAAGCTTTGAACTATACGATTATTCGATCCTCAGATGCACATCGTTTAAGCGACATAAAGAGGCAACACGCAACTGCGGTCCTTTTAAAGAGGCCTTCTTTCGACGAAATTGCCTTAGCGCTTCATTCGCAAGACAAAAGGATGGTGATGTGGCCCTGGTCGTGACAGATTGCTCTTGACTCTTTTTTGGGAATATGATATCCATCACAAAATGGAAGGGAAGAAATTTATAGTTGTCATAAATATTCCTTAATGGTGGTGATGATCGTGGCTTTGAGCACTGTGGATGTGGTTGAAAAGGTTAAAGAGATAGTGGCTCCATGGAAGGGCAAACAGGGAGGTTTGATCCCCATATTGCAGGAGGTCCAAAGGGAGCTCGGTTATTTGCCGGAAGAGGCGTTGCTCACGATATCTAGAGAGCTGAAAATGCCTAAGGCCGAAGTTTATGGGGTAGCTACGTTTTATGCCCAGTTTCATTTGAAGCCAAGGGGACGCCATGTCATACGGGTTTGTCGTGGGACTGCCTGTCACGTCAGGGGTAGCTTGCAGATACTCGAAAAGGTTAAGCAGATGCTTGGCATCGAAGAAAACGAGACCACTGATGACCTGCGTTTTACCCTAGAGCCGGTGGCCTGTTTGGGTGCCTGTGGCCTTGCGCCGGTCATGATGGTGGATGAGGACACCCATGGACGAATGACTCCCGACAAGATCCAGGCGATCTTGGACAAATATCAATAATTTTCTATGCTTGAAGACCTTTCTCAGTATATTTTGGACATAGCCGAGAACTCGGCCAAGGCTAAAGCCCGCCAGGTTCTCGTAGAGCTTAAAATTGACAACAGCAAGAAGTTAATAGTTTTACGTGTCTCGGATGATGGTTTCGGAATGGATGAAGATCTGTTGAAAAAGGTGGAAGATCCTTTCACTACCACTCGAAAGGAACGCAGGGTAGGTTTAGGGATTCCCTTTTTGAAACAGGCGGCCCTTGCATGTGAGGGTTTTTTTAAAATTACATCCGAAAGAGGGAAAGGCACCATTGTCGAAGCAGGATTCAGGAAGGATCATATTGATTGCCCACCCCTTGGAGACATAGCGTCTACGATCGCTACATTGATAATGGGGTGGCCTCAGTGCCGATGGATATTTCGTTATGAGGTCGATGATAGATCATTCACTTTAGATCTCGCAGACTTGTTGGGATATCTAGAAGACAGAGAACTGCTTAAGTCGCCAAAGGTTGTGTTGTGGATTAAAGAATATATTCAAGAAAATATAAGCTTGTTGCATGGGAAAGAGGGGGGCGATGGTATTGCCTAAGATCAGAAATCTGGAGGATCTCAGGAAACTGAAAGAAGAGGCTAAGGATCTTACTTCAGCACGGTCAGGCGGTAAGAAAAAGATAATAGTGGGGATGGGTACCTGTGGGATAGCAGCAGGTGCCAGAGAAGTATTGACTGCCATTTTAAACGAACTCGATAAGCGTGGGATTAAAGACGTAGCTGTCGAAACGACGGGTTGTATAGGTATGTGTCAGTACGAACCCCTTGTCGACATAATAAGGCCCGGGGAACCTAGAGTGACTTATGGCAACGTTAAACCTGAAGATGTGTCGCGCATTATCGCTGAGCACTTGATTAATGGCAACATCGTTTGGGAAAAAGTCATTGGAAGAACGGATTAGGGGGAGTTGATCATGGCTATATATCGTGCTCATGTATTGGTTTGTAGGGGAACTGGGTGCACTGCCAGCGGCGCACCGGGCGTCATGAAAGCCTTTAAGGAAGAGTTGGCCAAGAAAGGCTTGGACAGGGAAGTCATGTTGGTTGAGACCGGTTGTCATGGCATGTGCGAAATGGGTCCGGTTGTAGTGGTATATCCCGAAGGTGCCTTTTACTGCAGGGTTACTCCGGAAGATGTGCCCGAGATAGTGGAAGAGCATCTCTATAAGGGACGCATAGTGCAACGCCTTCTTTATACCGTGCCTGAGGACATGGAAAAGGTTCCTTATTACAAGGACATTCCTTTCTATAGTAAGCAGCATCGTATTGTATTGAGCAACTGCGGATATATAGATCCCGAGAAGATCGAAGAGTACATAGCTCGAGATGGCTATATGGCATTGGGCAAGGCGCTTCTTGAGATGACCCCTGAAGAAGTTCTCGAGGAAGTCAAAAAATCAGGTTTGAGAGGAAGAGGAGGGGCAGGTTTCCCGACTGGATTGAAATGGGAATTTGCCAAAAAGGCTTCCGGCGACAAGAAATATGTGATATGCAATGCCGACGAAGGAGACCCTGGTGCCTTCATGGACAGGTCCACTCTCGAGGGAGATCCACATTCCGTCATAGAGGGTATGACGATCGGGGCTTATGTCATAGGGGCTGACGAGGGATACATTTACTGCAGGGCCGAATATCCTCTTGCCATAAAGAGGCTGAAAATAGCTATCGCTCAAGCAGAAGAAATGGGGCTACTTGGCGACCATATAATGGGGACGAATTTTTCGTTCCATTTGCATCTGAAGGAAGGTGCGGGCGCATTCGTGTGCGGGGAAGAGACCGCCTTGATGGCGTCGATAGAGGGCAGACGCGGCATGCCTCGTCCAAGGCCGCCATTTCCGGCACAGCATGGCCTGTGGGGCAAGCCCACGAACATAAATAATGTCGAGACGTGGGCCAACGTTCCAAGGATTATATTGAACGGGGCAGATTGGTTTGCCTCCATGGGAACAGAAAAATCGAAGGGCACCAAGATCTTTGCCTTGACGGGTAAAATTACCAACACCGGCCTTATCGAAGTACCAATGGGAATCACGATCCGTGAAATAATATACGAGCTTGGTGGAGGGATATTGAACGGAAAGGAATTTAAGGCCGTTCAAATCGGTGGCCCATCGGGCGGCTGTCTTACCAAGGAGCATTTGGATCTGCCGATAGATTATGAATCCCTTACTGCTGCAGGCGCCATCATGGGCTCCGGTGGTTTGGTCGTAATGGATGAGGACACCTGCATGGTTGACGTTGCCAAGTTCTTCCTCGAATTCACTCAACGCGAATCTTGTGGAAAGTGCGTTCCCTGTAGAGAGGGCACTAAACAAATGTTGTTGATGCTGCAGAAGATATGTAACGGTGAAGGCACGATGGATGACTTGAGCAAATTGGAAGAGCTGGCCCATATGGTGAAGGAGACTTCGCTTTGCGGATTGGGACAGACTGCACCTAACCCGGTAATTACGACCATCCGTTACTTCCGAGACGAATATGTAGCTCACATAAAAGACAAGCGTTGTCCAGCGAAAATTTGTCCGGCATTGATCAAGTACGTAGTGGATCCCGAAAAATGTCGAAAGTGCGGCTTATGCGCCAGGAACTGCCCAGTTAAATGCATTAGCGGCGATCGACAGACGCCATATTTGATCAACCAAGAAAAATGCATCAAATGCGGGACTTGCATGCAAGTATGCCCATTTGGTGCAATCGGAAAAGTATAAGCCGGCGGAGGAGGATATTGGCATGAAAGAGATAACTTTGACCATAGATGGTAAGGTGTGCAAGGGAGTCCAGGGAGACACTATACTGGATGTGGCAAATAAAAACGACGTATATATACCGACGCTTTGTTATCAGAAGGGATTGACTCCCATAGGCGCCTGCAGGATGTGCGTGGTCCAGCTGGAGGGTAACCCCAAGATGTTGCCGTCATGCACCACTCCGGCTCAGGATGGCATGGTCGTTGTTACCAAGAACGAGAAGCTAAAGGATTATAGGCGTCAGATCCTCGAATTGCTGTTTGCCGGAAGAAATCACTTTTGTATGTATTGCTCACAAAGCGGCGACTGCGAATTGCAGAGATTGGCAATAGAGCATGAAATGGATTCAGTGAGGTTTCCATATCTTTATGAGGACTTTGAGGTGGATGCCACGGATCCCAATCTCATGATGGACCACAACAGGTGCGTTTTGTGTCAAAGATGCATAAGGACCTGTTCGGAGATCGTTGGAGCCCATACATTGGATCTAGAGCGCAGGGGTTGGCAGGCAAAGGTGATCGCTGATCTAGGAAAGAGGCTTCGAGAAAGCGATACCTGCGTCAACTGTGGGGCTTGTGCGCAATCTTGCCCCACGGGGACTATCACGATAAGGGAATTTGCCTATAGAGGACGGCGCAGTGAATGTGATGCCGTAGTAGAGAGCGTTTGCCCTCTGTGCGCAGTTGGCTGTAAGATAAAGACTTACGTACGTACGGGCAGCATCGTAAGGGTTGAAGGAACGGGCGTTGAGGAACCTGATGGCGGCCAGTTGTGTCATATGGGTCGTTGGTGGTTGCCGGAATCTACGGAAAGAGAACGGGTTACAGTTCCTTTGATCCGCGAAGGGGCCTCTTACCGGGAAGCTACATGGGAAGAAGCCCTTGCATTGGCTTCAGCAGAATTTAAGAAAGCTTACGATCAAGAGAAAGCTGGAGCTATCTTGTCGAGCCTATGTACCGACGAAGAGCTGACGCTTTTTTCGGCACTCTTCAGAAATGCATTGAAGATGAAGCATATCGACACCTTTGACGGCGATATAATTCGCGGATTTTTCAAGGGATTCATGCCCTTCAGGGAGCAGGGAGTACGACCATTCACTGCGGCACATCACATTCTGGATAGCGATCTCATAATTACCATGTTTGCCGATCCGCAGAAAGAGGCTCCCGTAGTGGCGAGCTATATTCGTGTAGCATGTCTTCACAGAAATGCGAAGTTGATGAATCTGTCTTACGGACCCTCTCCGTTCCCCGGTTTGGTTGATTTGGATATCCGATTACCCGAAGGGCAGGCTGTGCCCAAAGCCCTCTCCAACCTGGCCGAGATCATAGGCAAGATAAGCTTAGGGCCATCGGACATGGCCAGTTTTGGGGAATTTGAGGCTGGAGCTGGAAAGGCCCTATCTTCCTATCGGGAGTCAATCGAGGAAAGCGCCAGGGCCATGGGGCTAGATCCCAAGATTGCCGAAGAGGTTGCATTGATGTTGATATCAGCTAGAAGGCCAATTTTTATCATTGGGGGAAGGGCAACCAAGTCGCATGAATTGGTAACGGCTGCCTGCAACTTGGCGGTAGCATCCAAAGCCTTCTTTGAGGATGGGTTGGGAGTAGTGCCCCTGTTGGTTAGCGCAAATAGCCTTGGAGCCCGCAATACGGTAGTTAGCGAGAATCCTTGGCTTGGACGCGAGAGGCGAGATTTTCTATATGTTTTCTCCACGGCCATGGTGCCCGAAGAGGAGGAAATTTTAGCTGCTATTTCTGCGACGAGGTTCGTAGTCGTGCAGACGCCCTTTAAGGTAAGGCCATTGGTCAATTTGGCTGATATCCTTCTGCCGGCACCGGCCTGGTATGAGCGAAGCGGTCATTTCTGCACTATCGAAGGTGAACGCAGGAAGCTCAACACCATCGTTCCTCCAAAGGGAGAGATTAAAAGCCTTCACTACGTGATGGACGAATTCGCGAAGAAGTTGGGAGTTAAGTTAGAGAGGCCTGAGGTATCTCCTTGCGAGGAAATCTTTAAATCGCAACTACGGGCCAGCGAAGCGCGTATTGTTACTTTGTAAACAGTCTCACTGGGAGGTGAAATGTTCCATGGCCAAGGCAAAGGTGGCTACATTTTGGTTAGAAGCTTGTGCGGGATGTCATATGTCCTTTCTTGATTTAGATGAAAGGCTGATAGATTTGTTTCAAAATGTGGAAATACTCTTTTCACCCATCGTAGATGCAAAGGATATTCCGAATATAGATGTAGGAGTACTGTCCGGCGGGCTGGGCAATGTGGAAGAGGTAGAGCTGGCCAAAAAGATGAGGGAACGTTGCAAGTATTTGGTAGCTTGGGGTGACTGCGCAGTGTTTGGCGGTATTAACTGCATGCGCAACTTCATACCCAAGGATGTCGTCTTAAGAGAGGGATACATTGAAACTGCAAGCACAGTTAATCCTCAAGGCATTGTTCCAAGCGAAGACATTCCAGAATTGCTTCCGAGGGCATTGCCGATCGATTACGAAGTGAAAGTCGATGTCTATGTGCCTGGATGTCCCCCTGATGCTGATACGATTTACTACGTTTTCAAGGAGTTATTGGCTGGACGAGTTCCTAAGGTTCCCTCAGAAATGATGCGCTATGACTAGAATAAGGGGAGGAAATGGACATGACCGAGGTCTTTAAGCTGGAGATAAACCCTGTAACTAGGATAGAAGGACATGGAAAAATAACGGTTATGTTGGATGAGTCCGGGCATGTACGCGAGACGCGCTTTCACGTGACTCAATACCGTGGCTTTGAAGTCTTTACGCATGGAAGAGATTTCAGGGAGATGCCCGTAATCACCCCTAGGATTTGTGGGATTTGCCCTGTGTCTCACCACCTTGCCTCAGCAAAGGCGTGCGACGAGATTCTGGGGGTTACGATAACACCTGCAGCCCACAAGCTCCGCGAATTGATGCATATGGGACAAATTGTACAATCTCACGCCCTAAGCTTCTTTCATCTGTCCAGCCCGGATATTCTATTGGGTTTCGATGCGCCCGTTAAGATAAGAAATGTTGCTGGGTTGGTAGATCGTTACCCTGAGCTTGCAAAGAAGGGCATCATGCTCCGCAAGTTTGGGCAGGAAATAATAAAAACCCTGGGTGGCAAGAAGATACATCCTTGGCATAGCATTCCAGGAGGGGTCAACAGAAGCTTGACTCCCCAAGAGCGGGATGCCATAGCTGCTCAGCTTCCCGAAATGAAATCCATCGCTATGGAAGCCATCAAGTTGATCAAGGATTATCTGCAAGAAGGTGGCGAAGAATTAAAGGAATTTGCTACGCTGGATACGGCCTATATGGGGTTAGTCCGTGACGGATACCTGGAACTTTATGACGGTGAAGTACGCATTAAGGCTCCAAGGGGCAGGATTTTGGATCAATTTGATCCGAAGGATTATCTGGACCATATCGGCGAACATGTAGAACCTTGGAGCTATTTGAAGTTTCCCTTCTATAAGGCTCTGGGCTTCCCTCATGGGTCTTACAGGGTTGGGCCGCTTGCCCGGTTGAACGCGGCTGATGCCGTGAGCACTCCGGAAGCGTCAAAGGAGTTCGCCCTTTACAAGGAGATGGGTGAGGACGGCATAGTGCCTTATACCTTGTATTATCACTATGCTAGATTAATAGAAGCACTTTACGGTTTGGAGCGCATAGAGCAGCTGCTGGCCGATCCTGATATCACCTCAAGCGACCTTCGCGTTACATCTAAAGAAATAAATCCCGAAGGCATCGGCGTGATAGAAGCTCCAAGGGGAACATTGATTCACCATTATCAGGTCAACGAAAGCGGCGTCATTACAAAGGTGAACCTCATTGTCGCTACCGGTCATAATAATTTTGCCATGAATAAAGGCGTAGAGATGGTCGCAAAGAAATACATTACAGGCACAAATGTCCCGGAGGGCGTTTTTAACAGACTGGAGCACGTCATTCGTGCTTATGATCCCTGTTTATCGTGTTCTACCCATGCCGTAGGGAAGATGCCTTTGAAATTGGAGTTAGTCGGACCCACGGGCGAAATATTAAAGGAAGTCACGAGGGACTAAAGCCTAATGAACGTGATCGTGTTGGGTTACGGGAATCCCTTTAGAACGGACGACGGGGTAGGGCCTGTCGGAGCAGAAGCGATAGTACAGTGGCTTGAAGATGAAGGACATGAAGTGACGACCTGGATAGGCCAACAACTTCTCCCAGAAGTCGTGTTGGAGCTGGAGGGAAAAGATCTGGCCATCTTCGTCGATGCTTCTGTGGAACAATATCCCGAAGGCTTTCGTATATGCGAGGTCCTGCCCTCTGCCGATCTAGATGGTTTGAACCTTCACACTTGCACGCCGGGGTGGATTATGCATTTGGCAATGCAAATGAATGTTAATGTGCCCAAGATGATCATGATAACTATTTCAGGTGCTAACTTCGATTTTGGAGACTCTTTAAGCAAGCTGTGTTTGGAAAGAATGAACAATGCACTGGAGAGCTTCAAAAAATACTTTGCACATATTTTTTAGCAAGCTTTATGTGCTATAATATAGCTACAAAAACCCTGCGGTGTTCGTGCTATGGCGAAGAGCCTTGAGCCAACACAACATCCGATCGAGGCTAACTCCTGTCCGGCTGAGGAGATCTTCGTGATCACCAAGGCTAAGGACGGGGAGGCCTCCACCACTAAGTGGGGATCGGGTCAAGGCCTTCTTGGCACGGCATTGCGGGGTTTTGTAGTATCTTTTTTTCGATATTATGGGAGTGAGCAACTTGTTTAATCTAGATGGTCCCTATTGGCATCCCGTAAATAAAAGTGCTTTTATACTCGACTGGGACGGCGTTTTGGCTGAAACTGATTTAGATTTTTCGCCCATTTACGAACGTTTTTTTGACGGAAAAAGGGTTATGATACTCGAGGAAGCTTCCAAACTCCCGGAAGCACGACGTGAATTAATTTACAAAGCTATATACGACATAGAGATGGAAGGCGCAAAAAGGGCTAGGCCCGTTAATGGATCGCTGGAGTTAATATCTTGGCTTGAAAGCCACAACATCCCCTGGGCTATAGTTAGCCGCAATACAAGACAGTGCGTTGAACTTGCCGCAAAAGTGGCATCTATAAAATTGCCATCTGTTGTGATTACGCGAGATGATGGTTTGCTTAAACCTGATCCTCGGGTTTTCTTGAAGGCCTCCGAAATGCTCGGTAAAACGCCTTTTGAGTGCGTGGCGGTTGGAGATTTTTTATATGATATTGTAGGAGCAAGGAGAGCCAGCATGAGGGCCATTCTTGTCAGAAGGGCCAACGAACCATGGAGAGAGTGGGCAGATATAGCGTGTAACGAAGTTTTCGAATTAGTGGATATATTGAAAAACCCCCTCCCTTTGGTGCCATGGGAATATCAGCCTGTAGTAAAACAAAGAGGGTTGCGTTGGCTAGAGAAAGCCTTCAGTTTGACCGTTAGATTGCCTAAGGAAGATTTTTTCGAGACTATCGTACGACTTGCAAGCTGGGGAATTGGCGGTTTCTCTGTTCCAGATGGTAAGCTCGAAGCGGATCTATGGAGAAGGTCTCCATTATTAGAGCCTAAATTTCTCTGGGAGCCATTGGATAAAGCGGTAGAGGGTTTTTTAAAAGCGCGTTTTCCCCTGGCTTGCGTGATAAAAGATGACGAAGCCAAGAATATCCTGGTCTTATCCGGCAATCCAGGACAAGACCTGACGCTTGTGGAGGAGCAGATTTCTTCATGAGTCAAGAGCAACAGGAGCTTTTTGAGGAATCGTTTGATTCAACGGGCAAAGCCAGCGGAGGCCGAGATCTTCGGAGTGTCTTTGAGATTCCTTTGCCTGAAAGGGTTCGCCCCACAAGCTTGGAGGAATTCGTAGGACAAAGCCACTTGTTGGGCGAGGGCAAGCCCTTAAGGCGATTACTGGAAGCCGGTCAGGTTCCAAACAGCATATTATATGGGCCTCCCGGAACGGGCAAGACTACGTTGGTAAGGGTCATGGCTAACGTTACAAAGAGAAAGTTGCTCGAGATCAACGCCGTAACTGCCAAGGTGTCACAACTTCGAGAAATTGTAGATTTGGCTAAAGGTATAAAGAGAAGCACTGGTCATTCGGCAATGGTCTTTATCGATGAGATCTATCATTTTAATAAACAACAGCAAAACGTTTTGCTTCCTGCCGTGGAAAGAGGCGATTTGATACTTGTTGGCACCACGACCGAAAATCCCTATTTTGAGATAAATAAAACTCTCCTTTCCCGTGCCATCGTATTTGAATTAAAACCCCTCACTGCGGAAGACCTCGAGCGCATCTTAAGAAGGGCCATATACGACAAGAAAAAAGGTCTTGGCATGTTTGACCTGAATGTCAGTGACGAGTTGATATCGTTTATCGCACAGACTGCAGGCGGAGATGCGAGACAAGCCCTTTTGCGCTTGGAAGCAGTCGTGCTTGCCTCTGTTGCAGTCGGAAAGGAAAAGATCGCCCTCGAAGACGCGAGACAGCTTGCACCCAAGTCCCTACAAAGGTATGATAGGGCAGCAGATCAGCACTACGATGTTATATCGGCTTTTATAAAAAGTATGCGAGGCTCAGATCCCGATGCCGCCGTCTACTGGCTTGCAAGAATGTTGGCAGGCGGCGAGGATGTCAGGTTTATAGCTAGGAGGATGTTGATATTTGCTTCTGAAGATGTTGGGTTGGCGGATCCCTTTGCCCTCGTTCTTGCAGAGGCCGCTGCAGGCGCGGTGGATCATGTCGGCTTGCCCGAGGGACGGATTATATTATCCCAATGTGCCATTTATCTTGCCTGTGCCGAAAAAAGCAACAGCGCCTACAGGGCAATCGATCTGGCACTTGAGGAATTGAATAAGGGAAATGTCCAAGAGGTGCCGTTGCATTTGAAATCTCACGGTGAAGGGTATGTATATCCTCATGATGACCCGCGACATTGGGTTCCACAAAAATATATGAATTCCTCCAAACGTTTTTATTTTCCTGGCAATCAAGGTCACGAGAGGATTATCGTGGAGAGGTTGCAAGGCCTCTGGAAGAGGTTCTCACAAAAAGACGACGTGGATCGTGGATAGGCATATTTATTCTTTAAGTCAATCTCAGCAGTAATCTGGTTTTATACGCAACTATTCCGAGATATTCTCTCAATGCAATGCTATTAATTTGAAAGTCCGATGCCTTTGGCAAAAAGTCCATTAAAGATAGCGGTACGAGATCTCTTGATTCTCCCACGGGGTACGGATACCAATTGATTTCTGGAGCCATCTCCTTGGCGGTCATGATCGCCCTGAACATATGATAACCGTGTGTTACGAGTATGGCATCTTTGACGCCAAGGGATTTCAGAATCGGGATTGTATTTTTTATGTTCTCCCACGTCGTCCTGGATTGTGCTTCTTCATAAATCGTTATATTAGGAAAAAGTCTTCTTGCCTTGTTGGCCATTGCAACTGCCTCCGGTATCTCGCCTGAATAAGAACCTCCGCAAACTATGATGGGCCAATTAAATTCAATAGACAATTCCAAAGCCCCGATCAGGCGCACAAGGCTATGGGGAGAGGGATCTAGTTTTGCCGGATCGATGCTTCGCCGTTGCCCTCCTCCTAGTACGACAACCACGGCGTTACCTTCGGGCAGTGACGGTTTGGTCGTATTTTCCAAAGGAGCCAATAACAATCTTGTCGTGAATGGTATGCTTATAAAATAAAAAAATAATGCTAATATACATAGATAAATAAAAAGCAAGGGTTTTCTTGGCCTTCTTAATGCCCAAAGGCAAGCGATGATGATTAGCGTTATAAATATTCCCGGAGGCGCCACGAAAGCGCCGGCTATTTTATAGATAGCAAAAAGCATGTCAAATTTAACCGGATTAGTTACTAAATTAGCTTGTTTAGATCAAACGCATCGCTTTTCAAAAAGGAAAGCAAATCGTCCCGAGCCCCTTCCAGATGTTTCTGGAGCAGTCGCGTTGCTTCTTCTTCGTCTCTTTCTAGGATGGCATCAATAATCTTTACATGTTCCATGGCGGACTCCTTTAGATTAACTCCCATTATCGAGTAGTGCCTGTAAAGCTGAATGAGGTCGAAAGTTTCCATCAAAAATTGGTTTAAGAAGCGGTTATCGCAGGACATGCGCAAAAAATAGTGAAAGGCTGTATCTTGCTCTAGAAATTCGTTTGAATCGGTATTCTCGTCTACCGATAAAAAATATTCCCTAAAGGAAAGGAGCTTTTCCTTAGGCGGATTTTTGCAGATGTTTCTTACTGCTATTGATTCCAATGCAATCCTAACTTCGTAAAGATCGTTAACGTCCTTTTCCGTCGGGAGTGTCACGAAAGCACCCTTTCTTGGGATGAGCTTTACGATGCCTGTCTGTGCTAATTGTCGTATGGCTTCTCTTATGGGGGTTCGGGACACGGCCAATGTTTGGGCCAGTTCAGTCTCGGATAACTTGTCTCCCGGCTTAATTATGCCCATTATTATTGCATCCCTTATTTTGTTATACACTATTTGTCTCAAATCGGTGCTCTCTGCCGGCGTTAAAGGATTATCTGCCATGAAATTGACCTCCTAGTTGTCGTGTTTTTCCACAAAGTATACTTAATCCTTGCCGCTTTGTAAATCACTGTTTGTAAACATTACTAAGGCATGTAACATGTAAAAACTATATAGCCTTTGTCAGCACGAAAACGGCTTTAGCCTCTACGCAGGTATTTCCATCTTCGTCTTGTATGAGTGCCGAAGTGTATGCCCTACGTTCTTCCTTTCTGTCCAAAAACCCACTGGCACTATAATGCCTCTGCAGCTGAACCGGCCTTTTGAAGGTGACGTTCATTTTTGCAGTTACATATGTTCTGTCATCAAGCGCTTTGATCGCCCAGGCCATGGCATCATCCAATATCGCTGCCAGAATTCCCCCGTGAACGATTCCTTCATAACCGCACCAGCTGCCGTCTGGAACGAATGATATGGATGTATGTTCGTCATCCTCATCCCAGCAGATATTAAGTTCAAGAGACCTGGAGTTTTCTTTTTTATCTCCGCAAACGAAACACGAAGGAGTTCCGGGTAAAACCTTTAGGCTCATGAATTGACCCCCATTTGGTTATAATGATTACAAATTGCATCAGGATATTAATCATTATAGCGCCAAGTTTAACACCAACACATAAGGCAGTTTTATACAGTTTCACTGATTTTGGCAGTATTTCTTGGCCCATTGTTGTATAATATCCTTCTGTTCGAACCGATGGGGTCGGACATAGACTGTTTTGGGAAGAAGGAATGAATTGCACCATGAACGATATTTCCAAGATACGCAATGTGGCCATTGTAGCTCACATTGACCACGGCAAGACAACCTTGTTGGACTCGGTATTTCGGGCGACCAGATTGTTCAGAGAAAATGCAAAAGTCGAAGAACGCATCATGGATAGCGACGAATTAGAGCGAGAACGCGGCATAACGATACGATCTAAGCATTGTTCTGTCCAATGGAACGGATACTTGATAAACATCATAGACACTCCCGGGCATGCGGATTTTTCAGGAGAGGTGGAACGCATTCTTTATATGGTCGATTCTGTTTTGCTTTTGGTAGACGCAAACGAGGGCCCAATGCCGCAGACCAGGTATGTATTGATGCGAGCACTAAAGGCAGGCCTTAAGCCCATAGTAGTGTTAAACAAGGTAGATAGGCCGAATGCGAACGTGCAGGAGGCGCTTAATGCGACCTTTGACCTGTTTTTGGAGCTCGGCGCCACCGATGAGCAGGCAGACTTTCCGGTTCTTTACGGTTCCGGTCTTGATGGATGGTTCGTTAAAGACCTTGAACATGACAAACGAGAAGGCATGGACGCTTTGTTTGAGACGATAATAAGTTATGTTCCTGCACCTGTTGGCGACATCCGAAAGCCGTTTCTCATGCAGGCCACAACGCTTACGTGGAACAATTACATAGGTCGCGTAGGGTGTGGAAGGATCCTTCAGGGGAAGATCAAAAAAGGCGACTTAATTGTAAGGACGAGCACTGCTTGGCTTGACAGAAATAAGGGAGAATGGAATGTAACCGGACAGGAGATCGCGAAGGTAAGCCATCTTTGGATGATGCAGGGGTTAAAGCCGGTTGAGGTTGATGAGGCATCGGCCGGAGACGTGGTTTGGATTTCAGGCCCGGAGGACATATTGATTGGAGATACCTTGTCTGCTGAGGAAAACTCTGATGTAGCACTTGCACCTTTGGACATAGAAGAACCAACGGTATCGATGTTTTTTCTGGTAAACAATGGGCCCTTTGCCGGCAAGGAGGGGAAACCCGTCACGTTAAGGCAGATAAAGGACAGGTTAATTCAGGAGGCAAGGGTCAACGTTGCCCTTAAGGTTGAGGACATCGGACGACCAGATGGCCTCAAGGTCTCGGGCAGAGGCGAGCTACACCTTGCAATCTTGATAGAGGAGATGCGCCGTGAGGGTATGGAATTTTGCGTCTCGCGGCCCGAGGTGATAACCAAGTACGATGAAGAACACAACCTGCTGGAACCCGTAGAGCAGCTGATCATAGATATTCCTGAAGAGTATCAAGGCGTTGTCATAGAAAAGATCTCAAGGAGAAAGGGCGAATTCGTGAGCGTTCAAAACTTGGGGACTGGTCTTTTGCGCCTCGAGTTCAACATCCCTACAAGAGGGCTCATAGGTTATCGCACAGAATTTTTGACTGATACCAGAGGTCTTGGAATAATGTCGTCCCGCTTCATAGGTTATGATCTTTGGCGAGGAGAGATAACGGGGCGAAACCGTGGATCTATGGTGAGCATGGATACTGGTGAAGCTACAAGCTATCAACTTGACAGCCTGCAGCATAGAGGTACACTGTTTATATCTCCAATGGACGAAGTTTACGAGGGCATGGTAATAGGCGAGCATTCTCGCCCAAATGACCTGCCCTGCAATCCAACGAAGAAGAAGCATGTGACCAATCATCGCTCCGCATCTAAGGATACACCCATCATCCTTGATGTTCCTAGGAAACTGACGTTAGATGCCGCACTTGAATGGATAGCCGAAGACGAGTTGGTCGAGGTTACTCCTCTTTCCGTGAGGGTGAGAAAGAGCATCCTACGTCAGGATGAGCGCAAGAAAGCCGCTAAAAAAGTTCTAGCTAACTGTTAAATACCGTTGGATATGTTTGGATAAAGCCGGGCAGATAATTTGTTAGATGTTTGGAGGCTATGTGCGTATGAAGGGTAAAATCAGTGCTTCCCTTCTTGCCCAGTATGCTTATTGTCCAAGGTCGGCATGGTATCGTGCGCACGGTATTGTGCCAAAGGGCAATGGAAGCAGCAAGCTTTTAAAAAAGGGGAAGAGGGCGCATAAGTTTTTTGGAATTTTTGAAAGATTTTACGGCTTATGGAGCTTGATATGGAGGGCCGCTTTTCTCGCACTGGTTGGAGGAATAGCGCTTTGGGTGTATCAAAGATTGAAATGATACTTTTAATGTTGGTGCTCTGCGGCATTGGGGTTTATGTTTGGTGGATGAGGGAGATTCCGATGAGCATAGACTCAAAAGTATGGAGCGGCAAGCTGTTTACGGGCAGGCCAGATGCAGTGATAAAAAAAGGCCCCCGGATCATACCGGTTGAGTTTAAGAGCGCCAATCACGAAGAACCTATGGAAAGTCATAAAGTACAGCTTTTGTGTTACTGTTTCCTTTTGGAAGAAAATGGTTATAACGTACCTTATGGAATATTACGATATCGAGGAAAAAAGTTCAAAATACATTGGAATAGCAAAGCAAAGCGATATTTAATGAAGATAGCCGAAGAAGCGATCCAGAGCCTCTCCAAGAATGAGCCTCCACTTCCTCTAGCGGAAAACGATAATAGATGTTATAAATGTCCTTATCGCTTTATCTGTAAACAATAAGATGAGGGGGATGATTTAGTTGCGCATAGAACAGTTTGGCGTAGAGGAGTGGATGAATGCCTACGAGATGACGGCAAAGTACAACATTGCCGAGACGTGCGTGGAATCGCTCACAGTCGAGGAACTTCTGAGCTTATCGGGCAATATCGAAGGTTCTTTGGATGAGATATGTAGCATCAAGCTGACATATGGGGAGATTCCTGGGTCGGCTGAGTTGCGTAGATATATTGCCTCACTTTACGGACGCATGAATGAAGAACATATATTGGTAACTCAGGGAGGAATAGGCGCAAACTTTTTAGCGCAGTTTTCTTTGATAGAACCACAAGACAGCGTGATTTCCGTATACCCTACTTATCAACAGCTTTATAGCGTTCCCAAGGCATTTGGGGCGCAGGTTTACTTGTGGCAGTTAAGGCCGGAAAATGGATTTCTGCCCGATGTGGAAGAGCTTAAAGCTATAGCTAAGTCCGCAAAGAACCTCAAGATGATTTGCCTGAACAACCCCAATAACCCCACGGGTGCTTTGATGGATGAAAAGTTTATAAAAGAGGTTATAGAGATCGCCGATAGCTTTGGTGCCTACGTGCTCTGCGATGAGGTATATCGTGGTCTTGAACATGAAACAGGTAATATTACCCCTTCCATAGTTGACCTCTACGAAAGGGGCATAAGCACTGGAAGCATGTCTAAAGTCTTTTCGCTTGCCGGACTTAGGTTGGGATGGATAGCGGGACCTATTGAAGTCATAAGAGAATGCTTTCTTCATAGGGACTACACCACCATAAGTTGCGGACGTATCGATGATTATCTTGGCGTCGTTGCCCTTAAAAATCGAGATCGAATATTGGAAAGAAACCGAAAAATCATCCAAGAGAACTTGGCCATATTGACCTCGTGGATCGAAAAAGAGGATCACGTCAGCTGGGTTCCTCCAAAGGCGGGAACTACGGCTTTTCTAAACTTCGGCGAATATGACATTTCCTCAAGAGACTTTTGTAGAAGATTGTTGAATGAAACGGGAGCTTTTTTGGTCCCGGGAAGCGCCTTCGGTCCGGAGTTCGAAGGCTGGGCGAGGATTGGCTTTGCATGTGACTCTGAAGTTTTAAGGAAGGGGCTGGATTGTATATCCGCCTTTCTGAGAAAACTTGAAGGAGAATATTAAATGAGAAGCGATAAGATAAAAAAAGGCATCTCCAGGGCTCCCCATAGGTCATTGCTCATGGCCGATGGATATGAGAAATGGGAAATAGAGAGGCCATGGGTTGGCATAGCTAACGCTTATAATTCGATAATTCCAGGCCATATGCACCTTAGATCCTTGGTGGAGGCCGTTAAGGCGGGGATTTATGCTGCCGGGGGACTACCGCTTGAATTTCCCACCATAGGGGTATGCGACGGTCTGGCCATGAATCATGAAGGGATGAGGTATTCTCTTGCAAGCAGGGAACATATAATGGATTCCATCGAGATAATGGCTAAAGCACACGGATTTGATGCCCTTGTCCTGGTGCCTAATTGCGATAAGATTGTGCCCGGTATGGCAATGGCAGCAGCTCGGTTGAATATTCCTGCTATTATCCTAAGTGGAGGGCCCATGTTGGCCGGCAGAGATGTCGATAAAAACGTTGTAGATCTATCTTCGATGTTTGAGGCTGTTGGTAAGTGCGCTGCCGGGGTAATAACGGAAGATGAGCTTGGCAAATTGGAAAGTATTGCCTGTCCCACATGCGGGTCCTGTTCTGGAATGTTTACGGCAAACACGATGAACTGCATGATGGAAGCCTTAGGGTTGGCGCTTCCAGGCAATGGAACTATTCCGGCAGTCTTTTCCGAGAGAATTCGCTTAGCCAAAGCGACAGGTCGGGCAATTATGCAGCTTCTCGATAAAGGAATAACTCCACGTACTATATTGACTAAGGTGGCCTTCATCAATGCTATTGCAGTAGACATGGCCCTTGGCGGTTCGACGAATACTGCCCTGCATCTTCCAGCCATCGCGTGGGCAGCCGGTTTAGACCTTCCCCTTTCGCTTTTTGACCAAATGAGTCGACGGTGCCCCCATATATGCAGCATGAGCCCTGGCGGTCGTTATCATATCGAAGACCTTTTCTTTGCAGGAGGAGTGCAGGGCGTCATGAGCAGATTGCTTGAGGCTGGGTTAATTGACGGAGATTTGATCACCGTGACTGGCAAAACAGTGGCTGAAAACCTGGCGGAAGTTAGGGTTTTAGATGATGAAGTAATACGACCCGTTGACAGGCCCTATCATGCAGAAGGGGGCTTGGCAGTTCTTTACGGACGGCTTGCTCCGGACGGGGCTGTCGTAAAACAGTCTGCTGTATCCCCGGAGATGATGATACACACTGGCCCTGCTAGGATCTTTGACTCTGAAGAGGAAGCTACTGAAGCCATTTTTTCCGGCAAGATCAAGGCGGGCGATGTGGTTATCATAAGATACGAAGGTCCCAAGGGAGGGCCTGGTATGCGCGAGATGCTTGGTCCGACCTCAGCCTTGGCAGGAATGGGACTCGATAAATGCGTCGCTTTGATAACGGATGGCAGGTTCAGTGGAGCGACCAGGGGAGCGTCCATAGGCCATGTCTCGCCCGAGGCTGCTGAGGGTGGGCCCATAGGATTGCTCAAGGATGGTGATCTGATCGTAATAGACATTCCAGCCCGTAAGCTTGATGTCGAGGTTAGTGACGAAGAGCTTTCATTGAGAAGGAAGCAGTGGAAGCCGATCTTGCGGAAGCTCGATAGCCCGTTTCTGGAAAGATATCGGGCATTTGTGACTTCCGGAGCAAAAGGAGCAGTCTTGGAGGTGAAATGAAGTGGATATCAATGAAGATCCACGGTATAAGTTAGCCAACAAGGAAGCTTTTTACTCTCTGCTGCTGACGCTGTTGTACTTTTTTTGGTGGTACGGTTTTGCCTATGGGTTGGGTTCAAAGCCCGTAACAAGTTACTCATTTATTATGGGATTTCCAAGTTGGTTTTTCTGGAGTTGTATCATGGGGTTTGTGGTGTTTTCTTTCGCCTCCTGGGCCATGGTGAAGTTTTTCTTTAAGGACATACCGTTGGATAGCGATGGAAAAGGCACAGTCCCGGAAGGTGAAGAAGGATGAACTTCCAGGTAGCAATCCCCATAGTTCTATATCTTGCTATAGTATTTTATATTGGTTACTTGGCCAACAGAAGCATTGCAAAGACAAAGGCATCCTTTTTGAACGAATACTTCATAGGCAATCGCTCCATGGGTGGGTTTGTATTGGCCATGACGTTGGTTGCCACTTATGTCAGCGCAAGCAGCTTCATTGGCGGGCCTGGCATGGCTTACAAGGTTGGCTTGGGCTGGGTCTTGCTTGCAATGGTACAGGTACCTACTGCTTATCTTACATTGGGTTTTTTGGGCAAGAAGTTTGCCATAGTAGCTCGAAAGATTAATGCCATTACCATTAACGATTTTTTGAGGGTCAGGTATGAAAATGCTGCAGTCGTGGTGATAGCTTCGGTTAGCCTGCTAATATTTTTTACCGCTGCTATAGTGGCCCAATTTATAGGAGGCGCAAGGCTTTTTGAGGCAATAGGTGTTCCGTATAAGGTCGGCCTCTTTATTTTTGCCTTAACAGTCGTATTTTATACCGCCATTGGCGGATTTAGGGCTGTCGTATTGACCGATGCATTTCAAGGGATAGTGATGGTATGCGGAACCTTTGCCTTGCTCTTTGGGATAATAAGGGCCGGAGGAGGCATGGAGGCCATTAGCGCGAGGATAATGGCACAAGATCCTGCATTGCTTACCCCCTTTGGAGCGGGGGGTTTTGTGACAAAACCCTTCATATTGTCCTTCTGGATATTGGTATGTCTTGGGGTAATAGGGCTACCCCATACGGCGGTGCGATGTATGGGGTATAAGGATTCGAGATCTATGCATAGGGCCATTGTAATAGGTACGTTCGTGACCGGCTTTTTGATGTTGGGCATGCATCTGGCCGGCGCTCTCGGCAGGGGGGCCTTGCCGGGCATTGAGGTTGTAGATTCCGTCATTCCGACGCTGACGATTAAAATTTTGCCTCCAATCTTTGCAGGCATATTTTTGGCCGGACCCATGGTCTCGATCATGTCTACTGTAGATTCTCAACTGCTGTTGGCGTCAGCGGCAATTATCAACGACTTATATGTGGGATATATCAACCCCGATGCAGCGCATAACGACTCTAAGGTTAGGCGCATTAGTTTTATAGTCACTGCCTTAATAGGGGTCATCGTATTTCTGGTTGCATTAAATCCGCCCAGTTTGATAGTATGGATAAACCTTTTTGCCTTCGGTGGTCTCGAGGCTGTCTTTTTCTGGCCCATAGTGATGGGTCTATATTGGAAACGTGCCACCGCTTCCGGCGCATTGGCTTCAATGATAGTCGGGGTTGTCTTTTTTATATTGCTCAGCCAATATTCTTCAATACTTCATGGTGTACACCCAATTGTTCCCACCTTTGTTGTGACTTTCGTAGCCTTTGTGATTGGGAGTTACATGTCTCGTCCGTCTGTCGATGCCGTGAAGAAGGTGTGGGAGTAAGTAGATCGATTTGACATTTAAGAGGCTGCTTAGTATTATTAGTTTTAGCAGTGCGTCATCGTAATTTGAGATGTAAAAATTAAATGCCTCCGAATCAATGTATCTAAGGGCATATTGCCTATGAGCATTGATCGATAGGGTCTTTTTGGAAACGAAAAGGCCTCCCGTCTGGAAAGGAGGAAGAGCTTTAAAACCTCTTTCCTAACGGGAAGGGGTTTTATTTATGAGGATTTACCAAAAATCTACTATACCAGGCTAAGGAGGGATTTGCATGAAGACGTTCGTCAAAAGGATATTGCCAATTTTTATCATATCCTTGCTGTGCCTATCTTTCGTTCAGGGTATAGCTCGCGCAGATGAACAGGTGCTTTTAATGGCCACCACCACGAGCACTGATGATACGGGGTTGCTCGATTACCTGGCACCGCTTTTCAAGGCCGATACCGGCATAACCCTTCAGTGGACTGCAACCGGTACGGGTAAGGCTTTGAAATTGGGCGAGAATTGCGACGTAGATGTCTTGCTGGTTCACGATCCAGATTCTGAAAAGAAGTTTGTGGAGGCGGGATTTGGCATCGACAGAACTCAGGTGATGTATAACGACTTCATCATCATCGGTCCCAAAGAGGATCCAGCTGGAATAAAGGGATTAACATCGACCGAGGCATTCAAAAAGATTGCCGAGAAAAAGGCCGTTTTCGTCAGTAGGGCAGACGAGTCCGGCACTCACATGAAAGAAAAGTTCATTTGGAAGACGGCGGGATTACCTGTTCCCGATAAGGAAGAATGGTATGTACAAACGGGTCAGGGCATGTTGGTAACCATCAATGTCGCTGCCGAAAAGAAGGGTTATACCCTCACCGATAGAGGAACCTATATAAAATACGAAGCCGATCATCAGGGCAATCCGCCTTTAGTGATCCTTTGCGAGGGCGATAAATATCTGATAAACCAATACAGCGTAATAGCCGTTAACCCGGAGCATTGCCCGAAAGTCAAATATGATTTGGCAAAGAAGTTTATAGAGTGGATGGCAGGTCCAGAAGGGCAAAAAGCAATAGCAGACTTCAGGCTCATGGGAAAGCAGCTGTTTTTCCCAAATGCTGACGCCACATCCAAATAAGACATCCTACGCATTTTAAGTTGATAATAGAATGCTCCAATCCCCCAATGAGGCCGTTGCATCCCCCTGCGACGGCCTGTCTTTATATTATATATCATACTTGCATTATTATTTATTGCTTGATAAGGTACGTTTAAGGGGGTCGAACTTTGTGGATTATATATTCGACGGGATAAGAGAGGCTTTTGTTTTGTTATTTAGCGGAAACGAGGAAGTCTATTCCGCCGTTTACGCTACGCTCAAAGCGTCTTCGTTGGCCATATTGATTGCTTTGTTGATCGGTTTTCCGCTCGGCTTCTTTTTAGGATACTCCGATTTCCCCGGGAAGCGGTTCATAAGATCGGTTGCAGATACATTGCTTGCTCTTCCAACGGTTCTGGTTGGGTTATGGGTATACGCTTTCATCTCGAGCCGGGGTCCGCTTGGCAATTTGAATTTACTTTTTACCATCAAGGGTGTCATCGTTGGCGAAGTTGTCCTTGCACTTCCTATCATAATTGCCTTATCGGCTCAGGCAGTGGAAGAATTAGATCTGTCAGTAAGGGATACACTTCTTACTTTGGGGGCTACAGGAAAAAGATTAGTATTGGATATGTTATGGGAAGCTCGCTATGGAATCTTGATGGCGGCAGTAACGGCATACGGTCGCATCATATCCGAAGTTGGTTCCGCTTCTATGCTTGGCGGAAACATCAAATGGAGAACAAGGACCATTACGACAGCCATGGCATTTGAGACCAATAAAGGACAATTTGCCATGGGTATAGCCTTAGGCTTAATACTTCTTCTAATAGCCTTTTTAGTCAATGGTACCCTGGCCTTTGCTAAAAGAAGACGACAATCGCGGTGAGCTATGATGCTTTACAGATTAACTGGGATCAAACGCTACTATAACGAAAGATGTGCCCTTTCCATAGACCATCTGGTGATAGAGGAGGGCAAGATATATGGCTTAGTTGGCCCCAATGGCAGCGGGAAGACAACATTACTGAGGATTTTAGCCTTCTTGGATGAGCCTGATGCTGGAAACATTTATTATAACGGATCTTTAGTATCGCCTCAGCTTGTGCCCTCTTTGCGCCGAGAGGTGACCATGCTTTTGCAAAACACACGGCTATTAACCCGCAGGGTGAAGGATAACGTAGCATTTGGTTTAAAGATGAGGCATATGGATTTGAACACAATAAAACATCGTGTTAAAGAGGCCTTGGAAATGGTGGGCTTACCCGTAAAGGATTTTGCCAATAGGCAATGGTATGAGCTTTCAGGAGGAGAAGCACAGAGGGTTGCATTGGCTGCTAGATTGGCACTGAGACCGAAGGTCCTACTTTTGGATGAACCAACGGCCAACGTAGATACTGTCTCTGAGACCCTCATAAATGAGGCTGTGGTAAGGGCAAAGGAAGAGTGGAAGACTACTATAATAATGGTCAGCCACGATTTGTTGTGGCTTTACAACTCAGCCGACGAAACCATTTCTCTGTGGGGAGGCCGCGTCGCAAGCCATGGCCCAGAAAACGTCATCCTCGGACCATGGGAAAAGGTTGGCGACGGTCTTTACTGCAAGAAGCTAAAGGATGGACAGAAAATTTATGTCTCAGGCATTCCATCTTCTTCAAATGCCGTGACTGTAAGCCCCGGTGACATATCCCTGCTGAGCAATGCCATCAACGATGATGGAGGGTCAGCATGCAATTTACTTCGCGGCCTCGTAACGCAGATGGTTTATTCTAACGACGGGCTACTTAGGGTTTCCATTGCCCTTGGCGAATTAAATTTGGTGTCTTTGGTCGACAAAGACTATATCAAAAGTCTCGATATATATCCAGGGATGGAGGTATATGCCTCATTTAAGCCTTCGGCAGCTCAGTGGCTATAATTTAAGCTGTAAATGTATAACCATCATAGAAATCATACATTTCCAGTTTTGGGGGTTAAGGGTTGCAAAAGACGAGCTTTACGGTTCACATTAAGGATAATGGCAGTTTGACGTCAGAAAGGCCCTTAAAGGGGCAAGAAGTTCTCTTGGCCTGCGGGAAAGATGGCGAATCCAATATAGTTGCCTGGAGGGTAAATAATTATTTGCGGTCCCTAGACTGGACGGTAGATGATGATTGTTTTGTGGAGTTTGTCGATACCTCCAGCTTTGAAGGGATGGAGGTATACAGAAGAAGCCTCAGCTTTTTGTTGGTGCTTGCCTCTAAAAGGGCCTTGTCCGAGGACGTCTTTATAAGGCATTCCATAAGCGACGGATATTACTGTGAGCTTGAATCGGGATCAGTTTCTGAAGACAAGGTCTGGGCGATCAAAGAAGAACTCAAGAGATTAGTAGCTTCGGATATTCCACTGAAGCGAGAAATTATCTCCGGTGATAAGGCGATAAGGATATTTACCCGCCAGGGCAATGTGGATAAGGCTAACTTATTTCGAT
The DNA here is from genome assembly GCF_900129645.1 of Acetomicrobium flavidum. Taxonomy (NCBI): domain Bacteria; kingdom Thermotogati; phylum Synergistota; class Synergistia; order Synergistales; family Acetomicrobiaceae; genus Acetomicrobium; species Acetomicrobium flavidum. The sequence goes on from NZ_FSQZ01000001.1 coordinate 1,516,855, forward strand.
GGGCAGCAGTAGATCCCATAGAGGTCTATAGATGTAACGATATGTACGGCTATTTTTACGCTCCCCTGGCCCCATCTACCGGTTACATGAAAGTGTTTGATCTGGTGCCATATGAGCAGGGGATGGTCCTGCGTTTCCCGACTGTGGCCTATCCTCAGGGGCTTCCGCCTTTTATGCCCTCGAAACGTTTGTCCGAAGTATTTACGCAATATGCCAAATGGCTCGACATCTTGGGCGTGAGCACCATGGAAAGCCTTCACGGCTTGGTGTCGCGGGGAGAATCCAACGATGTGATTCAGATATCTGAGGCATTGCACTCTCAATGGCTGTCTCATTTAGCGGAAATGATTGCGACCAATGACGACATCAGGCTTATTTGCATAGCCGGACCTTCAGCATCCGGCAAGACGACGACGGCCCAGAGGTTGCGCATACAAATTCAGGTCTTCGGCAAGCGAGCTTTTATGATCTCCTTAGATGACTATTTTGTAGAGAGGGAAAGAACCCCTAGGGACGAAAAGGGAAATTACGATTTTGAAGCTCTGGAAGCTTTAGATCTGGATCTTATTAACGATAACCTAATAAAGCTGATCGAGGGTTTTGAGGTCGAACTGCCCCGTTTTAACTTCTTCACCGGCAGCAGGGAAAGGGGGCGCACGGTGCGTTTGGGCAAAGATACCATCATAATAGTGGAGGGCATACACGGCCTGAATGAATCCATAAGCCAAAGCGTTCCGGAGGCTCAGAAGTGGCGTTTGTATGTGTCCCCCTTGACGGGCATCAACTTGGATCGACACAATAGGACCAGCACCACGGATAATAGATTAATACGACGTCTGGTTCGAGATCATCGCACTCGAGGAAAAAGCCCTGAGGATACCTTGCTTCAGTGGCCTTCAGTGATCAGGGGAGCGCAAAGGCATATTTTCCCCTACCAGGAAAGGGCTCATGTGATGTTTAATTCAGCGACGGTTTACGAATTGGCTGTCCTTAAGGGATATGCAGAGCCGTTGCTTAGAAACATCCATGAAGATTCTCCAATGTTTGGCGAGGCCCAACGACTATTGACCTTTTTGCACTATGTGCCATTTATGCCGGCAGATGAGGTACCAAATAATTCGATAATTCGTGAGTTTATAGGCGGAAGCTGTTTTGAGTCTGTCTAAAAACGGCAAGGGGATATCCGAGCGAAATGAAAAGGTTTAAGCTTAATATGAAATTAAATTTGGGGCGTTTATCCTTTGTGCTGGTATCAGTGATCTTAGTGTTTTCGGTATTTTACACTGGTTCTGCCTATGGTAGCTTCAGGCTCGATGAAGAAAGGCTGCTTCAGATTGCAAGAAGGTACTTCAGCACCCAACTGCACTTACATTCCGATGATCTGGTCACTGTTAAGCTTGCGAGGGATATAAAAGCCGATAAGCTTAAGAAGATATCATGGGTATGTGTCAAAGAAGATCATGTGTTGATAGCTGTTTCCGAGATTGATAAAGAGGTCTACGGAGGATGGTCAGTGGCAACTGGAAGAAGTCCGGGCCAGAAAACTAAAGTTGGAGATATGCGTACACCTGAGGGCATATTTCATATAAAGTCCATTGAGGATGCAAGTAACTGGGGATTTTACGAAGATAAAGCAACTAAACAGTTAATTGGCTACGGTCCTTATTTCGTTCGTCTCGAGACTAACAGATGGAAGGGGATTGGCATTCATGGAACCGATGAAAATCATCTCCATGAAATAGGAACAAATGCTAGCCACGGTTGTATCAGGATGGCAAATGACGATCTCCTAGAGGTTGTAAGAATGGCAAAGATCGGACAAAAGGTAGTTATTTTGCCTTCTCTTTGAGCTCGTAGGATGGCAGGCAACTAATACCCCTAACTCCTGATTGAAAGACAGGAGTTAGGGGTATTAGTTTAATATGCAACTGCAACTTCGAATATAGGCTTATACCTTAACGCCCGCATCAAAGCCAAATAGCACAGCATCTACAATTTTCCCTACGGCTCGGGCATCGCCCACGGTGATCACCGGGATGCCCATATCGCACAGGGCTTTTGCCAGATCGCAGCCTGCAGGCTTTTGTCCGACGGCTAAGACGACATGCTTTGCAGGAACCTCACGAACCCTCTTATAGGCATCCACGATTTGGATGGCTTCAGGCGTTATGGCCGTAACCAGGCTTTTCGTCAGCATCTTGACTCCTTTAGAAACGAATGTATTAAGAAGATCGAATCGCCCGATAGGCTCCATATCCAATGCTATGTCGTCCAACATCTCAACGATTGTGACCTTGCATCCCTTATCCAGGAGATAATGAGCCGTTTCGCAGCCTACCAATCCGCCTCCAATCACTACCACTTCCTCTCCGGAAGGTACGTTAACCTTGCCCTTTAGCACATCCCAGGACAGATATGCCCTTTCGATGCCGGGGATATTGGGCACTATGGGTTCAGCACCTGTTGCAAGGATAACTATATCCGGCCTGAGGGCAGATATCTTTTCGGGGGTTGCGCATTCTCCAAGGCGCAGTGTAACATTCTGACGCTTCAGCTCTCCTTCAAGCCATTCGGTAAACCATGAGATCTTCTCCTTGCCGGGCGGCAGGCATGAAATGTTCAGCTGTCCCCCTATTTTATTTTCCTTTTCGAAGAGAACGACCTCGTGACCCCTACTAGCTGCAGTTATGGCCGCATAGGCTCCCGCGGGCCCGCCACCGATCACCACGACCTTTTTCTTCTCGCAGGCACATGGCAAATAGGGATATTTCCATTCATATCCCACCCTGGGATTGACGGAACATCTCATCCTTTGCCCAGAGAAGACCTTTAAGCCGATGCAGGTGTTGCACGAAATGCATTTGCGGATCTCCTCGTCGCGACCTTCGTATGCCTTCTTTGGCCACTCCGGGTCTGCTATCAGTCCCCGTCCAATGGCCACGAAGTCGGCTTTGCCTTCCGCTATAATGGAGTCGGCAAGGACGGGGTCACGTATGACTCCAACCGTGATGACGGGGATATTTACCACCTTTTTAATGGCTTCCGCAGTGTAAACCCGCCAACCTTCCTCGAAATGGAAGGGCTCCAAGAGCGTTGGCATCGCTTCATATATGCCGACGCTGACGTTTAATACATCCACACCAGCATCCTCGAGGATTCGAGCGATCTTCTTGGCCTCCTCGATGTCGATGCCGTCTTCTACGAAATCATCCGCATTGAAACGGAAACATATCGGAAAATTGGGGCCAAGTTTTTCGCGTATGCCCCTTATGATCTCAAGGGGAAAGCGCATGCGCCTTTCAGTGCTTCCTCCCCACTTGTCGGTGCGTTTGTTTATATGAGGTGACATAAACTGGCCGATGAGGTAACCATGAGCTCCATGGAGCTCTACGCCATCAATTCCGGCCATCTTGGCCCGAACGGCAGCGCTTACGAATTTTTGTACCAGATCTTCTATCTCCTCGTTTGACAGTTCTCTGGGTGTGACGTTCAAAAATCCTTCATGGGTTGCAGAGGGACACACCGGCTGAATTCCTCCGGTAATGTCCGGAGTAGTTTGTCTTCCTGCATGATGAAGTTGAACAAATATCTTGGCTCCTTCTAAGTGTACTGACTCTGCCAGGTCGGCAAATCCGCCAATGTATTTATCGTCATCGAGGCACAGCTGGTTGGTTATGGCCTTGCCTACCGGACTATCGACACATACTATCTCTACGATGATGAGACCGACTCCGCCGCGGGCCCTCTCGGTGTAATAATCGATGAGAGTCTGACTGACAGAGCCATCTGCATTTGCAAAGTTAGTTCCCATTGGAGGCATTACAATGCGGTTTCTAAGCCTCAAGTTGCCGATTTTTCCTTCCGAAAACAAATGGCTATACTTTACCGTCATCTAAAAACACCTCCTTTTATCCTTCTTCCTAGACAATATTATATCATTGCCCTTGCGCTGGATTGCAAATATCAAACTGCGAGGTGGGGTTTCCGGCAAGAAAGACATGCTCTTGGTCCAATTTTAGGGCAAACAGTTGGTCTTATCGCTGGATAATGTCGATAATATTGAGGGGGCTGTTATGGGAGGTGATGCCCATGGAGACAGGGCAGGTCAGCGCCATTTCTCAAGAAATGCTTAACGATGTACAAGGCGTTGTAGCAACGACGATGCTGAAGAAAAACCTCGAGCTGCAGCAAGTGATGTTGCAAGAACTGTTTCAAAGCATGGGGATAAGTCGTAATGTAGACTTATTAGCCTAATGCCCTCAGGCAAGACGGAAGATTTATTATCTTCCGTCTTGCTGTTTATTTTGTCCAGGTGACGGTTTTATTGAGATAAAATAACTGGGTATGGTAGGTTATGCTTAGAGGTGAAGTTGATGTCCGTTACAATGGCTGATGTTGCAAAAGAGGCGGGAGTTGATAAAGCTACTGTAAGCCGCGTCTTAAGGGGTGATCCCCGAATATCTCCAAAGACAAGGGAGAGGGTGTGGGAGGTCATAAAGCGCTTGGGATACAAGCCCAACGCTCTTGCGCGCGGCTTATCAGCAAGAAAGTCCGGCCTCGTCTACATAGTGTTCGAGGAGCAGGATGTACCTCAGATGAACAAGTTTCTTAAAGGCCTGGGCCGCATACTTGCTGCCATGGATAAGGAGCCAATAGTGTATGTGGCTGACTACTTTGATGCCGATTTTATAAAATCGCGCTCGATGGCCCATGAGGTAGAGGGCATTATATGGGTTGGAAATCCACCGCCGGATATGAAAGTGCCCACCGTCGCTGTAGGAGATACGACCGATCAATATGTTTGCGTGTCGCCCTTTTGGTCTGATATCGCAAGGGAGATCAAAAAAATCGCTGATGGAAGGCATATAGCCTTCATAGGCGATACTAAGGCAAATTCGATGCTCAAACAGGAACTTATCGAATATGACGCTGACGGTAAAAATACCCTCTGGATCTGCGACGGCTCACTGCCGGATGGAATAAAGAGGCTTATTTATCAAGATAAGGAATCAAGGGACTCCATAAATTCGGACCAGGAATTTTCGATGGGCGATATGTTATTATTATTTAACGACATAAACTATGCCAAGGCCTTGGGCGGTGGTTGCATATATTTGCCCTCCTTTGAAATGGGAGTGTTGGCTGCCAGGTTGTTGGTTAACATGCTCAAAAACCGTGAGGTGCCACAGAAAAATTTGGTTCGCCTTACCATAGAACTTTAGAGGGGAAGAATCTGGTGAATAGAAAGGGTTACATGCTTTTCGTTGCGGTAAGCCTATTTTTGGCTTTTTTCAGCGCATGTTTGTCGCTTGCAGTTGGAGAGGTGCGCATCCCCCTGCCGGAAGTGGCGAATATCATTCTGGGCAAGGTGGGATTTCCTTCTTCGGGGGCAGGTGCCTCAGGTGTTTATGACACGATTCTTTTATTCGTAAGGCTTCCAAGGACTCTCATGGTCTTTTTCGTCGGATCGGTTTTGGGAGTTACAGGAGCTGTTTATCAGGGACTTTTGTTAAATCCCTTGGCCGAAAGTTATACCCTGGGAGTTGCCTCAGGGGCAGCCTTGGGAGCAACCATCGCCATCGCCTTCAACGTCAATTTAGTCAGACTCTTTGCATTCCTCGGAGGAGCCTTAACTTTGTTGGGGGTGTGGGCTTTAAGCCATAGATCCCGTTCCGTTGATCCTACACGGCTCATCCTTTCGGGAGTGGTTGTCGGCAGCATCCTTCAAGCTTTGATGATGCTTCTTCAGACCTTGTTCCCCGAAAAATTAGGGGCTTTCTTTTTTTGGGTCATGGGAAGTTTTAATTCGGCAAGCTGGAGGTGGTTACCGGGATGCCTTATTGCGTCATGCATAGCCCTTTTATTTTTGTTGTTACATAGGGAATTGGACATCATATCCCTTGGAGAAGGGAAGGCCGAGACCCTGGGAATGAACATAGTGCGCATGAGATGGATCTTGCTGTTAGCGGCCTCCTTGATCACGTCGGTAGTTGTGTCCTATTGTGGTGTCATAGGCTTCGTGGGGTTAATAGTGCCTCACTTGCTTCGGATGATGGTCGGACATTCCCATGGCAGGTTGCTCTTTGCTTCCTGGATGGGTGGAGGTTTGATGCTGCTTTGGGCGGATGTGACGGCTCGTGCTATAGGATCTCTGCCGGTTGGGGTATTGACTGCCCTTGTGGGAGGCCCAATATTTTGCTTGTTTCTTTGGAAATCATGATCGAGACGGATGGTGTTTGGCTTTGGCACATGAGGGCAACATGAGACCTATTTTGTTGAGCGCTATCGGCGTTTCGGTATACTATGGCAGTAAAAAGGTCGTTTATGACGTTTCGCTTGACATGCGAAGCGGGGAAGTGTTTGCACTGCTTGGCCCCAATGGCAGCGGAAAGAGCACTATGGTGAAGGCCTTCGTCAGATTGGCGGACAAAGAAGGAGATATAAGGATATTAAATTTGCCCATGGAGAGCTTTACCCGCAAGACATTAGCCAGGGCTGCAGCATATATGCCCCAAAAGGTTCAGGTGGTCATGCCTTTCAAGGTGATGGATGTCGTGTTGCTCGGGCGATATCCATGGATTTCATTTCTTGGAGATTATAGCGATAAAGACCTTAATCTTGCCCGACATAACTTAGATGAGGTTGGCATGACTGGCTTTGAGGATCGAATAATTACTACCCTGTCGGGGGGCGAAGTGCAAAGGGTTATGATTGCCCAATGTCTTACGCAGGACGCGGCCATCATGTTGCTTGATGAGCCAACGAGCGCGTTGGACCCAAAGTATTCGATAGCTGTAATGAGGATACTGCGAAATTACGTCAAGAACGGAAGGGCTGCTCTTTGTGTCATGCACGACGTAAATCTGGCGCTTAGATTTGCCGACAGAGTAGCACTTATGAAGGAGGGATCCATCAGATACATTTGTGGTTCAAGCGAAGTAGATGCAAGCATGCTAAGCGATGTGTTTGATGTGCCGTGGCATATAGAGGAGTGGCAAGGCGGACGTATAGCTCTTCCTTTATAGCCTATGATCATATTGCTAAATATGAAAGTAGATAGTTGAGAGCAATGCCGGTTATAAGCGAGATGGATATCATGATTAAAACGCTTTGAATCAGCCTCTTTAAGCCCAATTCCTTGAAAAGCACGACGAAGGTGGCTATGCATGGAAATGTCATTGCCAGGACTACCGTAGCTACCACAAGCTGACGTGGGGTCAACCCCAAAGGCAGAAGCAATCCCACCGCCACGTCCTTCCTCAAAAATCCAAGTAATATAGCACCCATGGCCTGGGGTGGAAGGCCAAGCAATTTGACTAAAGGGCTTAAGATGTTGGATAAAAAGGGCAAGACCGAGCTGGAATATAGTAAATTGGCTATCAGTATTCCAAGCAAAACTAGCGGTGTGGCCTCGAGCAGGAATCCAGATATGCGAAACCATAGCTTGAAGCCCAAGTTGCGAAGCGATGGCAGCCTGTAGGGCGGTATTTCCACTATAAGCTCGGGGCTTTGTCCGGAGAGAGTTTTATTGAGCATGTAACCCAATATCAACCATACTCCTAAAAGCGAAGCATATACGATCGCGATATAAACCAGGCCAAGCGAACCTATGACGCCAAATATCATGGCCTGAAGCCCCGCACAGGGCACTGCAACGGAGATCAGCGTCGCGGCAATAAAGCGTTCTCGCTCGGATTCCAACACCCTGGTGGCCAGAATTCCCGGGACGTTACATCCCAATCCCAGCAGTGTAGGTACTATGGCAAATCCGTGTAAGCCTATCTTGTGAAGCAGTGCGTCGAACAGTACGGCTAGTCTTGGCAGATAGCCGATATCCTCAAGGAGCGATAAAACCAGATAAAAAGAGATGATGTAAGGAAAGACCATGGCGAATTCCACGTAAATGCCCGTCGACAATATGCCGAAACTTTGCTCCCAGTTTATGCTCCCATCTATCAGATGACCTATGAGAATGTCATGTATGAAACCCGATCCGCCCAAGACGTTGGATATGACGTTCAAAAAAGGGCCCCATATTGAATTAAAAAAGGGATCGAGGAGGTAATTTATCAGGCCTTCACCTATAATCCTTACGGCGTAAAAGCTGGCAATTATCACTAAAAGGCTTAAAAACATCCCAGACAGGGGATGAACGCTTATGTCTTCAAGTCTATCTCTAAACGTGTGGTGTCTATGCGTCACCATCTGGACGCGCATCACTATGTCGCCTATGAAACGCCAACGTTCGTCCTTGGTCATCGGAAGCAGAAATGAGGGGCGTGCCTTGGGAAGTGCTGCCTTGAGGGCTGCAATTCCTTCCCCGGTAAGCGCTACCGTTGACACGACGGGAACGCCTAGCTCCCTTTCTAAGGCCTTTAGATCAATCTGTATGCCCTTGTGTCTGGCCTCGTCAATCATGTTCAGTACTATCACTGAAGGGTAGCCCTTTTCCAGTACTTGAAGGGCCAAATATAAATTTCTCTCTAGCGCCGTGGCATCTAAGATTATTATTACTATATCTGCTCCCTCGTTTAAAATGCGCAGGGCAACCTCCTCGGCTTCGTTTGTCGGATCCAAGGTGTAAGCGCCAGGTACATCTATGAGCTTGTAAGTCTCGCCATTTATTACGACCGATCCTTCCAAAAAACCCACTGTAGTGCCGGGATAATTGGAAGAGATGGCATGAAGTCCCGTCAAACGAGAAAATATTGCACTCTTTCCCACGTTCGGGTTGCCCATTAAAAGCACTCTTTTGAGTTTTTTGTCCATTAACGTAGAATTCGGCGGGTTTCCTTCGCTCTTCATGCTGCATCGCGATGCCAAAGGACATTCGCTACAATGAAATTCCCCGCAGTGAAAAATCTCGTTATCGCGAGGAACAGTATTTTCTTTTGTTCTTCCGTGTTTTTCGAATAATTTACCAAACAGACCGTGACAGGACATTTGTGATCACTCCAAGGCCACATTTTCTTGTTTCAAGGTCTTTACAATAATTCGCGATGCAGCGCCATATCCTATGGCGATCTGTCTTCCGTCTATTTCTAAAGTAACAGGACCACAGAAGGGCATGCCGTATAGTTTTTTTATAATTTTGCCGGGCCTAAGTCCAAGGGCCTCTAACCTTTTCCCGCACTGCCCAGGGGGCAGGGAAATGACCTCTGCAAAGGTGCTGTTATCCAAGAAAATTAGGGGTTGCGCTTCCCCGTCCGTCCTTTTTGCCATCATCTCAATAAATACATCCCTTCATAATGAATGTAGCGCCTTCGTTTTTTCCTGATGTTTAACGCTTAAAACATAACCATAAAAGTTAGCCTAACCAAATTTATACCCTAACACTCGACTTGTCAAGGAAACCGAGGCAGAGCGGGAAAGAAAAGCGCTAAAACATAGGATGTATCACGATTTCCCTATCTTTAGGATAGGTTATCTCGTATTTGACCGATATGACCTTCTCTTCTCCCCGTTTTAATTTCAATTTCCAGGTGCACAGTCCCTTTTGGGTAATCTCCACCGGCTTGGGATCCAGGGTTATGGTGTTTACCTTTATGTCTTGGTGGGTGCTAACGGGTATCCTATCTATGACGGTTACGGAAGCTTCGCTTGAAAGTCCGTTTGCTACTCGAATGCTGTATCCGTCCACAAAAATTCCCTTGTCAGGTTTTTCCTCGGATTTAGCGGGTATTAATGCCTCTCTTGTCGCCATCACCAGTGGCACTCTACCTAAGGAAATGACAAGGCTTTCTCCTGGGCTTTTTTCTTCTATGGTCGTCGTTCCCGTAGGGACATCGTCAATGGATACATGGGCCTTGCCGCTTAAGGTAGCTTTGCCAAGGGGTTTTGTGCGAGCGACTGCCCAGGCTTGTACGTCTATTTGCGGCAAACAAATTATCTCTAGATCGATTTTTTCAACATTCCTTTCAAGTGGCAGTGTAGTGGGAATGCCAATCCCTGAAACTTGACCCTTTACGCTATATGTTAGCCCCGAAAGCGACTCAATCCTTCTTGCTCCGCCAGCGTCTAGGGTGAGTCTTGCCGCTTCGACGGGAAAGCTCTTTAGGGTGACCGGTTCCCTAAACTCCACGACCAAAGGTGGCAATTCGGGCATAGCCACATCCCCTTGGGCTGCATTAGAGTAGAGCTTGATTTCGCCCATCCATGGTATCCCCGTTTTCTGCGTAATTTCAGCCTTTAGGTCAAGGGTAAGTTCTCCCTTCTTGGAACTGTAGTTGACGTAGTAAAGTGGTTGCCAACCGGCATTCTTGCTAAAGGCTCGAATTCTGATCTTTCCCTTTCCAGAAGAAGACATGTTGATGCTGGTAGCGAAGTTCTCTTTGGGGCAAAGCTCGTTCCATTGATCTTGTAGGGATTTTAAGCTTGTCCTTTGTTTTTCTAAATCGAGTTCGAAATCGCGAAGTTGGCGTTCGATGGCATATCTTTCCTGCCGTAGATCGCTAAGAATTTCCTTTGACTTCGTTGTATCGGCAGGCAATATGGTATTTTCGAGTATCCTTGCAGATTGTGTGAGGGTATTTATCTGGGATTGAATCTCCGCTATCTGGGCCTTTTTTGAATTGATCTGACGATTTAGAGCAATTAACTCCTCTGGCAACCATTGGTCCAAGAGGACCATGCTCTTTTCTATTTTTGTGATCTGCACGCCTTGATCTGGGTGTACGGATATGCTGTTGGGGTCCAGCGACGGAGGAAGAACTACGTTTGCCTCTCCAGCTGGCACTTCAAAGTAAAGGTAAGCGCCTTCCGGAAATACATCCACTTTAACGGGAGATGTTGGGGATTGCTCGTTTCCGTAGGCAGCATATATCCATCCGCCCATGAATGCCAATAACATTATCATCGTCAGTTGCAAAATAACACGTCTTTTTGTCATGCCATTCAGCTCCTTTAAGCATTGTTTTTGTCGAAAACGTTCTCGTCTTAAAGAATCTATTAAAAGGGGCATTTCGTGCGTAGTCGCTAATTCAATGACATTATATTAAAATATAAAATAAAAATACAGCGCCCATGGAGAATGGAGGCAGGTTAAGAGGTGAAGGTGAAAAGCGTAAGTTCTGGCGCAGTTGTCTTCTTTATCGAGGATGGCAAGCCTTTATACCTAGTCCTTAGAGCTTTTAGGAATTGGGACTTTCCTAAGGGGGAGATAGAACCAACAGAAGATCCTTTAAGTGCTGCCAAGCGCGAAGTAGCCGAGGAGACAGGCTTGACTGATCTGGAGTTCTTTGAAGATTACATCGAAACGCCGCCTTACGGTAAGGGCAAGGTCGCTAGGTTTTACATTGCCAAATCGAAGAGCAAGGAGGTTTTTCTCCCTGTTTCGCCCGAGCTCGGACGTCCTGAACATCATGAATACAGATGGATGATGTACGACGAGGCAAGGGCAATCTTGAACGATCGGTTAAGATCTGTCCTCGATTGGGCTCATCGCAAGATCTGTAATATGGGTTAAAATGTAGGGGGCATGCGAGAAAGGGGTGATGACCTTGCTAAATTGCGGAATAATTGGCCTGCCTTTATCGGGAAAAACGACGATCTTTAATGTCTTGACCGGAGCAGGCGCTCAAGTCAAATCTTATTCCAGCGGAAAGACAGAGCCAAACAGGGCCGTCGTAAATGTTCCAGACAGGAGGCTGGAGGAACTAGCTGCAGTCTATAAGCCTAAAAAAGTAACTCCTGCTCAAATCGAGTTCGTTGACCTTGCAGGGCTTTCGAGGGATGCAAGCAAAGGCGCAGGGTTGGGCAATGCCTTTTTGTCCTTCGTCGCGGATTCCGATGCGTTGATACACGTGATCAGATGCTTCGATAACCCGGAGGTTCCACATCCGGAAGGAAGCATAGATCCAGTGCGGGACTTCGGCATTGTGGAGATGGAGCTGATATTTCGAGACCTGTCGGTCATAGAAAATCGTTTGGAAAGGCTTTCCAAAAAGAAGGTCTTACAAAAGGAGGAGAGCGAAGAAAAGGAGCTGCTCGAGAAATATCGATCGCATCTTTTTTCGGAGCGACCCTTACGCGAGCTACAGCTTCCGCCTGAGGAGCTTAGAAGGATCAAGGGTTTTTCCTTTTTAACCCTAAAGCCTGAGCTGATAGTGTTAAATTTAGATGAAACCCAAACGTCGGATAAGGCCATTCCTGGCTACGAAGAGATGTTGCATCTGACTTCCAGCGGAGGGCTTTCGTTGGTCAAGGTGTACGGAAGGATAGAAATGGAAATGAGCGACCTTTCCCCGGAAGATCAAAGGGAATTCATGAGAGAGTTGGGTATAGATGAGCTTGGCAGAGAAAGGCTCATACGTGAAGCCTATAAAATGCTTGGATTAATTACCTTTTTTACCGTAGGGCATGACGAAGTGCGAGCCTGGACGATACCCTTAAATTCCACTTCCATTGATGCAGCTGGAGCCATCCATACGGATATGGCAAGGGGCTTTATGCGAGCCCAGGTGGTCCATTTCGATGATTTCAAAGAACACGGCTTTTCGATGGCAGCAGTCAGAGAGAAGGGCCTTCTTAGGTTGGAGGGCAAGGATTATATCGTTCGTGACGGAGACATTATAGAGATACGCTTTAACATATAAGACTTGGGGTGATGGTTGTGACTTATAGGGGAATTGCGATGACAATAGCTGGTAGCGATTCTGGCGGAGGGGCCGGCATCGAGGCCGATCTGGCGACTTTTTTACACCTGCGGGTATTCGGCACTGTGGCAATTACGGCCGTTACAGCCCAAAATAGTTTAGGGGTTCATGAGGTCTTCGATGTTCCGACCGAGATCATAAGGGCGCAAATGCGTGCGGTGTTGACCGATTTTACCGTTGGAGCTGTAAAGACGGGCATGCTATCGCGGAGGGAGACCATTTCCGAGGTGGCTGAGGGGATAAAGGCCCACAGGATCACAAAACTGGTCGTTGATCCGGTGATGGTCGCACAAAGCGGCGATCCCTTGATGTTCGGGGCAGCCTTAGATGCATTAAAATGCGAGCTTTTGCCACTGGCCCTCATCGTCACTCCTAACGTTCCTGAGGCTGAAAAACTGAGCGACATGAAGATAACGTCGATGCAGGAAATGAAGGAGGCTGCAAAGATTATAGCCGAATTGGGGCCTAGGGGTGTTCTTATAAAGGGAGGGCACTTGGAAGGTCCCAAAGTCACTGACTTGTTCTACTATGAAGGCAAATTCTCCGTCCTTGAACAGGATAGAATAGACACAAATGATCATCACGGCACAGGTTGCACTCTATCGGCTGCAATTGCCGCAGAACTTGCTGCAGGGACAGGCGTTTTTGAGGCAGTGAAAAGGGCTCACGATTATACCAGATTGGCCATAGAGCATAGGTTTAAAGGCGGGAAAGGCTATGGGTGCGTAGGCCATGTGTTCGATATTGAGTGGCTTAAGCCTGCTAATTGAGGCCTTTAATTTTTCATTGCTCTTTAGGAGGCATTGTGATGTTTGATCTCAAACGGGTTGATTTTTCAAAGGTTTTGAAGGACGTGACCCTCCGCAAGCCCTTGATATATCACATGACTAACGGTGTTGCCATGAGCGAACAGGCTCATCTGGCCTTGGCAATAGGGGCTTCTCCTGTAATGTCACTTTATCCAGGAGAAGCAGCAGAGTTGATTTCTGTAGCCGACGTTTTGCTTGTAAACATAGGTACTCCTTCCAGAGAAGGAATCGAGGCGATGTTCGTCGCTGTGAGAGAAGCCCGTGAATTGGGTAAGCCCGCCATTTTAGACCCTGTAGGATATGGGGCAACGAAGATGAGAGTAGATCTCGTGAATAGATTGCTCGATACAAAGGCCTTTCGTGTCATAAAGGGCAACGGAGCAGAGATTTCTCTGCTTGGTGGTCAAGAAGCCCAAGTGCGCGGCGTCGATTCCATGGATTCTCCTCGGACGGCCCTGGCAGTTAAGACATTGGCCCTAAAGCACGATTGCATAGCAGTGGCTACGGGGCCTACTGATTACGTCTCCGACGGCAAGGATGTTTATGCATTAAGGCGCGGTCACGAGTGGTTGACGCTCCTGTCTGGCTCTGGATGTTATGTTGGCACCATGATGGCCGCATATATGAGCGTAACTGAGCCGTTGATAGCAGCAATGACTGCATTAGCCTTAATGAGCGTCGCATCCGAAGTGGCAGCCATGAAATCCGACGGTCCTGGTACATTTCGTGCAAATCTTTTTGATATCCTTCACGATTTTTCCCTAAATCCAAGCTCTTTTGATATGCCAATATGGGAAAAACTTGAAATATAGCCTTTGGGTGGTGAACCGGTTGGTTTCCAACTTAAAAGATAAGTTGAAGCTTTATGTCATATTGGACAGGTTTCTTGGCAAGGGCGTCCCTTTATGCGAACAAGCCCGACTTGCCATAATGGGCGGAGCAACGGCCATCCAATTGCGCGATAAAAAGATGCAGGGCCGGGACTTTTACAGGGCCGCCTTGGCCGTAGGTGAAATTTGCAGGGAACAAGGGGTACTTTTTATAGTTAACGACAGGCTTGATGTGGCCTTAGCTGCCGAGGCTGACGGCGTACATTTGGGGCAGGAGGATTTGCCCTTAGAGGCTGCTAAAAAGATAATTCCGCCAGGTTTCATAGTAGGCATCTCGGTGAGGACTCCTGCTCAAGCTAAGGCGGCTCAAGCGGGAGGAGCTGATTATTTGGGCGTAGGAGATGTCTTTGGCACCTCAAGCAAGCCTGATGCCAAAACGATCGGTGTCGTGGGATTGCGAGAGGTGTGTCAAAGTACACCCCTTCCCTGCGTTGCCATTGGCGGTATTAACGTAGGTAATGTTAGGATTGCCTTGCAGGCAGGGGTCGTGGGCGTGGCCGTCATATCTGCGGTGGTGTCTCAGAAAGACATAGTTGCCGCAGCAAAAGCTTTGAGGGCTTTGATTCCATAGCATGTGCGAATTCCTGTTTTGGTTAGCCCTCTATGTGGCTGCGGTGTGGGAGGTCTCCCTTCATTTACTAGAGCTGAGACACTTAGGGAAAATGCAAAAAGGCCTTTTCCCATTTCCTGGTTTACCGCAAGCCATGCCTTCTTTCGGCAATTTAGACAATAGCATTGCATACGCAAGGAATCGCGTGAAACTATCCCTGGGAGAGACGTTGACGAATTATATCCTGTGTGTGGCAATCGCGGCATATGGGGTTCCCGACCGGATCAGCCAATTGATTGGCAATGTTGTAAATTCACAGGGCCTGATAGCAGGGTTATCGGGCCTTGTATTATGCTTCCTATTTTGGTCATGCAATTTGCCGTGGGCATGGTTGAGGACGTTCCGCGTTGAGCGCAAATATGGCTTTAACCTCACTACGAAAATGACGTTTGCCAGAGATAAGCTCATTGGGCTGATTTTATTGACATCCGTCTCCTTCGCTTCGCTTTTCTACTTTGCCTTGATATTTCGATATCCATTATGGCCACTTTATTTGATGCTTACTTTATTTCTATTTGAATTCATTATTATGCTAGTCGTCCCCGTGATCATCTTGCCGTTATTTTTTAAACTTCAACCTCTTATGGACGAAGATCTGGCGTTTAAAATAAGGGGCTTGCTCGATAAGTTAGGCATTAGGAATTTCAACATTTATGTCGCCGATGCATCGAGAAGAACCTTACACGGCAACGCCTTTATCGCGGGAATGGGAAAGGTCAAGAGGATAGTGCTCTTTGATACGTTGTTGTCGCGCTTGAAAGCCGATGAAGTATGTGCTGTCTTAGCGCATGAGTTAGGGCATTGGAAGCTTCGCCATATCGGGAAACGCCTGGTCCTTCTATGGGCTGTACAGGCCACCTTGATCCTTTGTGCCTATCTAATGTGGAGCTTTGGGTTCGTCCAAGCTCTGCATATCCAAAGCCCTCAAGCCTTTGCCGTGTATGTCTTCGTGTTCTTGAACGCATTCATGACCTTGGCGTTTCAACCCTTGATATTGCATGTTTCTAGAAAACACGAGCTGGAGGCTGACCGGTTTGCTGCAGAAAGCCTGGATCGAGAAAGCGTGATCCAGGCTTTATCCAAGATATCGAGTGACAACTTGAGCTGGTTGCCCTCCAGCAAAATATATGCTATGTGGTATTCAACGCATCCCTCTATCCTTGAGCGCATAACAATATTAAATCAATAGCAATTTGTCAAGTACTAGCCTGTTTCACATTGACAAAGCCTTTTGAGCACAGGCGGCTTGTAGGGCTGCTCCGATGGGAAGGCAATCCTCGTCTATGTCAAACAAATCGTTATGGCCAGGATGGATAGCTCCTTTTGCCTCATTGCGGCAGCCTAATTGATAAAATGCTCCTGGTATTTTTTCAAGGAAGTATGCAAAATCTTCCACCCCAAGGCTGGGTTTTTCAAGCAAGACCACTGAGTTTTCACCAAGAAGCTCATTTGCTGTATTGATGACAAAATCCACCCATTGAGAGTGATTAGTCAGAGCAGGATATCCCTTTATCCTCTCTAAAATTCCTTGGCCTCCCATGCCCTTGGGAATTAACTCGACGTATTGCCTTATCTTTTCGTTGAGCTTTTCGCGAGTGTCGGGGGATAAGGTTCGAAGAGTTCCCGTCATGGTCACTTCGTCGGCGACGATGTTGTTCTGGCTGCCGCCTTTTATGGTGCCAAAGGTCAAGACTGCGGAGTCCCTTGGGTCCGTAGCCCTGCTTACTATCGTTTGCAGGGCAGAGATAAGCTGTCCTGCTATTACTATGGCATCTATCCCCTCGTGTGGGTAAGCTCCGTGAGTGCTTTTGCCCATAACTTTTAGCGTCAGCATGTCTGAGGCTGCATTCATTTGACCATATCTGATGCCTATTTTGCCTGTAGTTAACTCGGTCGATACGTGAAGGCCAAAGATGGCCTTCGTGTTTTCGTCAAAGATACCGTCCTCTATCATCTGCTTGGCTCCACCTGTTGTCTCTTCTGCAGGCTGGAAAACCAACAAGACATTTCCCTTAAGCGATTTTCTTTCCTCGGCCAATAGCCTGGCAGCTCCAAGGAGCACTACCATGTGGGCATCGTGTCCGCAGGCATGCATTACGCCTTTGTTTTGCGACGCGTATTCTACTGTTTTTTTGTCCTGGATTGGGAGAGCATCCATATCGGCTCGCAGGGCTACGCTTAAATTGCCGCTTCCTTCTATCAACCCCACTACGCCGTAGTGATGATTAAATGTTTTATACGGTATTTTTAGCTCCTCCAGATATTTTATTATCATGTCGCGCGTGCGCTTTTCCTGCCCAGAAAGCTCAGGATGTCTGTGAAAATCCCTTCTGATGTTTACCATCCAATCACTTATCTTTAGTGCCCTTTCAATTACCGTCATTTCCGACATGACTTTCTACGCTCCTTTTTAGATCAATCATCATCAATGCTAGAATATTATATATTTTAATGACGGAGGAGCTCTTTTATAATGGAAGTTATAAAATTAAAGCTGGACGTAACTGAAATTGAGCTAGATGCACTGATCCCTCATCAAACCAAGTCAAACCCTGACCAAGAGACGATTGAGGGGCAAGCAAGAAGGCTTCTTTTGGACATAAAGGAACTTGTGACGCCGACGCTTTTATACGAATTTTGCCAACCCTGCTTTGATGAACGCGGCTTAGTTCTTACCTTCGACGGGAAAAAATTGGCCTTTAGCCCTGAGGATGGGTTATCAGACCTCAAAGCGGCGGATGAAGTTTTCGTTGGTTTAGCCACGATTGGACCTGCCATAGAAGAAAAAATTGAAATATATAACTCAAGAAACGAACTTCTCGTCTCTTATATCTTAAGCGAGCTTAGCGTGGCTGTTATGGGACAGGTCATCAAAAAAATAAAGAATTTATTGCTTGATATAGCACGTCAAAGGGGATATGGCGTAAGCTTGGTCCACATACCAGGTTCTACGCCGGGCCTGCCCTTGTCCCTGCAACCTTTGATAGTCGAGGGTTTAAATGGGAGGGCTTATGGGATTACCGTAAACGAGCACGATATAATTAAGCCCTTCTATTCCGTTACCTTCATGGTTGGCATGGGATCTAATTATGCTCGCGACGAACTGCTTCCAAAGTGCCCCGGTTGTTCCAGAAAGGACAGCTGTGCCTGGAGGAACAAATAGCTTGGTTTTCTAAGACTTCGATGAAGGAGTGAAAATTTGTCATGCGTTTTATCAAACGTCCGGAAGTTGTAATTGGCGAGGACTTAATGCGCGAAGTGTCTGACAAGGTTGAGGATATTTTAAGTCAGATAAAGAAAAAGGGATGGGAGAGCTTGGTAAATATATGCCAATCCCTTGACGGCATAGCACCATTTAGGATTAACCCCAAAGACATGACGAAAGCCTGGCGAGATTTGTCTCAAGATCTAAAGGACGCATTAAAGATGGCTGAAAAAAACATTCGAACTTTTCATAGGGCGCAAAGGGACATATTCAAGACCTTTGAGTGCGACGTAGCGGATGGCATAAAAGCTGGAATACGATTTATCCCCGTAAAAAGCACCGCCATTTACGTTCCCGGGGGCAGATATCCGTTGCCAAGCAGCGTCTTGATGGGGGTGATTCCCGCCCAGGAGGCCGGCGTTGAAAGGGTAGTGGTGTTAACTCCTCCGGGAAAGGAAGGTAACCCTAATCCGGTTACGCTTGCAGCAATGGGCCTGCTCGGCGTTAAGGAGGCATGGGCGATCGGGGGTGCACAAGCCGTTGCAGCTGTGGCTTTTGGAGCGGGCGATATAAAGCCTGTAGATTTTATAGCAGGGCCCGGAAATGTCTTTGTGACGGAGGCGAAAAGGCAGGTCTTTGGTACCGTGGGCATTGACGGTTTAGCAGGTCCAAGTGAGGTCTTGATCGTGGCAGACGAAAGCGCAGATCCGAAATTCCTTGCAGCTGATATGATTGCCCAGCTTGAACATGATCCCAATGCCAAAGCTACGTTGCTTGCCACCGACGAGACAATTGCAGAAAAGACAATAAAAGAAGC
Source organism: Acetomicrobium flavidum (assembly GCF_900129645.1). Classification (NCBI taxonomy): domain Bacteria; kingdom Thermotogati; phylum Synergistota; class Synergistia; order Synergistales; family Acetomicrobiaceae; genus Acetomicrobium; species Acetomicrobium flavidum. The sequence goes on from NZ_FSQZ01000001.1 coordinate 1,535,839, forward strand.
CTTAAACATTCTCTCAAATCTTGAGACGGCCTCAATAGCTTCAATTTCATGGGAAAAAGGGGCGACGATTGCAGTGGGCAGCCTGCAGGAGATAGCAGAGTATGCAGATAAGCTTGCCCCTGAGCATCTGGAATTGGCGTTGAAGGATCCCCAAGGCAAGCTTCAACTTTTCTCATGCTACGGCGCTGCCTTTTTGGGGAAATACTCCTCAGTGCCCTTCGGAGATTACATCGCTGGCACAAATCACGTGTTGCCCACGGGTGGGTCTGCGAGATTTCAAGGTGGCCTAGGGGTAGGAACTTTTCTTCGTCCGATGCAACACCTGCATTTGTCGCCTAAAGCCGCAGCGATGCTTGCCTTGCATGGGGCGACGATAGCCAGGGCGGAAGGTCTGGCTGCTCATGAAATTGCCATGAAATTGCGGCACATGTAACTTAAGGGATATTCAGTTTATCCTTTATCGTCCGCACGTCGTCGTAAATTTTTCCTATGGCATAAAGTACAATCCCGTTAATGGTGACCGCAAGCCCCGATGGGATTGTCACGACGGGAATCATTATAATGATTCCAAGGACGATGCCTATAATCCCGAATATCCTCAGCATTTTACCCATGGTCGGACCTCCTGTTTGAAAAAAGGATTTAATAAGATTAATTGCAGCATAGCAGGTATAAAACTAAATAGAAAGGCCATAGATAAACTTGAATGGGCGGAGGTGCTCAAGGTGGCTACTATAACTTACGAACAGTTTGATGCTGTGGACATGAGGGTGGGAAAAATTTTAAAGGCAGAGATCAACGAAAAGGCGAGGAAGCCAGCCTATAAGCTTTGGATCGATTTCGGCGATGAAATTGGAGTAAAGCAATCGAGCGCTCAGATAACGAAGCTTTATTCTCCAAGTTCCCTAGAGGGCAAGTTGATCATTGCCGTACTTAACTTTCCGCCGAAGACTGTTGCCGGATTTAAAAGTGAAGTTTTAGTTCTTGGAGTGCCAAACAAAGACGGAGATGTTGTGTTATTATCGGTAGACGATGATCCCCCTTTGGGGGGTAGGGTATTCTAAGTTTTTTGGATTTGAAATATAAAAAGTGCTTGACTTTTGAACAATATGGTGTATTATATCTTGTGTCGATAGGCGCCATCGACAATAATAAAATTTACAAAACAAGTATTTAGGAGGCAACATTAGTGAAAACACAGGGAACAGTCAAGTGGTTTAACGAGTCTAAGGGATATGGCTTCATCACTGCAGACACCGGCAAGGACGTCTTCGTTCATTACAGCGCTATACAGCAGGATGGATTTAAGACATTGGCAGAAGGTCAAAGGGTTTCTTTCGAGATAGTACAGGGAACCAAAGGGCCACAGGCTTCTGAAGTAACGGCTCTATAAATTAGAGAATAATACTTAATAGCCTATCGAGGGGGGCATCTCTTAGAGATGCCCCATAAATTTTGTCTACTGCGGTGTATTGGCATCGATGTTGCGGGCGGCATTAATGATCAGATCACGAACAAATTTTTTACGCTCATTTTCATTGGCAATATTTATATAATCATTAAGAACATCAAAAGTATCTAGTCGGGCAGTTTCTACGATTTGAGTAAACATGTCTATGATCTCGTCAGTATGTTTATTGATGAATCTCTTCTTGGTTTTTTCCAGTTTTTCTTGTGTCTTAAGTATCATTTCCTCTATTGTGCTTCTTCTCCTTCGTCTACCCTTATTTTCTGGCAATTTAGTTCCCTCCTTTCGTCTCAAATTTGAAGTTCATTATACTATCAATAATCATTAAAATCCATTAGTTTTTGTTGAAATATAAAAAAATCATATTATATGCAATATGAACTTTTTTAACTAGGGGAAATTTAGTTGTTTTTTATGTGCTCTCTATGTCGTAAGCCTGTTAGTTCGGATACTAAAAATGTGAATATTATGCCCGTTCCAGGTTCATTAAGTTTGCCGGCCTCGACGATGGCATCGTATATTGACTTGTATTCGTTAATATCGCTAAGTATTAGAATTATCTCTTTGGACGCTTCTATGTGTAAGTTGAAAAATTTTAGTGCTTCGGATTGTCCCGTGCCTCTCCCATAAAGAATGGTCGCTCCCTTTGCACCTGCCTTTTTTGCCTTTTCGACTACTTTGTCAGCTTTTCCCCTTTCTACGATGGCAACGATACATTTAACATCCATAGTAATGTCTCTCCTTTTGTGCTTTATTTAAAAGGCGGTAATTGATAGTCTATAATTTCGTCAATATCCCTAATATTAATACAGAAATTACAGCTCCAGTAGAAGTGAGACCTATGATGCCGAAACCGTATGCAAGCGGGTCGACATTTTCGAGCATTTTTGCCAAGCCTATTGCTATGGCCATATTGATTGGAATGTTGACAGGCCCGGTAGTAGCGCTGGCTGAATCCATGGCTATCGATATGAACTCATCGGGTGTAAAGAAAATCAGTGTTAATATCAGCAAAAGCAAGGGTATTATGACCTTTGCATAGGATATGTTGTTTAAGATTTTATATATACCTATGCCCATCCCAATGCCGAAACCTATAGCAACGGCATGAATTAGGGTTTTATGCGGGATAGCTCCAATTGATACCTCTTCGACCTCTAAAGCCAAAGTCTTTAATGCCGGCTCTACAAGGGTCCCGCAATATCCTATGGCAAATACCGCAGCTATGATCGACCATTTATGCTTTAGGACTACCAAATTGCCTCCTACCGAATCGGCCAGAGGATGGAGGCTCATAAAAACGCCCTTTAGGAAGAAGTGTAGTCCAAAGACACACAGCAAGATTCCTATTACAAATTCCCTTGTGTTTCTTAGGGGCTTCTTAAGCACTATAAGCTGAAACAAGACAAGTATGATCGCTAATGGAAGTACGCTTCTGATTGTTTCAAATAGGTCATTTAAGCTTGCTAGTATTCTCACGATTCTATGACCCTCCTCTATAATATTTGTCTAGGAAAGGGGACTTTAAGTTGCAAGACGGCAAAATATATTTTATTTTTAGGTGTATCTTACAAAGCATGGTGTGCGCTTAAAATGCAAGTTGATCCATTTACATCCTATCATTTAAAGCAAAATAAATAAAGGTAACCTGCACTATTGAAATGAAAAACACATATTTCCGTAGAATGGCTATAGGAGAAGGTTTAAGAAGCAAGCAAAGACGTGAAGAAGAATTAGCGAACTACACTAATTATTGGTTTTTGGGATAATTCGAGCTTGCAAATTCTTGGGATATGTCGCTATACTATGATTGGCGTTGTAAGTTAAAGGTCGGGGGATTATATATTAAAATGTAGAGCCTAATTTACAGGGAGGTCGAATGGAATGGAAGTTCTCAAGGTCTCCGCAAACTCTCAGCCAAAATCTGTTGCAGGAGCTATAGCTGCAGTCATGCGAGAGAAGGGTGCAGTGGAGGTGCAAGCGGTAGGTGCAGGGGCGGTTAACCAAGCTGTAAAGGCGATAGCGATTGCACGGGGCTATGTGGCACCCAATGGTATTGATTTGATCTGCATCCCTGCTTTCGCTAAGATCAGCATTGACGGTGAAGAAAGGACGGCAATTAAGTTTCAACTAGAGTCAAGATAAGGGATAATCTTTCGTAGACGTTCATAGGCAAATCCCCGACAGGCAAGAACAGAAAGCGCGGCATTTGGAAGGCCGCGCTTTTTACTATACAGATCTTTTGATATCATATTTTTTGCTGTCGTTATTTGTGAACTATCATTAATAAATAATAAGATCGTAAAAACAGGAGGCAACGATACATCATGGATATCATCAAGGCACCCAGAGGAGTGAGGGATGTTCTTCCCGATGAATCGTGGAAATGGGCTTATGTCATGGATGCGGCAAGGAAAGTATCGAACGTTTTTGGATATAGCGAAGTGCATCTGCCTATTTTTGAGCATACGGAGCTTTTTGCCAGGGGGATAGGCGATTCTACGGACGTAGTTGAAAAAGAGATGTATACCTTTGAGGATCGATCCGGCAGAAGCTTAACCTTGCGACCTGAACTCACGGCCTCCATGGTCAGATGCTACTTGGAGCACGGTATGTCGCAAAAGGTGCAGCCAGTTAAGATGTGGAGCGCAGGCCCCATGTTTCGCTATGAACGTCCGCAAAAGGGAAGGTATCGCCAATTTTGGCAGCTAGACGTCGAAGCGTTGGGTTCCGATGCTCCGGAAGTCGATCTGGAGATCATCTCCTTTGCCATCTACCTTTTTGACATGCTCGGTCTTTCGAATTTAGAGGTCGTAGTTAACTCGGTAGGTTGTCCGGAATGCAGGCCCACTTACAGACAGGCTCTCAAGGACTATGTTGGATCAAAGTTCGAGCTGCTTTGTCCGACCTGTCAAAATAGGTTCGATAGAAACCCGCTGAGAATATTGGATTGCAAGAATGAGGGATGCAGGGAAATCATGAAGGAAGCTCCAGGCATGACGGATTATCTTTGTGACGAGTGTAAAGAGCACTTTCATAGGGTCAAGGAGGGCATGTCGCTGCTAGGCATCCACTATAAAGAGGACAAAAACCTCGTTCGTGGATTAGATTACTATACAAAGACCGCATTCGAGGTCCTTTCCGGTGAATTGGGGGCACAGAATGCCGTTTGTGGAGGCGGAAGGTACGATAATCTGGCCGAAGCAATCGGAGGTCCTCACGTCCCCGGCGTCGGCTTTGCTGCCGGTATCGAGCGTATCGTTTTGACGATGGAGGGGCAGGGATGCGATTTTGGCCCCAAGCCCGCCATCGACGTGTTTGTGGTAACTGCAGATGATTCTGCCAAGCGGGCAGCATTGAAGTTGCTTTACGAAATACGGCAAAACCGTATCAGCGTTGATATGGATTATTCCGGCAAGTCGTTAGGATCCCAGCTTAAGATGGCATCAAATAAGGAAGCGAGGCTGGCCTGCATCTTGGGGGGCACCGAATTGCAAAAGGGCGTAGTGACCGTGAAGGATTTAGCCAGTGGTTCGCAAGAGGAGGTTTCCCGAGATTCTTTGGTAGATTACATTAGACATAGTATTGCACATTAGATTTGGAGGCGAAGGAATTGTTTGACGCAGTATTTGACAAAAATTGGAAGAGGACGGTTTATTGTGGCAATATAAATCAAAGCTATGCGGATAAACCCGTCACGATTAACGGATGGGTACGAAAGCGAAGGGACTTAGGCGGGATAATATTCCTCGAAATTTGGGATCACACCGGCATGGTTCAGGTCGTGATCAATCCGGAGAATAACGCTTCCGTACATGAGAGGGCAAAGCAACTTAGGAGCGAATACGTGGTATCAATAAAGGGCACGATCAAAAGAAGACCTGTTGGGACAGAAAATCCCTCGCTTGCGACGGGAAATTTTGAATTAATTGCCGAAGACCTCTTAGTGCTTTCACCGGCTGTTTTGCCTCCCTTCGATCCCAACGATGCTGGCATGATCGATGAGAATATAAGGCTTAAATACAGATATTTGGACTTAAGGCGAGAGGCCATGCAAAGGAATTTGCGCCTTAGAAGCAAGGCTGCACAGTACACCAGATCGTTTTTTACCGGCGAGGGCTTCATTGAAGTAGAAACGCCAATGCTGACAAAATCGACGCCTGAGGGTGCGAGGGACTACTTGGTTCCAAGCAGGGTAAACCCCGGCAAATTTTATGCCCTTCCTCAGTCGCCACAGATCTTTAAACAGATCCTCATGATCTCCGGAGTGGATAGGTACTTTCAGATAGCCAGATGTTTTCGCGATGAGGATTTAAGGGCTGACAGGCAACCTGAGTTTACCCAGATCGATGTGGAGATGAGCTTTTTAACGGAGGAAGATATTTTTGAGTTGGTCGAGGATTATATGAAAGGGTTGTTCAAGGAGACGATTGGGCTGGATATTCAAACACCCTTTCCCAGGCTCAGTTATGCGGAAGCCATGGAACGATTCGGTTCCGATAAGCCGGATTTGAGAATACCCTTTGAGCTTATGGATTTAAAAGAGGTCTTTTCTGGCAAGGGCATCAAAGCCTTCGAAGTAGGAGATAGCGGAGCAATTAAGGGATTTGTCCTACCTGGCGGGGCTAACCTGTCGCGACAAGAGGTCGGCAACATCGAGGCGAAGGCAAAAGAGCTTGGAGCTAAGGGGTTGGCTTGTTTCCAAAGGGGAGAAGATCTAAAGGGTCCTTTAGTCAAATTTTTGGACGAAGCGGGTAAGGAGCTTTTGATAGAGCGCTCAAAGCTATCGCAGGGCGAAGCTCTTTTCGTCATGGCGGATACAGATAAGCGCAAGGTATGTGAGGTCATGGGTCAACTTCGCCTGGAGCTTGCAAAAAAATATGACCTGATCGAAAGAGATAAGTGGGCTTTCCTATGGGTTGTAGATTTTCCTTTGTTCGAATGGAGCGATACGGAGAACCGTTACGTTTCTGTCCATCATCCCTTTACCGCTCCTAAAAACGAAGATCTCCATCTTCTTGAAAGCGAGCCGTGGAAGGCCAGATCGCGCGCTTATGATATAGTATTAAATGGAAATGAAGTTGGGGGAGGTTCGATAAGGATCCACGATCCCAGGGTTCAGGAAAGCGTGTTTAAGGTCCTGGGTTTAAACGAAGAGGAAGCTTTGAATCGCTTTGGGTTCTTGTTAACTGCCCTTTCTTATGGAACACCTCCTCATGGAGGAATAGCTCTTGGGTTCGATAGGCTTGTGATGTTACTAGCCGGGGCGAAGTCCATTCGCGATGTAATTGCTTTTCCTAAGACACAAAAGGCCCAATGCCTTCTTTCGGGCGCTCCTTCTTATGTCGATGAAAAGCAGCTGGATGAGCTGCACATCAAGGTTACGGCAACGGAAGAAGAGGATGAGGATGATGGCCTTCAAACATCTTAAAGGTCGTGGCCTTACTATTGATGGTACATATGAAAGCTGGCTTTACGATCTAGAGGGAGACGCCGTCATGAACGGGTATTTGTTCGTCGATGGATGGGAGGAGGCCAAATTTATGAGGGCATGGTATGAAAGAAATCGGGGTAATCCAGTATTTGTAAGGGTTCTTAATTGCAATCTAAAGATACGCCTTGTTGGAATAGAATACGATGAGTCGGGACATTACAGCTCATCGCGGGTAAAGGTGATAGCGGAATGCGTTGTTTAATCGTAAAGACGGGGGAAACGGAGTTATTGCGGGATTCAAAGATCGAGGGCATCTCCGATGGGGAGGTATTTAGGAGCGGGGTGCTGCTTTCGCGCCTACTGCAGCGACATGATGTATATTGGTATGGGGCTCCCAAGAAACTTCAAGCCCTCTTTCCTCCACAACACAACTTGCACTTCGTAGATTCCTTCGAAGACATCGGGGAGCCAGATGTTGTATTTTATCTGGAAAGGACAGATATACCCCTTCCAGATAAGTGGAAATCAAAAGTGCGGGGCTTTTATTTGGATGGAGACCATTGGCGCACCAATCCACGGGTACCAGAACTGGAAGATATCATTTACTCCACGGGGAGAAAAGTCCGCCTTTCCCATGCTCATTGGCTTTACAAGCTTTGCGGCATGACGTGGAGTGGGGAACCTTACTGGTCTTACCTGCGCATAGGTGTGGGCGAGAGGCGCAAGGTTCCGCTTATAGGGTTAAATCCAAGGGTGGGGCTCAAGTGGTCCCAAAAGGCATGGCCTATGGAACGATGGTGGAGCTTAGCCAAAAAACTTCAAAATCAAGGTTATGAAGTAACGTGGCAACCGGGTGGCACCATGCAAAGTTATGTCGATTGGATTTACGATTTGGATTTACTGATAAGCGTGGATACTCTAGGCCTTCATATAGCACTGGGGGGGAGAGTCCCGGTAATCGGGCTCTTTGGTCCGACATACCCTACGGAAATACCTAGGTGGGGAGTGGGCCTTTGGCTGTGGGAACGTTCCGGTAAAATGGCTCACTCCGTAGATAGGGTGTTTAATGTCGCGAGAAACTACCTGGGGGCTATCAGGGGCGGTTATATAAAGGGGCAATATGATATATCACTATCAAACAAGTAATATGCCCATTTAGCGTGAATAGATCAACTTGATGCATGGTCATTTTATATATTTTAGTATAATAGTAGGTAGGAAATTTCTTTATCGAAGAGGAGGTGTTTAAAGTGGCCAGAGTGACATATTTAGGACATGCTGCTTTTTATATAGAAGGAGAGGGCATTAAGGCTTTAATTGATCCTTTTCTGTCCGGTAATCCATCCAGTGCGTGGAAGCCGGCAAGCATCACGGATTTAAATTACATATTCGTAACCCATGGTCATGATGATCATATAGGCGATACCGTTCAAATTGCGAAAAATACCGGTGCAACCGTTATAGCAAACGCCGAAATATCGACCTATTTAGCCTCGAAGGGACTGAAGTGTCACAGCATGCACATAGGAGGCAGGTTTGCCTTTCCATTTGGACGTGTCAAGCTTACTCCGGCATGGCATGGCTCCGGAATAGCCGAAGGCGATAAGATGCTTTACGGGGGGACTCCCTGCGGATTTCTGATAGAGGTGGAGGGGAAAAAGTTGTACCATGCGGGCGATACAGGTCTTACCATGGAGATGAAGCTTCTTGAGCATGAAAAAGTAGACCTTGCCATGTTGCCCATAGGCGGAAACTACGTGATGGACATAGACGATGCCGTCAGAGCCGTCGAGTTCATTAAACCTAGAAAGGTAATCCCGATGCACTACGGGACTTTTCCGGTGATAAAGGCAGATCCGCAGGAGTTTAAGGCGAAAGTTGGATCTTTGGCCGAGGTTATAATCTTAGAGCCGGGCCAAAGCTACGAAATTTAGCCATTCGTAAACGCAAAATACGTAAGCTTATCCGTTTATTCTTTTGAGGTAAACCCCTCTCGATGGTTTTACGACAATCGGGAGGGGTTTACCTTGGTTGGCTTAGCAACATATGATCAATTCAATGATCCAAGCGATAGTTTGGACATTTTTGCTTCAAAATTAAGGGCCTTTCTAAAGCTAAGGTTGAGCGTTAAAATCGGTACAAAATAGAGTAAATATCTATGAAGTTCATACTTCATTCCAAAAACTCTCTTTAAGATCGAGCCGTGAGAATAAAATTGTCTCCATGCCCATCCATTGCCCTTCTCAAGCTCCTCTGCCGTCATCTGGGCGGGCCTGAAAACAGCATTTCCAAAGTCATATTTGGACCAGTCCTTGTCGATGATGCGGTTTTCGAGGGACAGCTTCTCGTATAGTTTGGTTCCGGGCAAGGGCGTCAGGACGCTGAATTGAGCTAAGTCCAGCTTGGAATCAAGTGCGAAATCCAGTGTCCTTTTAAAGACGTCCCTGTCGTCGCTGTCGAAGCCAAAGATAAAGGCTCCCATGACCATTATTCCGTGATCATGTAATATCTTTAACCCTTCCTTAAATTTTTTAATTTTGTTCTGAGGTTTGCCTATCTCCTTCATGCTTGCTTCCGAAATGCTCTCAAGGCCGATGAAAAGCCCCACGCAACCGCTTTTTTGTGCGAGCCCCAGCAATTCTTTATCCTCGACGATGTTAAAGGAACTTTGCCCAACCCACTTTTTGCCGTAGGGGATGAGGGCCTTGAACAGCTCCTTGCTATGCTTGGGATCACCGATGATGTTGTCGTCCATGAATGCGATCAATTTTCCCTTCATGTGGCTTATCTCCCGAACAACATCTCCTACGGGTCTGTGGCGGTAGGTATTGCCAAAGAAGTTCGAAACAGAACAAAAGGAGCATCCAAAGGGACAACCTCTGCTGATCTGGATTGTGTTTTCGAGGTAGTAGGCTCCTTTTTTGTACAGATCCCTTCGTGGTTCAGGTAAATTTTCCAGGCTTGGAAGATGTTCGTTAGAATAAAATTGCTTTAGGTCACCCTTTTCAAAATCATCGATGAGCCTCTGCCAGGCACCCTCGGCCTCTCCAATGACTACCGCATCGCAGTGTTTTATCGCTTCCTGAGGAAGCGCGGAAGGATGCGGGCCTCCCAATATGACTTTGGCTCCTCGGGCTCTGAATTCGTCGGCGATTTTGTATGCCCTTGGGGCCACGGAGGTCATAACTGTTATGCCGACCAGATCGTAGGGGTCATCATAGTTTATGGGTTCGACATGTTCATCGACTAATGCGACCTCTATGCCTGGTTTAATTAAAGCGGCTATGGTGCTTAAGGTTAAGGGAGGGAGTTTCAACGCGCTTTTTAACCGCTTGGCGTAGTAATCGTCCTTGCCTGGAGATATCAAAGCTACTTTCATATTAGAATACCACCTTTGCATCAAAAAATTCATATAAAACCTGAAGGCGTATTAACCGAGTCCTCTAAGAATGTTTGCAATTTAGCGTAGAAATCTAGCTGCTGTTTGGCTAACCGAAACAACCGTATGTATTTGCCTTCCCGGTAAAACTACCAAAGGTTTCAGTCCTTTGAAGTGTTGTTATTATGTGTTTCCTATTACAACTCTTATTATAACTCTTAATATTTCATATATGCTGTAATTTTGTGCTTTTGATTGCCCTCAAATTTATAACTGCTGGTGAGTATTTCAATATCTTAAACCAAAGACAGGGTGAAATATCCTTTCATCGTGTAAAAACTGCACCTGGTCCTCGAGGGCATGTTGAGCAGCCTCCCCGAGCTCTACAGAGAGTATGGAGGTTAAGATGTGCGCCAAAAACAACGGCCCTATGATGCTGCTACCGAATGTAGGGCTTAGAGCACTGACGTAAAACTGAAGCGTCGCCATGGGGCAAACCGGAGCGGCAGCAGTATCGGTTATGGTAACTATGCTGGCCTTTTGTGCTGCGCACTTTGCGATTGCCTCCGTTACCTCCACCACGTAACTTGGAAGTTCACATACGATTACTACGTCTCCTTCTTTGATGCAACGAACCTGTTCAACAATCGCAAGGGATCCCCTTTTGATCAGGTGTCCGGGTAGGCCCATGACCCTTAAACGCATGTAAAAGGTCTCCGCAACGAGAGAAGATATGCCCCACCCCATGCAATAAATGTTATTTGCCTTTTTGACCAGGTCGATGAAGGCGTTAATCTTTTCTTTGCTGATCATTCTCCAGGTGTTATCCAAGTTTGCATGTTCCGTGTCAAATATATTTGGAGCCAGTCCTTCGCCGCTTTCTTTTGCTTTGACCAGCATCGTGACAGGGTTGATCTGCTCCAGTATGGCCTTTTGGAAGGCCGATTTCAGCTCTGCATACCCTTGAAAACCAAGGATCCTGGCCACTCGTACCAATTGAGCCTTTGATACCTGAAGCTCTTGGGCTACCTGTCCGATCGAGTTGAATGCCACTTCTCGCATGTTCGACAGTAAATATTCCGCCACCCTTCTGGCCTTTTTTGGCAAAGTTGGTATCTTATCCCGCAAAAGGGATTCAAGCTCTTCTCGAGTCATTTTGCGCACCACCTTCAAACTGACAAATAAGATATTTTTGTTCAAAATTAACAAAGTGAGTTTATAGGTTAACTGTACGATTGTCAATGATGCGATCGCGTTATGTTGATCATTGCGCCTCAGGGTTTCCTTCCTGTAATATAGTTGGGCTAGCGGTATTTTGGCTTTCGCAAACAATAAAGAACCTTTAGGGGGTGCTACAGAAAGAATATTACATATTAGTTCGATGCTTTCATGAAGCTGTCCAGAGGAAAGAGAATAAGGGAGGCTACAAAAATGTCCTGGGAAACTGCTAACGGTATTTTTACTATCAGTCTTGATGGCATATGGACTACAGCATTAGCAGCGCTCTTGCTATTGTTGGGATATGGATTGCGCAAGAGGGTCAATTTCTTGGAAACTTTTTGTATACCAGCACCTGTCATTGGTGGAGTTTTAATGTCTCTTTTGGCTTTAGCCCTACATCATCAAGGAGGGAGTGCACTTAAGTTCAATACGGTTCTTCAATCTCCTTTGATGATAGCCTTTTTTACTACCGTGGGAATAGGCGGTAGTTTCGGGCTGTTGAAACGGGGCGGAAGGGCGCTTATAGTTTATCTTGTTTTTTGTTGGGGAGTGGCAATATTCCAGAATGCCTTTGGTACTACGTTGGCAAGATTACTTGGCATACATCCAGTTTTAGGCGTAATGGCGGGGGCAGTTTCCTTAGAGGGGGGTCACGGTGCTGCTGCGGCTTTCGGTCCAGTCGCGGAGGAGCTTGGTGTTGTTGGCGCACAGGTAGTTGCTATTGCCTCAGCAACATATGGCCTAATTGCCGGAGGCCTTCTTGGAGGTCCTGTCGCACGCTGGCTCATTGAGCATTACAAGGTTACGATTAAAGCAAGCGAGGACGATTTATATACCAAGCATCTTACGGAAGGCAAGGACGAAAAAGAAGAAACGTTTTCCAACTTTGATTTTATGAAGATGCTTGCGCTTGTGCTCGTCATAATGGCTTTAGGTAGTTTGATAACAACTAAAATTAAAGAATTGTACAATTTCAGCCTTCCCGGTTACGTGGCAGCGATGTTCGTTGCCGTTGTGTTCCGCAATATAAACGACCACATCTCAATTATAAAACTTCGAGGGAAGGCCATAGACCTCATAGCAGATGTGTCTTTAGGGATATTTTTAACCATGGCTATGATGAGCTTGCGCATATGGGAGCTTTACGATCTTGCAGTACCTCTTGTTGTGATTCTTGTGCTGCAAACAATAGCTTTACTATTGGGGACAGTTTTCTTGCTCTTCCGCTTATTGGGCAGGGACTATGATGCAGCAGTCATGTGTGCAGGTTTGATGGGACATGGTCTTGGAGCAACTCCCAATGCCGTTGCCAATATGGGTGCCGTTTGCGAGCACTATAAGGTGATGTCCTATAAGGCCTTTCTTATCGTTCCCTTATGCGGTGCGGTGTTAATTGACCTAGTGGGCATTCCAAGCATTGTATGGTTCATTAACTATTTTGCTAAATAGCCAAATATTATTTTGATAGTAAATGAATTGTGTCCCTGGAGCGGCAGCTTCGGGGACATAATTCATTTACGCATTTATGGTCAATACCAAATAAATTTTATTTCCGCTGCGCATTGTAAAGGGAAGGGTAAAGCTTCGCACTGTGTCCTCTGCTGACGGTACGGCCATTATTAGCTCGCCAGTTAATAGCTGTGGAGGGGTAATGGATATTTCGCTTGTATTGGATTGTATAAAAGCACGGCCACTGGTCATATTTGCGAGTTCGCCTATTACGCTCAGAGCTAGAGAGTCGCTAAGGCTTGGCACAATACTACCGCCGGACATGACAGTAACTATTTCGTTAAAAGATGGTTCCTCTACAAGCAACCCTATCGTTCCCTTTATGGTAGGGGTCACGAAGCCTATCAGTGCCGCGGCACGATTATTTGGAAAACGAGAATCGGATGAAATGTTGCTTTTGTCCAAGGACACCTCGATCCCCATGCTTTTGCATACATCTATAAGTGCTTTACCAAAGCTGTTCACAATTTTTGCGACTACAGCAGTATCCGTCATTTTATGACCCCCTTCATTTTATTTGTATAATTACGATAAGCGAAACTGCTATCAGTATAACATGCCAAATATGAATTTTAAAGTGTGTAAATACCGTTCCACTTACTGTGATACAATTTGGGCATAGCGTTAGGAACGGAAGGGTTACCTTAGGTATAATTTACGATGCATTCGACCCATTGCAAGTATATATACAACATCGTTGGTGCGTAAAGATTTGATGTATGAAGATCTTCGGAGGTGGTGAAATTGCTAAAAAAATTTTCTAACGTTTTCGTATTAGTTTTGCTGGGATTGCTTTTAATAGTTCTTCCCCTGGAAACGAGGGTTGCAAAATCAAGCAATGCTGGTAGTTCCGACAAGGGCGATCCTTTTACCGGAAACCCGATTGTTAAGATTGCACAAGTTGCCTCTCCTGCCGTAGTAAATATCGATACTGAGGCTTTAGTAAAGCAGCCGCTTTTTCCTTTTGCTGATGATCCGTTCTTTAAGCAATTTTTCGGGGAAGATTTGCAGCAGTTTACGCAGGTTATCCCAATGAAAGGCAAGGGCTCAGGGTTTATCGTTTCAAAGGATGGCTATATATTGACCAATAACCACGTCATAGAGGGCGCAGACAAGATAACCGTTACCCTTGCCGACGGCAGGCAGTTCGATGCCAAAGTTGTCGGAAAAGATCCAACCTTTGACCTAGCAGTGATCAAGGTCAAAGCGAGTAATTTGCCGGTCCTTGCGTTGGGCGATTCCGATGCGGTCCAAGTCGGAGAGTGGGTTGTGGCCATAGGAAACCCCTTCGGCTTGGAACACACGGTCACGGTAGGCGTAATCTCGGCGAAAAATCGCTCTGTTCGTGCCGGCAACCTCAGCTTTGACGGTTTTCTGCAGACTGACGCCGCAATAAACCCGGGAAACAGCGGCGGACCGCTCTTGGATCTCAACGGTAAAGTCGTGGGCATAAACACTGCCATCATACCTTACGCTCAGGGCATAGGCTTTGCCATACCGGTCAATATGGCCAAAGGGGTCATAGATGACCTAGTAAACTATGGTAAGGTGCGAAGGGGTTGGCTCGGGGTTTACACTCAGCCTCTCACGCCGGACTTCATACAGGCATATGGGCTAAAGGTGAATAAGGGAGCCGTCGTAGCTGATGTCGTTCCCAACTCTCCAGCCGATAAAGCAGGCATAAAGAGGGGAAACGTCATAACGAAAGTTGAAGGCGTAGATATCGAAGATCCGCAAGATTTGGTATTTCAGATCCGAAAGCGCAATGCAGGAGAAAAGGTAAAACTGGAAGTGGTAACTCAAAGTGGTAGCAAGACCATAACAGTTACTCTTGGAGACCTGCCGGGACAGGTTGAGGCTCCTCGCGCCGAGGGAACCGATTTGGAAAATTTGGGCCTAAAGGTTGCCTCCATTACCCCTGCCTTGAGGGAGAAGTATAGCCTACCGCAAGGTGACGGTTTGGTGGTAACCGGAGTCAAGCCTGGTTCCGTTAGCGATACCATAGGCATTCAAGAAGGCGATGTCATCTTAGAAGCCAATGGATTGTCGGTTAACACTGTCGATGATCTGAAAAAGGCTCTGAAGAAAGGCTCTGATACCATCGTACTTCTAATTTGGCGTGACGGACGGACATTCTTCGTTTCTCTGCGTCTATAGACTGTAAAAGGCAGCTGGAGGTGTATCCTTTGAGGGCAAAAGACGTCGTAGTGGTTTTGGATTGTGGTTCTCAGTATACGCAGCTCATTGCAAGAAGGATCAGGGAACTAAAGGTTTACAGCGAGATCCTTCCCTGGGATGCTTCGTTGGAGGAAATACGGTCAAAAAATCCCAAGGGGATAATAATATCAGGTAGTCCTAAAAGCATATTGTTGCCTGGGTCTCCTATGATATCGAAGGAGCTTTTGGAGTTAGGCATACCTGTATTGGGCATTTGCTATGGCATGCAGTTACTGTCGCATATTTTAGGAGGTCAAGTGGGAAGGGTTGGGCTGGCCGAATACGGACGTGCTTGCATTGAGATTCAAGGGGAAGGAGAGGGCCTCTTTAAAGGCCTTCCAAAGCAATTTAACGTATGGATGAGCCATGGCGATACGGTCGTAAAGCTTCCGCCAAAGGCGCGCGTCTTGGCGAAAAGCGAAGGTGGGCTTATAGCCGCCATGGCTGTCGAGGGTAAACAAATATTTGGCCTGCAGTTTCACCCCGAGGTTGTCCATACGGAGCATGGGGTCGAAATATTAAAGAACTTTGTGTTCGATATATGCCAATGCGAGCCTTCATGGAACTTGGGCGATTGGGTCGACGAGCAAATCAAGGAAATTGCCAGAACGGTTGGCGACGGCAAGGTGATCTCAGCCGTATCAGGCGGCGTAGATTCTACTGTGGCTGCCGTGCTCACCAAAAGGGCAATAGGAGATAACCTTCATTGTGTCTTTGTAAATAACGGCCTTTTGCGACTCAACGAGCCAGAAAGCGTGCTTTCCGTTTACCGCGATAAATTAGACCTTAACGTGCATTATGTAGATGCCTCGGACAAGTTTTTGGCAGCATTAAAGGGCATAACGGATCCCGAAGAAAAACGCAAAGCTGTGGGCAGGACCTTCATAGAGGTCTTCGAGGAGGAGGCCGAAAAGTTTGGCGATGCTCAGTGGCTGCTGCAAGGTACCCTTTACCCCGACGTTATAGAAAGCGGCCATAAGGGCAAAGGCGCATCCGTGATTAAGACGCATCACAACGTGGGCGGATTGCCGGAAAAGATGAAGTTTAAACTCTTGGAGCCGCTGAAGGACCTCTTTAAGGATGAAGTGCGAGCCATTGGGGCAATTTTGGGAGTTCCTCGAAGCATATTACGGCGTCATCCCTTTCCCGGCCCTGGCTTGTCCGTACGGTGTCTAGGAGAGGTAACGCGAGAAAAGCTGGACCTCTTAAGGCGGGCGGATGCCATATTCATTGAAGAGCTGGACTTGGCAGGGTTTTACGAAAAGGTGTGGCAGGCGTTTTGCGTTCTTCTCCCAGTAAGAAGCGTTGGCGTTATGGGAGACGAGCGCACATACGGTTATACCATTGCGCTGCGAGCGGTTGAGTCCTTGGACGGCATGACGGCAGATTGGACCTATCTTAATCGCGAGTTACTCGACAAGGTCGCTCGACGCATATGCAATGAGGTTCACGGCATCAATAGGGTAGTCTTAGATGTGACCAGCAAGCCACCTGCAACAATAGAATGGGAATAGCTGTAGGAGCTTAGTAACGGGCGAAGCTTTACTTAAAACAAAAAAGAGGAGGAAAGTTCCTCCTCTTTTTTGTACCTTAATGTTTATTCATGGCAACAGCCTGGACGGCCTTCGCATCCATCCAGCTGCTCAAAAGCATCCATCATGAGCTTTTCCTTTTCCTCATCGGTGAGCTCTTTCTTTTTATCGATTGGATTGACGACTTTCTTTTCTTCCGGCATTATTATGCCTCCTTTTTGTTTGATACGGTTTAAAGGAGCGGGTACCCTGCCTGTTTCCAGGCATTTACACCTCCGGCCAAGACCTTAACATTAGAGAAGCCCTTATTTTCGTATGACGCTGCCACACGGGCAGACGTAGCGTCGTCATGTCAGGCGCAGTAGAATATGATCTCCTGATCCTTGCTTATGTCCTTTTCTTTGCTGCGAAATTCACCGAAAGATATGGCGCCTTCGAGGTGCACCTTATTAAAACGCTCGTCATCCTCATAGGCGCAGACTAACAAGGCCTTGCCGGACTGCACCGCTTGTCTTGCCTCTTGCGGGCTGACTTTTTTCGCCATAGCTATCCCCTCCTTTAAAACCTATATATTAGCCACGCCTAAATTATATCAAATTCAAATTGTTTTAGCTACACAAACGTTGAAAATGATTTATTTAATTTTAAGGTACTTTTGAGGTACCTGAAGCTTCGTCAAACCAAGATATCCCTTCCCGAAGACATAGGTATCCTGATAGACGAGTATGTAATTTGTCTTTTCGATGCCGGTGTTTAGATCGACGTAATAGCTACCGTTCCATTGCGATCCTGGCGTGTATTTTTCGTATGCCTTAATAAGGTCTCCAATAGATGCTTTTGCTTTACCATCAATAACCCTTTTGGCTAATTCGACTAAACCTGCAGATTCTGCATATCCGCAGGAATAAGCCCAAGTGCCAAGCCTTCCACTGGCTCCCTTTTGTATAATCACATTTTCAATTTTTTTCATGATCGCGGGGAAGTTGCCCTTTTCAGCCGTCAGATCCAACCCCAATGCTCCGGGATAACCTCTTAGTGGTGATGGTACGGATGACTCCACGTAATATCCTCCGTAAGTAACAATTTGTCTGATAAGCGGTTCAACGTGAGCGACGTTGGTATTAAAGAAAGCTGTATTAGGACCGTATTTCTTAAGCCAAGCGGGCACTTTCTCCAGAATGAACTGCTGGGCTCCTGCCACCCCAACATCGCTCACCGGGTCCGGCGCCGTTTCGAAGTGAAATTTCAAACCAATATCTTTACATGTGGCTTCCATGATGTTACGCCTTCTGGAGAGCAGCTCATAGCTCATGTGGCGTGGAAAGGATATATGAACAAAATCGGTTGCTCCCATCATCTTTGCCGCTACTGGAATGAGATACCCTCTATAGATGTCGTTAACGCTCGTGACCAGATCCGCCACGGAGCTAATGACGCCAGGATCCTCTTGAGCTTCGGCGGCAAAGCATAAAATGTCTGGTCTTCTTTCCTTCACACGCCTAAAGGCCTCTGTCGTTCCAGGTATAGATTGGTTTACTACAATTGCTTTCATAAGGGGATCGTCGGCTAAGCCAACGATCTGGCTTATTACCGTTTCCATTTCTTGCATAAAATTATCCGGGTAGGTCACATGCACTATCATGCCTCCGGATGCTGCATCTCCATACTCTTGTATGACTCTCTCTGCGCCGCGAAGTTCGTCTTCACCCTGTGACACAGTTCCCGTAACAATTCCGATATGATATGGTGCTGCAGCATAAACAATATCACATGTTGTTAGAAGAAACATAAAAAGCATTGCAATTACGACGTATACAGCTCTTCTCATCATTATTACCTCCATATGACCATACGGTATTTGGTATATGGAACATGTTACTTTTTTGAGTTTGCTTTGTCAATGAACATCATGTTCAGAGATACCTATATCAAATATAAACATTGTTAAAGTCAACATAATAGTATAAAAATAGTAAAAATGGCGATTGGTGCAGCCTCCAGGTGGAGGCTAAAGTCGCTTTATTGTAATCTTGATTGGATAGCATCCAAGCAGAGCGGCCAGAGTGGCTAAGAAATATGTTCACATATATAGTTTCAGGTATCATACAGGATTATTTTGTAACCGTGGATAGAGCTTGACATTGTGATAGCAATTTAGTATAGTATGCCCAGTTATTGCGTTCTATATAAATAAAGTTAATTTATCTTAGTCATTGCCACGCAAATATGTCGTGTTAACTTGTCTTAGATATTATTTTATAAGTTATTTGTTTAATAAAAAACATATGCGCTATATAACAATTATTAAAAATATTTAAAATGAGGTTTATTATATGAAATTAACACTTTTATTTAATGTAACTTCAAGTGATAGCTTGGTTTTGGGGAGGAAAAATCAATATTTACTTCAAGCTATGGTTTACAATTTGTTGGATCCGGAATATGCTGATTTTCTCCATAATGAAGGGTTCGTTTACGAAGGTAAGCGCCACTTTAAATTGTTTAGTTTCTCTAAGCTTTATAGTAGTGTCCCTATAAAACTAAAAGATGACTTGGTATTTTTTCAACCTCCAATAAGGTTAGTGATTACATCTCCTGTTAACTCAATTCTAAAACAACTGGCCACCAATGCTTTATCGCTAGGCGAGATAAAGCTGGGAAATAATTTACTTACATGCAAAGAAGTAAAAATTGAATCTCCTTGTGTTGATAGCGAAGAGATTGAGTGTCATACTCTTTCCCCGATAGTGTGTTATTCTACACTAAAAAAATATGATAGAAGCAATTTCACCTACTATTATTCCCCTAAAGAAAGAGAGTTTAGCGAGCAAATTTATGCCAATCTGATTAAGAAATTTCAGATAATAGCCCCCCAAGAAGATATTCCGGACGGTACAATAAAAATTGAATTTACCAGCAGAGCAAAGGAGGAAGTTAAGTTTTTTAGCCCCGAGGATAATCGCCCTATAAAGGGGTGGAGTGGCAAATTTAGGCTTTATGGCCCGAAAGTTTTGCTTCAAGTAGCCTTGGATGCTGGACTTGGCGCGAAAAACAGCGCTGGGTTTGGATGTATAGAGCTTCTATCAAATGAGAGAGGAAGGAGGTGAAGATATGGGATTTTTAAAGGCCGTTTATGAACTTGGCAAAGTCGAATTAGGGTCGAAAAATAAGAATGCAGAATCTTATTTTTCTGATATCGACAGTTTCCTGCAACTTCCCATGCCGATAATAGAAGACGATCAAAGACAAGGCAGAGAAATAAGGATATGGCTGAATGTAAGGGATAGGAATGCTAAATGTTTGGAAGTTACTGGCATAGCGAAGATAGACCTAAAAGACTATTTGAACAGTAACGATTCGGACAAAATTAATGAGACAAAACAAAAAATGCTTTACAGGGAACCACCTGGTTCCAGTACCCAGTGGAGATACTCTCCTGTATATAAGTTGGGAAAGGCAACTACAAACCCTAATGGTGCTTTGCTTGGGAAAAGCGGAACATGGAGGGACGATAACGACTCCAGGTATTATAAGATTTACAAGACAGTATTAAAACCACTTGAAGACATTGGCGTGTTTTCAAGTGGGAGCGCAGACCTTATAATGTCGGAGCTTGAAGAAAAAGCGGACAGAATTGCCGAACTTTGGAAGGACAAAAAAAGATTATACATTTTAGTCTTTGGAATTAACGATAACGGCAATTTTTTGTATCCAGGTGAGCTAGAGATTTTTCGTAATCATTTCAAGTCAAGATTAGAGCAAAACATTGGCGGGAAGATGTCTGCGACTTGCAGTTTGTGTCACGCAAAGGCTGAATCTGGAGCAAACCTGGATAAAATCTTTAAATTTTCAACGTTCGACAAGGAAAGCTTTCTTCCGGGGATTAAAGATGGCCGTGGCGTCCGCGAAAAAGTGTTTCCACTATGCGATGACTGCATATCGGTCATGTCCATGGGAAGGGAGGTTTTGAATGGACGTTTTCTTGACAGGCAAACCATCCCAAAGATGAACATATATGTAGTCCCTGAACTGATCTTCGGGAATACAGACCTTGATGACGTTGCAGTCAACGTGGAGAACTTCATTAAAAGTGGCCTCAAGAAAGCCGAGAGATTGTTTAGCTACCTTGCAAAGCAGGATGAAATTTTAGTTTACCATTTTATTTTTTGGGAAAAGAACCAAGCCCAGGAGCGATTGCACGTAATGGTGGAAGATGTGCCTCCATCGAGGTTAAAATGCCTGGAAAGGCTGTGGCAGGAGACTTATAAGGTATTGCTTTGGAAGGATGCTGGAAAGACTGAATTTCGACCCGGAGACATAGGTGTCGATCTTGATCAGGCATTTAGAACTATTTATTCTACCTTAATATCCCTATCTGGAAAAGACGAAGCTGACAAAAACATCATGCGCAAGCGGATAATAAACATCATTAGCAAATTACTTGGCGGCAAAACAGTGGATGTAGAATTCGTTAAACAGCTGATGGTCTCTAGATTTGCCGGGTTATTTGCAGATACTCAATGGATCAGATATGGACACTGGGAGCTTAGAAAGATGATGGCGGTATTGGAGTTTTTAGGTAAGGTGAACGGTAGGAGGTGAGTTAATTTATGAAGCTGGATTTCTTCGATGAATTCACGGATCCATACCTTAAGACTAAAAGTGGTAGGGGTGTTTTTTTAGCTGGGGTTGTGTTGGGCTTTATAGCAAGATCTCAGGTCAAGGGGGATTTTCAAGGCTCGCCTGAAGATATAAGTACATCTCCGCTTTTCAAACAACTTAATTTTGGACGTATGAACAAAAGAGATCTGTTTAAGCATCTTGCGAGGGTCCCTGAGCTCGTAAGGGCTTATCATCTCGATTATGCCGATATGATTGAATCCCTATGTGCAAAGGCTGGAGAGTTAATCTTGCAAAAAGATGACAAAGGGCGTGACTTAGGCGTGGACGGCAACTTCGTGTTCTCCGTGGCCTTTTTGAACGCTCGCAAGTACTTCTGGACGATTTTTGGTAAGAAAGATGTTTCTGAGATAGAACCTACGATGGAGGAGGAAACTCAAGATGTCATTTGAAAACAGGCGGGAGTATTTGTTTGTTTACTCGGTCAAAGATGCCAATCCCAACGGCGATCCTTTGGATGCCAATCATCCAAGATATGATGAAGAGTCCGGTCAAATAATGGTTTCAGATGTAAGGATTAAACGTACTGTTCGAGATCAATGGCTTAGGGAAGGTAAGGACATCTTTGTTGACGGAGAAGCTAAGACACTTGCAAATCGTGTAAGCGAGTTAAAAGAAAGGTTTAATCGCGATACAGGAAGAGAGATACTTTCGCAATGCATCGATACCAGGTTGTTTGGAGCAACCTATGCTCTTGGTAAAGAGGCATTTTCATGGACTGGCCCGGTACAATTCAAGTGGGGTCGATCGCTACATAGGGCTGAGGCAAAATTTGTCCAAGGTACAGCGGCCTTTGCTACAAAGGAAGCCAGCGAGCAGCGCTCATTTCGCAACGAATACATTGTACCATTTGCATTGATAGCTGTTTACGGCATCGCCAATCAGTATGCCTCTAGCCAGACCAACGCGTCCGATGACGATCTCGATGCCCTGTTTGAGGCCCTTTGGAAAGGTACGGCCAATTTGATAACAAGAAGCAAAATAGGGCATACCCCTAGACTTCTCATCGAATTTAAATACGTTGCAGGTTTTGATGGAGCCTTAGGGTCTTTAGATGAAAGAGTTGTGCTCAAATCATTAAAAGGAGATCCTTTAACTGATGATGAACAGTTGGCCTTGAGGTCCATTGATGAAGTTAAGTTGGACATTAGCGAGGTTGCAGACAAGGCATCTCTTATAGAGGACAAAATAGAATCAGT
Organism: Acetomicrobium flavidum; assembly: GCF_900129645.1. NCBI lineage: Bacteria > Thermotogati > Synergistota > Synergistia > Synergistales > Acetomicrobiaceae > Acetomicrobium > Acetomicrobium flavidum. Next base: position 1,558,478 of record NZ_FSQZ01000001.1, read on the forward strand.
AAGAATCGTTAAGGATGCAGCTGTTCAGGTTGAACCGCTAGATAAGTTGGAGGAGATTTTTGGGGGCAAACTGAAAATAGAGGTCAGGTGAAAGGACATGCCAGTTGTATTTGATGTTTCGGGGCAAATGGCGATGTTTCGAAAACCGTATACTACGACCTCATCAATATCTTTTGCCTTCCCGCCTCCCACAGCCATAGCCGGTTTAATTTCCGGAATAGTTGGAATATCTAATGGTAGCAACGATGATGGCTGTAATGCCAAATATTGGGAATCTCTCATTGGCACTAAGGTTTCAGTAGCATTACTGAGCGATATATCATGGATGTGGCATGCCATAAATTTTTGGAACGTAAAACAGCCACAAAAAAGTCCGCATATCCAGGTAAAACATCAATTTGTGATTAATCCCAAGTATCGTATATTCGTTGACGGTGGAATTGAGGATAAGCTACGGTGTATGTTAGAGAAGGATAGCTTTAAATTTACCCCTTATCTGGGTACGGCATATGCTATAGCCAATGTCGTCTATATTGGCCAGTTTAGCAATCAATCGCTGACAGAAGATGAGGTTTTCGTTGATAGCGTTGTGCCGTGGAACGAAAAAGTAAGGATCTTAAATATCCTAGATGTCGGTGGAACGTTTAAGGAAGAGATGCCCTTTAAGATGGATGTGACTAGAAAATTTATTGAAAGCATCGAGGTTCTATATTCTCCGTCTCCGCAAAAAAAGCTTTTGATAAACAAAGGAGCGGGAGATGTTACAAAGTGCGGGAACGATGTGGTCGCCTGGTTTCCTCGATGGTGAGCTTAAAAGCCACCCTGAGAGACCTTTAAAGGATCATCTTAACGGTACATATCGCCTGATGAGCGATATGGCTCAATATCATGGATTAAAGTCGATCCTTCCCGATATAGACATTGAAATAGCGGGTATTACCCATGATCTTGGGAAAGCGCATCCCTTGTTTCAGGATTACCTTAATGGCAGAGGTGATGGCATAGATCATGCCTTGCCCTCTGCCTGGTTTGCTCTTAACCTATCAAAGTTCCACACGAATGAAGATAGTTTCTCTGATATTTGGTTGGCTGAGGCAGTAAGACGACATCATACATATATGGTCGATGGGGGCGAAGCTTTAGATTTTTGGGTGCAGCATAATAAGCAGGCCTTTAAGGAACAAAAGGATGCGATGAAGAAATTGGTCCCCACCTGGAACATTTTCTTAAGTGAAGAACAATGGGAAGATTACGCAGAAGCATTAATGCTAAAGCGTAAGAAGATACTCAACGCACAGACGTGGTTGTTTTATCGGTTACTTTACTCTCTTCTTATAACTGCTGATCGTATGGATGCGATAGGCGTGAGAGGTCTCAAGATGCATCATTTGCCTCTTTTTAAGGAGCCGGATTTTTCGGGACGAGAAAGCAGCCCATTGGATGCATGGAGACAACAGACTCGCGAAGCTTGCATTAGATCGGTGGACGACATTGAACATCCGGGCCTTTTCACTTTAACCTTGCCTACAGGAGCAGGTAAGACAATTACAGGCCTGGATATTGCTCGTAGGATGGCACATAAACTGGGCAGCAAAACCATCATTTACGCCTTACCTTTTATCAGTATAGTTGAACAAAACTCCTTGGTGGCAAAAGGTCTTTTTGGAGAAGAAGATGTGCAGGAAGATCATAGTCTATCTACACTTGTAGAGACGAGCGAAAAAAACCAGGATCCCATGACTCGCATGAAGACATTTTTCAGGTATTGGGATGCGCCGGTGATATTAACGACAATGGTTCAACTCTGGGAGAGTATCTACAGCCCGAAGGCCAACGATACAATTGACTTTCATCGTTTGAGCGATGCAGTTGTAATCATGGACGAGCCACAGACGATAAATCCAAGATATTGGCACGGTTTTGGGGAAACCTTACAATACCTGAGCGATAAACTACACACCAGCTATATCCTTATGACGGCAACCCAACCTTATATAATAAAGGGAATCGAATTATCTCCCAAGGGGCTGTCATTTCCTTATAATAGACATACATATAAAATACTTCCTCACAAGTATCAATTGAATGAATTACCCAGTCTTCTTGAGGATCATATCGAAAGGTTGTATGAAAAATCAGGACTGATTGTACTTAATACCAGAAAATCTGCAGTTGAAGTTTATAGGATGATCAAAAACGCCATGGGTGCACCTGTTTACTTTTTATCAACTTGGATGACTCCGCATCACAGACGTTTAACGATGAGGCTTTTAAGGTATCTGGAAAAGAAAAAAATACAACATTATTTAGTATCGACTCAGGTTGTCGAAGCAGGAGTAGATTTGGATTTCGACTGGGTATTTCGCGATCTGGGGCCTTTGGATAGTGTCGTTCAGGTAGCCGGAAGATGCAACAGACACAGCAGGTCCGAAAGGGGTGGTTTAGTGCTTGTTGCGGAGCTCATGAACGAACAGGGTAAATCTTTTTCTAATATGGTTTACGATGACATACTTTTAGATAGCTCACGGTCGACGCTTCGCCAGGAAGACAGAATAAACATCTTCGAAGAAAACATGGCGCCGATAAAAGTTGACAGTTACTACAGAGACATCACGGAGAGGCTGCAAGATAAGGGTATATGGAAAAATTTATGCGATGGCAGGTGGGGACCTCAAGATAGACCAAACCTTATAGACAAACATTATGATCCCTTGTCGGCTGAAGTGTATGTGGAACAAAACAACACTGTGCGTCCAATGTTTGAAAAACTTATAAACACTAAGTGGACACTAGAAAACTTAAATGAAAAAAGGCATCTGCATCGTAAATTGCTTCAATACATGATTGAAGTACCTCTAAAAGCACTCGAATCGTGGCGAAATAAGCTGGCTACCATAGCGTTTCAAGATGAATTACCTCCGCTTGATTTCAATGCAAGGTTTCAATGTTGGTTTCTTACTAAGGAAGGCAGGAAACATGTATACGATCACATTAGTGGGTTTAACTTGACTAAAGACAGCGAGGATGAGGAAGGTGCCTGTTTTCTCTGAGTTACCAAGGATAGGCGGAACTTTGGTATGGTATTGTCTTATATGTAAACGTCAGGTCTGGTTGATATCTCATGGCGTTGAGGCTGATAAGGAAGATGAATTCCTTAAGCTTGGAAGGTTAATCGATGAATCTTCCTACGAGAGGGTTCGTCACAGCGTTAGCTTTGGGGACAGTAAATTTGACCTTCTTAAAGAAGAGAAGGGTGTTTTGGTAATAGGCGAGATAAAAAAGAGCAGTCGCTCTATAGAAGCCGCTCGATTGCAGCTAGCCCATTATCTTTATGAACTTGCAAAATCTGGAATTGCAGCAAGAGGCGAGCTTCTTTTCCCGGAGGAAAGAAGACGCGAGGATGTCTCCATAACCGAAGATTTACAATCGAAACTTGATGAAATTTATATCGAAATTAAAGACATTGTGGTATCACCCTGTCCCCCTAAAGCGCAAGAGTGCAAGTATTGCAAGCACTGTGCTTATAAAGAACTATGCTGGAGCTGATAAGTAATGGGTAAATGTATCTACATCCTTTCTTCGGGTAACCTTAAGCGTAAGGATAATACAATTGTAATTGAAAATGAGAATGAAAGAAAATTTGTACCAGTAGAAACCACCGATGAGATATTTATATTTGGCGAAGTAGATTTAAATAAGCGTTTTCTTGAATTTTGTACTTCAAACAAGATTATGTTACACTTCTTTAATCATCACCATTACTATCAGGGGACATACTATCCTAGAGAACACATGAATTCCGGTGCTGTTATTTTAGCGCAAGCAAGAAATTGCCTTGATGCTGAAAAAAGATTAGTTTTAGCAAAAAAATTTGTAGCAGGCGCTATTAATAATATGAAGATAGTTTTGCTGTATTATTTTAGACACGCAGATTTAGCGTTGGGTCAAACAATAGAAGCTATGGATAATTTTAACGAATTAAGTCAGAGACAAAACGGAATACTTGAGCTAATGGCCATAGAGGGCAACGCACGAGACAGATATTATTCTGCATTTGATGTAATAACAGGTGGTGGTACTTTTACGATGGAAAATAGAAGCAAAAGACCTCCTCAGAATAGATTGAACGCACTCATAAGCTTTTTGAATTCCTTATGTTATGTGACGACCTTGGCGCAAATCTATAAAACACACCTCGATCCTCGTATAGGGTTCCTTCATGAGACTAATTTTAGGCGTTTTAGTTTAAATCTTGATATTGCGGAGATATTCAAACCAATTTTGGTAGACCGATTGATATTTTCTTTGATAAATAAAAAACAAATTCAAGCCAAACATTTTGCGGGTCAAGCTGGCGGAGGTATATTTTTGTCCGAAAAGGGGGTGCAAATCGTATTACAAGCCTGGGAAGAACGGTTGATGGCGACAATACAACATCCCAGGTTAAATAGAAACGTAAGCTATCGCAGTTTACTTAGAATGGAGGCTTATAAATTAGAAAAGCATATACTTGATGACGAAGAATATGAGCCTTTCTCGATGCGATGGTAACTGTTGTTAAAAATGGGGGTGCCATTTATTTTTGTATTGATGATTTATGATGTTGGGGAAGAGCGCGTGAATAAAGTGCTAAAGATTGGTCGTAAATACCTTAGTTGGATTCAAAATTCCGTATTAGAAGGAGACCTTACCCCTGCTACGTTTGCATCCCTTAAACGTGAGGTTTGCAAAGTTATAAAAGATGATTATGACAGTGTTATATTTTATACATGGAGATCCGAGCGTTACACCTCCCGAGAGGTTATAGGTAAAGAGAAAGGGTCAAGTGAAATTTTTATTTAGCTGTGTCGACATTCAATAGTGCATAAATCCCGGGAGATCGACACAACCTAACAAAATGGCTATTTTATCGTTACCATCATAAATGTTGGTGTTCATGGAACCTTGAAAAATAAATAGGACACAATATAGCCTACATGGCTAAAATACGGTAGAATCAATGTATGCGACGGGTTTTTGAACTTCCTATGAGGGATGGAAACTTTATAAGGAAAGCGAAGGATTATATATGATGGCAGGTTTTTGAACTTCCTATGAGGGATGGAAACGATCACAGTGAGCGAATGGGCCGACATGTACAGGAGTTTTTGAACTTCCTATGAGGGATGGAAACTGTTTCTGCCAAAGTCTTTTCATTTTATTTCCTCCTCGTTTTTGAACTTCCTATGAGGGATGGAAACCGCTGCGAACAGCGTTTCGAGATACTGCGGATCGTAGTTTTTGAACTTCCTATGAGGGATGGAAACATCTTATGTCGATATGCCATTCATGTCATATGAAAATAGTTTTTGAACTTCCTATGAGGGATGGAAACACCGCTTCGTATGAGCTGCTTGCAAAATAAGCTCCAAGTTTTTGAACTTCCTATGAGGGATGGAAACGGAATGTAGACGCCCTGTTGTGCCGCCCGTACCTCCGTTTTTGAACTTCCTATGAGGGATGGAAACTCACAAGTGGCCTCGTGCCCGTGCCTAGCGGCTAGGGTTTTTGAACTTCCTATGAGGGATGGAAACCGAAATCGCAAGCGAGACCTCGCGCCCGTTCCACAAGTTTTTGAACTTCCTATGAGGGATGGAAACTCTCCTCAATGTTTCTGTCACTGTGTTTCCGTGCGTGTTTTTGAACTTCCTATGAGGGATGGAAACAAACTTCTAAAAGACAAAATAGAACATTTCATTTCAGTTTTTGAACTTCCTATGAGGGATGGAAACACGAATGCTTTGAGTTAATCCTTGAAATAGAGGGCGGGTTTTTGAACTTCCTATGAGGGATGGAAACTCGTCCCAAATATCCTTCCGTCCTCTACCCACTCCCGTTTTTGAACTTCCTATGAGGGATGGAAACACGTTACAGGCGCCGAAACGGTTTGACCTTTAACTCGTTTTTGAACTTCCTATGAGGGATGGAAACCACTTCCGCCTTCCACGCGTCCCAGCTGTACCCGTAAAGTTTTTGAACTTCCTATGAGGGATGGAAACAGGCTGAAAACAAAGCGCTCCGTGAGGGGCTGGAGCGCGAGTTTTTGAACTTCCTATGAGGGATGGAAACTCTTCAATCCCGAGGTCATCTATGACCAGTACCCTGGTTTTTGAACTTCCTATGAGGGATGGAAACCCTCTTCCAACGTCCTCCTTAGCCTCGCCTGTTCCTCGTTTTTGAACTTCCTATGAGGGATGGAAACTCCTCCTCCTCGATTGCCGCGTCTTCATCACCAAGCACGTTTTTGAACTTCCTATGAGGGATGGAAACGAACATACTATCCGGGGCAGTCAGAAGCGGCAAGACATGTTTTTGAACTTCCTATGAGGGATGGAAACGGGTTGGCGACACGTGTGAAGTTACGCAACAAGCGAGTTTTTGAACTTCCTATGAGGGATGGAAACGCATTACCTTTCTGACATAGTCCATCTCGCCATCAAGTGTTTTTGAACTTCCTATGAGGGATGGAAACCTTCATCCCCGTAGGCATACACAAGGCCGATCCCTTGTTTTTGAACTTCCTATGAGGGATGGAAACCGCTTGTATTCGACCGCAGACTTCGATATGCCCAACGTGTTTTTGAACTTCCTATGAGGGATGGAAACGCGCAGGCCCATGCCATTCCGCCCTCGCCCACGCTTTTGCTGGTTTTTGAACTTCCTATGAGGGATGGAAACAGAGCATCAGCGACAGCGTCAGGCTCAGTAGGGACTTGTTTTTGAACTTCCTATGAGGGATGGAAACAGAGCATCAGCGACAGCGTCAGGCTCAGTAGGGACTTGTTTTTGAACTTCCTATGAGGGATGGAAACTCCTTTTCATTTTCTTTGTCCCTCCTCAAGCTGTTTATAGTTTTTGAACTTCCTATGAGGGATGGAAACCGGCATATTCGGCGGGCGCGTCGGACGGCAGGCGGGGTTTTTGAACTTCCTATGAGGGATGGAAACTGATAAAACAGCAGCACAGGTTGTAAATTCTTCCTCGTTTTTGAACTTCCTATGAGGGATGGAAACACGACTTTTGCCAGCCAATTTATGAAATATGGCTTAGGTTTTTGAACTTCCTATGAGGGATGGAAACGCCAGGCACCGGCCGCCGCCAATGGGATCTTCTTCCCAGTTTTTGAACTTCCTATGAGGGATGGAAACCCGTCACCTCCTGTCATTCTCGCCCGCATTGCACTCGTTTTTGAACTTCCTATGAGGGATGGAAACGGGCAAAGGGCGGGATAAGGTCGTATCTGAGCTTTCCCGGTTTTTGAACTTCCTATGAGAGATGGAAACGGAGAAGAAGTCTTGCAAAACGTAAAAACAATACTCGTTTTTGAACTTCCTATGAGGGATGGAAACATAGCGATTATGACCCGGAATACGACAGAATAGAACGTTTTTGAACTTCCTATGAGGGATGGAAACACATAGAGAGCCAAGGCGCTGCGGTAAACCCCATCATAGTTTTTGAACTTCCTATGAGGGATGGAAACATAAATGAAAAGGATATTTAAGTTGCTCCTAATATTGAAAAAACTGGCATTTGAATTGCTAGTATTTATATTATTAAAGTGTCTGTATTTTTGATCAGCCTAATACTTTAATTGATAGGTAAAAGATCTTTTTATACTTAATCTTAATTTATGAATAAAGAAAAAAGCGATTATAATTAAATAAAATCTCAAATTTGAGGTGAGCTATTGTGAAGATTTATATAAGCGTGGATATGGAAGGCGCAACTGGAGTAGTTAACCCCCTTCAAGTACGGGCAGAATCGCCGTCTGAGTATGCCTTTGGTTGTAAAATGCAACTTCATGATCTTAAGGCTGTAATAGACGGTGCTTTTGAGGGAGGGGCAACAGAAATACTTGTTAACGATTCTCATGCCCGAATGATAAACGTAGATGTATCACAGCTTCCCCAAAATGTCAGGCTTATCTCCGGCAACCTTAAACCTTTGGCAATGGCAGAAGGCATAAAAGATGGTTGCGATTGCGCGTTTTTTGTGGCTTATCATGCTATGGCTGGAACTGTTAATGCTATACTGGATCACACAGTATCAAGTAAAACAATATTTAGTGTTAAACTTAATGGAACGTTAGTAGGCGAAACTGGGCTTAATGCAGCAGTGTGTATGGAAAGTAAGGTCCCCGTTGTTTTGGTTACTGGAGATAAGGCGGTCTCTGAAGAAGCAAAAATGCTCTTCGATAATGAAAGGATTGTAACATGTGCAGTAAAAGAGGGCCGTTCCAATAGTTGCGCCACCCTTTTGCCCCCTGAAGAGACCTATCAACTATTGAAAGATGCTGCCGCAAGGGCCTTAAAAACCTTTAATTCGACCTACATTTCTCAAGATCTTTTCGAGTGCCCCTATAATTTGGAGATCACTTTTAGACAGACCTCTCAATGTGATACGGTTTCTTACTTGCCAGGGATAAAAAGGTTGGATGGGAGAACAATTCAAGTGCAATGCGATTCTGCCGATAAAGTATGGCGGTGGGTTGATGCAGCAGTGACGCTGGCAAGTTCTGCTACAATTTAGCATATGGCAAAAATACTTTGCAATCTAGACTTGACGGGGGGAAAATCATGAGGAGTAAAAGAATGGTATTGATACTTCTAACAATTGCTTTATTTGTTTTGTGTGGAAATAGCCTGGCTTATGCTGCAGCGCCGTACCATATTGGTATTGTGACTGGGACCGTTTCTCAAGGCGAAGATCAGCTTCGGGGGGCAGAAAGGCTTATCGAGGAATACGGAGACGAGACTAAAGGCGGCATAATAAAACACGTTACATATCCAGATAACTTTATGCAGGAAATGGAAACAACTATCAGCCAAATTGCGTCTTTAGCAGATGATCCTCTGATGAAAGCCATTATCGTTAACGAAGCAGTCCCTGGCACCACGGAGGCATTTAGGAGAGTGAAGGATAAAAGGCCCGATATTCTATGTTTCGCCGGTGAGCCGCATGAAGACCCAGCTGTCATATGTTCGATAGCAGATGCATGCGCAAACCTAAATGATATTTATAAAGGGTATCTGATCCCTGTAGCCGCAAAGATGATGGGTGCAACTGACTTTGTGCATATATCTTTCCCAAGACACATGAGCTATGAGCTTCTATCTAGAAGGCGTAACATAATGGAAGCAACTTGCAAGGACATAGGAGTGAAGTTCCATTTTGAATCGGCTCCGGATCCGGTAAGCGATGTTGGTGTAGCAGGAGCACAACAATTCATCCTAGAAAAGGTACCAGCCTGGCTTGAAAAATACGGCAAGAAAACAGCGTTCTATTGCACGAATGATGCGCAAACTGAACCTTTGATCAGGCAAGTGGTAAATTATGGCGGTTATTTTGTTGAACCGAACGTCCCTTCACCTCTGTTAGGGTATCCTGGTGCACTAGGTATAGATTTATCTGCAGAGAAGGGTAATTTTCCAGCAATAATAAAGAAGATTGAAGAAGTAATCATTCAAAAAGGAGCTTCAGGACGTCTTGGCACCGCTACTTATTCTCACGCATATTGTACGACTGCCGCACTAGGGGAGTTTGCTAAAAGGGTTATAGACAAAAAGGCAAGTATAACATTAAAGGACTTAGTTGCTGCATATGAGAAGTTTACTCCTGGGGCGGCGTGGAATGGGAGTTATTATTTAGATCTGGGCACGGGCGTCGAAAGAAAGAATTTCATGATGGTTTACCAGGATACCTACGTATTTGGGAAAGGCTATCTTGGTTTGACAAAGCTCAAGGTCCCCGAAAAGTATTTGACTATACGATAAATAAAAAGGATGGTAATGAGTTTTGATGAATCGTAATTTGATCCTTGATAGACACAGCAGGGTTGGTAAAAGCTTGTGGCCAAACGGCATCGATGCCGTGGTGCTTTTTAATATCGAGGGTGTCGGGTGGGAAGACTTGTACTATTTTTCCGGTTTTCGAGGCACAAGCGGCGTTCTAATATTTGGCCCAAGGGAAAGGTTTTTAATCACTGACGGCAGGTATATCTTGCAGGCTAGGGAACAATCACCTTTTACTGTGATAGATAAAGGCAATAATGAAGATATTGCTTTAGTGGAGTCATTGCTGAGAGATTTAGGCGCTAAAACGATTGGCATTAACGCTAAGACCCTGCCAAGCTATTTATACCTTAAATTAGCACGGCTTGGATTCGAATTGGTCGATGTGTCGGATGCCTTAGCTGTTTGTAGGCGAAAAAAATCGCAAGAAGAAGTTGAACTCATTAAAAAAGCCGCCGAGCAGGCCAGTAAGGCCTTTTTAAACATATTAAACGATATTAGGCCTGGCATCAAAGAAACGGAAGTAGCCGCAAGGCTGGAGTATGAAATGAGGCTTTTAGGCGCAGAAGGCGGTTGGGGAGATACGGGTTTCATAGTCGCTTCGGGTGAAAGGTCTGCCCTCCCTCACGGCAGACCTACCTTGCGGGAGTGGCAAAAGGGCGAATGGGCTACGATCGATTTTGGCGCCAGATATGAAGGTTACGTTTCCGATATAACCAGGAACGTCTATATAGGGTCTCCATCTAAAAAGGCCGTGGAGATTCATAGCTTGCTGTGTATGGCCCATATCGAAGCGGTTTCAAGGATAAAACCTGGAGTTGCCGCTAGGGATGTCGATGCTGCAGCAAGGCAAATTTTAGCCAATCGAGGCCTGGATAAATATTTTACGCACAGCTTAGGACATGGGATTGGCCTTGAGGTTCATGAAATGCCCAGACTATCGTCGAGATCTACGGATGTGCTCGAAGAGGGAGACGTTGTAACCGTCGAGCCGGGCGTTTATATGGAAGGCTATGGCGGCATGAGGGTGGAAGACGATTACCTCGTTACGGACAAGGGAGCGCAAAGGCTTACCGCAGATATTCCCATGGAGCTTTTTGTGGTGATGGTTTAAAGGGCAAGGAGAAAAAATTTTTAAATCTTATGACCATATGAGGGTTACTGCCCTTTTTTGAGTATAATAAGTCTTGTGTCTATCCATATTGATGACGGGAGGATAAACTGATGGATGACTTATATCGAGAATTTGAGTTGCGCAGGAAAGATTTTCCCTCCCTTGATCGGACCTATAACGGTCATGTTTTAGCCTATTTTGACGGTCCTGGTGGAACACAGGTACCGAAGGCAGTGATGGATGCTGTCACGGCTTATTTTACGAATTGTAACGCTAATTCCCATGGTTATTTCGTAACCACGATGGAATCCGACAGGTTAATAGCAGAGGCAAGAAATGCCGTCGCAGCTTTCTTGGGAGCGGAAGGCGGTAATACCATCTCCTTTGGACAAAATATGACTACGTTGAACTATGCCCTAAGCAGAGCCATGGAAAGGTCCTTGCGACCGGGTGACGAGGTTCTCATCACCCAGTTGGATCACGAGGCAAATCGCGGTCCATGGTTGCGACTAAGGGAGCGTGGAGTTATCGTTCGCGAGGTGAAACTTCTTCCAAACGGTACGCTTAATATGGACGATTTTCGCAAGAAGATGACGGAAAACACGCGCCTCGTCGCAATGGGTTTTTCTTCTAATGCCCTAGGGACTGTTAACGACGTTGCCACAGTCAGGCGTTGGACCTATGATGTTGGGGCTTACCTTTCGGTCGATGCGGTCCATTACGCCCCTCATTTTTCCATAGATGTTAAATCCCTGGGAGTGGACTTCTTGCTATGTTCTGCATATAAGTTTTATGGCCCTCACGTTGGGATCTTATATGCCAGGGAAGGTTTGCTCGAGCAGCTAGACTGCGAAAGGGTTTGCACTCAAGACCATAAAGCTCCCTATCGCATCGAGACCGGCACCCTAAATCACGAGGGCATAGCTGGAGTCAAGGCTGCCATCGAATATATCTCGACTTACGGGAAGGGCAATACTTTGAGAGAAAAACTTGTATCCGCTATGGAAAAGATATCCTCCTACGAGCACGAACTTGCTTTGTACGCCTACAAGAACTTGGGATCCATTCCCGGCGTAACGATATATGGTCCACACTTTGATGGAAGTCGCCGCGCCCCTACCATATCCTTCACCCTTGAGGGTCATGATCCCATCCAGGTGTGCAAGCATTTGAACGAAAAGGGGATACTGGCATGGGATGGTCACTTTTATGCGATACGTCCCGTAGAAATATTGGGATTGCTTGAAAGTGGTGGCCTTACGAGGATCGGCATTTCTTTATACAACACGAAGGAAGAGGTAGATAGGCTCGTAGATGCAGTTAAGGGATTGAGTGCGAGATAGACGCAAAGGCCTGACAATGATCTGTCATAAGTATTTAAAGCATTGACCCTATCCTTTTTTGGTGCAATAATTCATTTTGGGATTGTTGCAACATTATGTTTTGTATATTTTATTAAGGGGAGGGAAAGTACGTGAAAAAAGCCGGTAGTTTTGTTTTGATGCTCGCGGCTGTGGCGCTAGTTGTTTTATGCGGGTGTGGTGTGTCGTATGCGGCAGCGCCTTTTCATATTGGCGTCATGACTGGAACCGTATCGCAACAGGAAGACGAACTTCGCGGTGCCGAGAAACTGATGGAGATATATGGGGATGAGGCCCACGGAGGTATGGTAAAGCACGTCACCTATCCCGATAACTTCATGCAAGAGATGGAAACTACGATAAGCCAGATAGTAGGCCTTGCGGATGATCCAAAGATGAAAGTGATCATCGCCAGCACGGCCGTCCCGGGCACCACCGAAGCATTTAGGAGGGTCAAGGAAAAAAGGCCGGATATATTGTGTTTAGCCGGAAACTCGCAAGAGGATCCGGGCGTCATATCTTCTGTAGCTGATCTGACTGTGAATGCGAATGATATATATAGGGGTTACCTCCTTCCCGTCGCTGCCAAAAAGATGGGCGCAAAGAACTTCGTTCATATTTCCTTCCCCAGGCACATGAGTTATGAGCTGCTTTCAAGAAGGCGCAACATAATGGAAGCTACATGCAAGGACATCGGAGTTAATTTTCACTTTGAAACGGCACCAGACCCGGTGAGCGATGTCGGTGTGGCTGGAGCCCAACAGTTCATATTGGAAAAAGTGCCCGCATGGCTAGAGAAATATGGCAAGGAAACTGCCTTCTTCTGCACTAACGACGCTCAGACCGAGCCGTTGATCAGGCAAATTGTAAATTACGGAGGATATTTTGTCGAACCCGATTACGCCTCTCCTTTAATGGGATATCCGGGAGCGCTGGGATTGGATTTGACGGCTGAGAAGGGCAACTTCCCGGAGATAGTCAAAAAGATAGAAGAAGTTATAAAGCAAAAGGGAGCTAGCGGACGACTTGGCACATGGGTTTACTCTCATCCCTATGTTGTCACGGCCGGCTTAGGTGAATTGGGAAAGAGGGTAGTAGAGGGAAAGGCTAAACTCACCGTCGAGGATTTCATAGCTGCGTGCAAGGGCATTACGCCGGGCATAAAGGTTAACGGTAGTCGTTATACAGACGTTAGCACGGGGGTTGAAAGGACAAATTACATCATGGTTTACCAGGATACGTATGTATTTGGCAAAGGATATCTCGGCATGACTGAGATAGAGGTACCTAAAAAATATCTTTCAATAAAGTAGGAGCATTTGGCTAGATAAACAACTATATATGCAACAACAGGAAGAGGGGGGAAACCCCCTCTTCCTGCGTTAAAGTGAAAGTGTTATTTTAAAGTACAGTTAAAAGATAGCAATATGATCATAAAAAATTGCTGAAAGATGTGATAAGTTTGCTTTATCTAATGATTTCTTAATAATAGGAGGTAAATTGATGAAAGTATACTTAAAATTACTTTACTATAACCTTTGAAGCTATATAATATTTTGTTAGGTGCTATAACTCCATAATTATTAGTGTTATTTACAGCATAATTACACTTAATCTATCGGAGGGATCGAATTATGATCGTTAAGCTCGATATGATGCAGACAGCTGCATTGGCTGCCGTAGTCTTTTACTTTGGTGGTTACGTGAAATCTAAGGTGCCGATATTGTACAAATTTTGTATTCCGGATCCTGTGGTTGGAGGGCTAATTTTTGCTGCTGCTAACTTAATATTCAGGGAAACAGGATTGCTTACCCTGGAGATGGATACCACGTTGCAATCCCCATTTATGATGATATTTTTTACATCGATAGGATTTACGGCGAGCATCGAACTGATAAAAAGAGGAGGGCTTCAGGTTGTAATTTTTTGGTTATGTGCTGTGGTGCTCTGTGTAATTCAATGTGGGGTTGGTGTTACTCTCGCTAAAATATTGAATCAAAACCCGCTTTTAGGCTTAGTGACCGGTTCTGTCACAATGACAGGCGGACACGGTACGGGAGCTGCCTTTGCCCCGCTGCTTGAGGATCTAGGGTTGAATGGCGCTATGACAGCAGCTATGGCTGCTGCTACATTCGGGCTTGTGGCTGGGTCGTTAATCGGAGGTCCCATAGGAAGATTCTAGATAGAGAGAAATCACCTTCAACCTCATCCGGAGAAGTACGATCTCGATTTTGTAAATGGAAACGGGGACGAAAAACTTTCATATGATAGCTTGATGAAAAATTTCGCCTTTTTGCTGGCTGCCATAGGATTAGGCGCAGTGCTGGCGAACTTCTTCAAGAGACACGGGATAACATTGCCGGCATACGTGAGTTCCATGATAATTGCAGCGATTATACTGAACTTGGGTCATTTTACCCAAAAATGGACAATTAACCAGAAGGCAGTGGAAACGATTGGTGCTATAGGCCTTAATATGTTTTTGTCCCTTGCCTTGATAAACCTGAGGCTGTGGGAGCTGTTGGATTTGGCTGCTCCTATGCTTGTAATACTTATGAGTCAGACGTTTATTATGGCAGTTTATGCCATGTTTGTAGCATATAACTTGTGCGGTAGAGACTATGATTCTGCCGTAATAACTGCAGGTTTTTGTGGGTTTGGCTTAGGGGCGACGCCCAATGCCATGGCAAATATGAGGTCCGTTGTTGAGAGGTTTGGAGAGGCTCCAAGGGCATTTTTTGTCGTTCCCATTGTTGGTGCCTTTTTGATAGATTTTGCCAACGCAATAGTAATCACAACGTTTATAAACTACATCGTTTGATCATAGCTTAAATTAAAATGTCCGGGCTCATCAAAGCCCGGACATTTTAATTTAAGCTATTGTCCTTATGACATCGTATCTTTTATCATCGCTGGCAACGAAACCGTCGACAGGAGTTTTAAGCCCTTGAAATTCCTTGAATTCTACGAAGGCATTTTGTAATAATGAAGCTACTTCGTCAGGCATATTTGGATTGACCGCTATGGCATCCTTCGGTATATCCTCCGTTTCAGCTATGATTTCCAGTGCGTTCACATCTAACCCCTTGGCCTTTGCCATATCCATTGCTTCATTGTATGTCGCTCCGGCGTCTATTTCGCCGCTCAAGACTGCCTTAATAACATTATCGTGAGTTCCCATAAAAGATACCTTGCTAAAGATCCTGTCCGGGTCAAGACCGTTGGATTTCAGTATGTGCCTTGCGTATAAGTATCCCGATGCGCTTTGGGGGTCAACGTAACCAAAATGCTTTCCCTTTAAATCAGATAGGGATCGTATGCCGCTGGATTTCTTGGTAATTATATATCCTCTATAAGAAAACTTGCTATTAACCCTTGGTGTTGCTATCGGTTTAACTCCTATTTTTTTGTGTGCCGTTACATAGGCGAAGGGGGAAAACCATCCGACGTCGATCAAGCCCTTTGCCATCCCATCTATTAAGGCATCGTAATCCTTCACGATGATAATTCTTGCCTTATATCCAATATTTTTACATAGTCTCTCAAGGATAGGGGCGTACATTTGCTTTATGTTTTCGGGGGATGTAAAGGGATTTACGCCAAATATGATTTCTTTATCAGTTTTAAGATTGGCCATCAATGTCTGTAAACTTAAGGCCGTATCGCATAGCTTATCGCTAAATTGCGCTAATTGAGCGTTTTTGTCCTTTTGGATATCGATATCTTTGGAAAGATTTACAATTGTATTGTAAGTTTCTTCTACTGATTTTGCAATTGAATTTGAAGCCCCTTCGATCTCATTTAAAGCCCCCATTTGGGTTGATGACATATCTGTCAACTCGGTCAAGGCAGCTCCGATTTTTTCTATGGCGTTTTCTATTTTTGTAATAATTTCCCTGGAAAAAGCTGATACTTTTTCAACTTCTTTAAGCTTATCTATACATGAGTTCATGGCTGTATTTGATCTCGATACTCGGTCATTGATCTCCTTGATTATGGGTGAGATTTCGGCCACAGAGTTCTTGGTTTCATCTGCAAGTTTTTTGATTTCCAACGATACTACGGAGAATCCCTTACCTGTCTCTCCAGCTCTGGCTGCCTCTATGGAGGCGTTTAGAGATAACAAGTTTGTTTGTTTTGCTATCGAGCTAATATATTCTATTATCTTATTGATCTTTTTGGATGATTCCTGAAGCTTTAGGTTATCATCTGAGGCCATACGGATGACTTCTATCAATTCGTTCAAAAGAGGGCTTAAGTTGTCTAGCGTATCCTTGTCTTGTTTCAACATGTCTCTTGCTTGTATGGAGCTGTTTTCTATATTTAGAATACTATCACGTATTTTGGATGTTATGCTGGATAATTCATTTATACTGGCAGTTATTTCTTCCGTGCTGGCGGCATTTTGGTGGCTGTATTCCTCAATTTGCGCAAATATCTTTGAGATTTGGTCGAAGGTTTTCTTGGTATCTTTGGAAAGCCAGGAAATTTGTTGGGTGTCGAACCCCATTGTCTCGGCTACGGAAAAAAGTCTGTCGTAAACTTTTTCGTCGAGATTAAATGTTTGTCGACCTTGGTCTGGGGACCTTAATTCAAGCGTTGCCGTCAGTTGAGGCTTGAGGGGCATTAAGGGTTTGACCCCTTCTTTAAGATGCCACTTAAATGATGCAAAAAAGATTAGAGGACCTGTCAAGACTGTTGCAACGGCCATTATGAACTTGGTGATGGGAAGAAGATACAAGATTAACTCCAATATGGCTATGCAGATTATGCTTAAAAGCCAAACCTTTTTCGATGGCACCTCGCTCACCTCAATCCATTAGGCAATCATTGATATTCATCGGGTATTAAAACAAATTTGCATTATATTATACTATATCTTAATGTGAACTAAAATTACAATTTATTGATCCCTCGTAATTTATGATTACTCCGGTAATTTCTTTTTATTTTGTAATGTCCACATAAAGAGTCGGCACCCTATCTTTAAAGACGGGGACTGTAGACCTTGCTTGGTCAACCTTGCAAACGTCTATATCTACGAACCATAACCCCTCCAAATTGCCGGCGTCCAGCAAGACTTCACCCCATGGATCTACCACCAATGACCCGCCGTCAAAGGCGTCCTTTCCCGTAGCGCCACATCTATTGCAAGATATCACGTACATCTGGTTTTCGATAGCCCTCGCCTTAAGCAGGATATCCCAATGCTTGGCCCTGGCGGCTGGCCACTCAGCGCTGATGAAGAGAGCCTTTACGCCTTTTAATGCATAACACCTTATCCACTCGCAGAAACGTAAATCGTAACAGATCACGCAGCCGCTTTTAAAACCTTCCCAGTTGAATGTGCAGTCCCTATCTCCTGAAGCGAGGTATTTGTCCTCGTCCATTAATGGGAATCTGTGGACCTTATCATAATAGGCGATCAACTCACCGCGGGGGTCGATGACTTGAGCTCTATTTTTGATGCCTGCTGAAGTTTTGGCTAAAGTGGAGCCGCCTATAAACCATATGTTGTATTTTTTAGCCAGATCACCTAAGAATGTAGCTGTCTCGTTGCCTTCATCTGAAGCGAGTGCTTGGGCTTTCTCCAAGGCGTAACCGGTATCCCAAAGCTCAGGAAGTACGATAGCTGTAGGTGATTTAGATGGAACGAAAGCTCGGCTGAGCAACTCGTTTACGCGCGAGAAGTTGGCCTTCCTATCACCGACTTGGACATCTAGCTGCAATATTCCCACTCGAAGCATAAGTTTCCCCCCTATCTTAATTTGGAAAAGGCACCTAATTAAATGTAATTGTTGAGGAGGTTTATGTGAAGGGGCCATTTCAGCAGAATGCAAATGGCCCCTTTTGAGGTATTAAATGACACTATTATATATTATATTGCTTCGAAGCATAGCCTTTCGATGCCAAGTATTTTGGGTGGCAGCGCTGCAGTTGTGCCGTAAATGTAAGGTTTTACGCCGTATTCTTTGAAAACGTCCAATATTTCGTTTAATGTGCCGTTGATTAAAGTAGAACCCGTTATAAGGCCTATATGACAGTTTTTTGCCAATTCAACGAGGCATGATGAGCCGTTCAATATCTTTACGCCAAAAACTTCATTGCCTATGTTGTCAGGATTTAAGTCTGTCACAAAAACCCTATCATTTCCGAAAAAATTTACCATGTGCTTTACGATGGCCGGCTGGTATCCGATTATGCCTATGTTGATCTCGGATCCAAATTGGGAGGCTATATATTCAGCCATTTCTCGTCCGCATTTATCAGGGCCTTGGTCTTTGCAGTGGATTGTACGATCGCATAAATTAAGCAACCGCCCCAAGGCGTTAGCTGTGGCGACGAAAATAGCTCTATTTTTCTCCGAATCCAATGATAAATTTAATGCTTCATCCAGCGTACCGCGCCAACGAGAGGGGTATGAAGTGAAGGCCTGTCCCTTAAAGCCAATTATAGTGGCTTCTGTTAATCTCTCTTCGCCTCGCTGCAAGGCAAAATCCTTATAAGGAGTCGGATCGCCTATGGCTTCCTTTACGCCCAACGGTTCTATGTGGACAATTTGCATCAAAAGGTTTGGTCGATTTACAATTTCTGCCAACAGCTTTTTTCTGATTGCTGTGAGTAAATTCAATTGCTCATCTTTATTAGCGGGTTTAAAAGTCATTTTGAGATCTTCCCCTTTTGCGACTTATCAGGGATTACAAATCCCCACTTGACCCAAATGGGAGTTGCGTTTTCAGAACGACAAAATGCCCAAAACTTACGCGCACCATCATCGGCTTTAGCTGTAAGTCCTCCTACTTGTTCTATGACCATATCGGGAATAGATGTATAGCTGCCTCCGGCCTTGATAGCCATGCTTAATGGTATAAACGCCATTTCGGCGGTTCGGGCTTTTACCGCCGCTACTGCCTGTGGTGCACTTCCAACAAGTATAATCCTTTTTTCATTCATTTTTCTATCCCATAGGCCTATTTTGTCAAGATATTGTTTCGCTAAGTTGCCGTAGGCTGTGGTTTCTGGGTCCGGGATCGCGATTACCGCTGTTTCTGTCTGGCTTACGTCAATAGGATCGGATGAAACATGCCACAGGGTGAGTTGTCCTATGGCAAAAGTATCGACTTCAGTTAATAATCCTTTGTCCTTTAACCAAATTGGCCAGCGTGGCTCGGAAGCCAAAAATAGTTCGTATGGTGCTCCTAATGCTATTTGTCGTGCCAGGGGACCGCATGCTTCTTTTACTAATTCAACAGGTTCTCCTCCTGCTTTTACGTAAAGATCTACGACCTCTTCCACGCAAGGGGCTATCCCTGCGGCTACGGCTACTACATTTGCCATCACGGGTGAACTGACTAGAAACAAAAATACCGATGCTACCGCGAAGATCTTGCCGGATCGTTTCATGACCTATTCCTCCTTATAAAGGCTTGAAGTTTGAATGGTGATTATGAATTAAGATAACACGGCCAATTATAAATTGCAACAGTGTTGCAATATTTGGTAGGCTGCATCGTTATTAACTCAGCTTTTTGTTGCTAAAGTGATTAAATATTCTGAACTTGCTTGCAAAGACGATTTTTTGCTTTGTTTCCCCGTGGACCATGAGGGTTCTATGATCGAGATAAAGGATTTTATAGAAAAAGAGGTAGGCAAATAATGTCGACGGAGTTATCATCTACAAACTGGAGGATAACAAATTTATACTTTGGCAGCCCTTTATTATTTAAACGAATAAATAAAATAGGAGGTCATTAAAGTGGACAAGAAAAAAATTCCAATCCCAGATTTCAAAGAGCTTAAAAGGCAGGGCAAGAAAATTAGGATGGTAACGGCCTATGATTATCCAACTGCTGTCATAATAGAAAAGACTGACATTGAGATGATATTGGTAGGCGATTCGCTTGGCATGGTAGTTCTGGGTTATGATGGCACTGTGCCGGTTACGGTAGAGGATATAATTCACCACGCAAAGCCCGTCGTCAAGGGCGCACCAAATACCCACATAGTTGCCGATATGCCATTTATGTCTTATCAGGTATCCATTGAGGATGCCATTAGAAACGCAGGAAGACTCATAAAGGAATCAGGTGCAGATAGCGTTAAGCTTGAAGGGGGCCTGGATTATGCCCCAACTGTTAAGGCAATAGTAAAAGCAGGTATACCCGTTATGGGACACATTGGCCTAACTCCGCAGACAGCAGGAAGCCTAGGTGGCTTTAAAGTGCAGGGCAAAGACGCAAAAGCAGCTCAAAATCTAATAGACAGCGCTATAGCTTTGGAGGATGCAGGGGCCTTTGCCATTGTCCTTGAATGCATTCCTGCACCGTTGGCGAAGATCATCTCTCAAAAGCTCACTATTCCTACGATTGGCATTGGCGCCGGCGTGTATTGTGATGGACAGGTCTTGGTGACTCAGGATATGCTGGGATTATTTGATAGGTTTGTTCCAAAATTTGTCAAGCAATACGCGCAGATTGGCCAATTAGAGCTGGAGGCCTTTAATAAATATGCAGAAGAGGTTGCACTGGGCGTCTTTCCCGATGATGCTCATAGCTTCAGCATGAAAGAGGAAGTAATAAAACAGTTAGAATGTTAATTTATAGCTGTACTGCTACACTTGATGTTGAGGTGTAGCGGTACAGCTTCAAAAGGAGAAGGATTACCATGAAAATTGCCGTCTTAGGATCCGGAGCTATGGGTTCAGTCTTTGGGGGCTTACTGGCCGAACATGGTCAAGATGTGGTGTTGATAGATACGTGGAAAGAGCATATCAATGCAATAAACAAAAATGGGCTGCATTTAGAAGGCATTGGCGGCGATAGGTTTATAAACGTCAAGGGAGTTTCTCCGGCAGATGAAATTAAGGATCATGTTGATCTCGTGATCGTCTTTGTCAAATCGCCCTTTACCGAGTCTGCAGTAAAGGGAGCTTCACACATAATTGGCGAAAACACCATGATTATGACATTGCAAAATGGGCTGGGAAATGCAGAAAAGATCGCCGAGATAACTGGTAGCAGTAGGATCATAGTTGGCATTACCAATAACGGTGCAACCCTTATTGAGCCGGGTCGCGTAAGGCATGCCGGATTGGGCGAAACTGTGATCAGCCCATTTGATGGAAAAATATTTCAGAGAATAAAAGAAATTGCACAGATATTCACCGAAGCAGGGCTTCCAATGAGAGTTTCGGATGAAGTTACAGTTCTTGTATGGGATAAGCTTATGGTCAATGTCGGCATTAATGCTCTGACCGCTGTTCTTAAAGTTCCAAACGGTTATCTCGTTGAACATACAAGCTCAGAAAAGCTTCTCGAATATGCCGTAAGGGAAGCCGAGAAGATATGTAAGGCAAAAGGCATACAATTGAAACATGATCCCGTCCAACATTGCAAAGACGTTGCAAGGGCAACTGCCGCAAATTATTCTTCGATGTATCAGGATGTGGCCAAAAAAAGAATTACGGAGATCGATTATATAAATGGTGCCGTAGTTAACGAGGGCAAAAAACTGGGCATTCCCACCCCCGTGAACGAAACCCTTGTTTTGCTCATAAGGGCCATTGAAGAGGGGTATTAGATTGATCTAAATTACGCCAAGCTACGCGATCTTGCGTTAAAACAAAACAAGTTGCTTTGAATAGGGGCGAGGAGTCCTTTTAAGCCGTTTTTGTGAAGGAGGTTCTTCCGGAAGCAATTTTCCGCCAATCGTAATGAAGTTCCTTGCCCGTTTAAGGGATATGCCTAATGCCCTTAATCCCTGTTCGTCAAGGTAGTCTTCTCGCCTTGCCTTTATTATCTTTTTGGCCGTTTTCGTGCCGATGCCCGGGACAAGTATGAGCCTTTCATAGGGAGCCTTCTTGATGTCCACGGGAAACAGGTGCATGTTTCTCAATGCCCAACACATCTTGGGGTCCATGTCTTGCGATAGGTTTTCGGAGCCCTCGAAGATGTCTTCGGCTTTAAAGCCGTAAAACCTCATGAGCCAGTCTGCCTGATACAGCCTGTGTTCCCTCAAAAGGGGAGGATGTTCGATCTTAGGCAGGACGTCGTTTGAGTTGATCGGGATATAGGCAGAGTAATAGACCCGCTTTACCAACCTGTTTGCGTAAAGCTCGTGAGAAAGCTTGAGAATAGTTTTGTCCGACTCCGAAGTTGCTCCTACTATCAACTGCGTCGAGGCCGATATTTGTTTTTCGAGCTCCAGGGTGTAGTTTTTGGCAGATTTTAAGGCGTTAAGGATATCATTTTTCGATTTTTCCGGAGCCAAAAGCTTTAAGCTGCTTTCTGTGGGCAGCTCGATGTTGCAGCTAACTCTATCGGCAAGGATCATGGCCTTCCTTATTAAATCGTAAGAAGTCCCAGGGATGATTTTAAGATGTATGTATCCTTTAAAGCCGTATTCGTTCCGGAGCATTTGCGCCGTGGAAATGATTAACTCCATTGTATAGTCAGCGTTCCTGAAGATGCCGGAGCTTAAGAACAATCCTTCTATATAGTTTTTCCTGTAAAGGTCATAGGCCAGCTGAGCCAACTCTTTAGGTTCAAAAATAGCCCTCTCTATATCATTTGAACGTCTGTTATAACAATACATGCAGTCATTTACACAATAATTGGTAAAAAGCACCTTCAATAGAGGAATGTATCTTCCGCTGGCACATGGGCTGTAGAAGATAAAGTCCTTTATGTTGTTACTGCAGCTTTTATTTTGAAGCTCTTCTTTGCCCTTTCCGCACACTCTATCGTATTTGGCAGCCTGGGCCAGTAATATCAGCTTATATTCTGTTCTCAATCGTATTCATTCTCCAGTTATGCTTTTAGTTTTTTAATTCCATTTCCCTAATTTATAAATCAACCCCCACGTTTCCTTCTATTTTACCCTACATAAGAGCGCGTGGTAATCTAGGTATGTCATTGCAATCTGTGAGAAAAGAGATAGGCCATCCAAACACAAGTTTGGATGGCCTATCTTAACGCCTCGCAATGGCAGTAGACTCAGGTGTATTGATCTCAGCTGAATCAATTTTAAACTGGGCTGCCATTTTGTTAAGATCTTCCACGAACCCTCGCAAGTTTTCGGCTTGTAATTTTATTTGGACGACTTCATTTTCTGCTGCTACTAGAGTGTTATGGACATCTGATGCTAAATGTGCAGTTTCCGATGTATGACTTGCTATCTGATCTATACCTGATGCGATTTCCTCTATGGATGCCGATTGCTCCTCTGCAGCAGCTGCGATGCTCTGAATAACATCAGTGATTTTAGAAATTTCCTGCAAAAATTCATAAATTTTGTTCTTTGTATTGAAGATTTTATTTATGATCAAGTCAAGTTCTTTAGTGGATTCCTGAGATGATGTTACTGTTTCCTGTGATTTTTCCAAAAGCCTATTCATGGTTGTAGAGATTTCCGAAGCTGCCTCGCTTGATTTTTCAGCAAGCTTTCGTACTTCTTCAGCCACAACAGCGAACCCTCGGCCTGCGTCACCGGCTCTTGCAGCTTCTATGGCTGCATTTAATGCTAATAAATTGGTTTGAGAAGCTATATTAGAGATAACGTTCACAAATTCTGATATCTTGGATACCGTTTCAACCAGGTCTTGAACATTCTGCATGCTTTGTTGGGAATATTGTCCTACGGCTCGTAATTCCTTTACCGATTCATCCATTACCGAAGCCGTGATCTTGGCGGTCTCGAAGACATTAGAGGCTGCATTGGCTCCTCTAGTGGTCTCACGTGCAGATGTTTGGGCGGCAGAGCTTACTTCCTCAATCCCGGCATTTGTTTCTTCTACTGCTGAGGCGTTTGATTCGGCTATGCTGTTTAGGTTGTTCATATTCTTCCGAATCTTTTGCATGACTTCTGTGGTGTTTTGACAAACCTTAAAAAGAGTGGACGCATTTTCCGTCAGTTTATTGCTAATGGGTATTATCCTTTTGACAATCTCTTTCATTGATATAGAAACCTTTCTAAATGCCTCAAAAATTTCGCCAATCTCGTCATTTCTGCTAATGTCAAGTGATACAGTCAGATCACCATTAGAGACTTTGTCGGCGTAAGCAAGTAAATTTGCTAGGGGGCGGTTTACTCTGACTTTAATAACATACCATATTACTAAAGATAGAAGCACGATGGCAATTAGTACAGAAGTCACAACAACTTTCAATACGGCATCACGCGTGTCGTAAAATTCAGCTTTTGGCATCATGGCTATCATCTTTATGTTAGTATTGCCAACTGGTTGAATGGCGGCCACGTAAGTATCATTTAATGCATTACCTGAATATATTTTATCCGCTGAACCATTGGATATGGCTTTGCCTATTTCGGCAAAAAGTCCCTCTTTTTCCTCCGTAATTTTGGCTTTAAGGTTTTTGTCTTTATCCGGAAAACACATATAGTATCCTGCCCCTGTAACCAGGAAAGCTAAGCCCTTTCGACCAAATTTAATTTCGCCTATATATTGATCAAGATTTGCCAGGCTGATGTCCATGGTCGTAACGCCTATACGTTTCCCGTCTTTTATGATTGGCGCTACCGAAGTTATCATTAATACGTTCGATACGGGATCAATATAAGGTTCGGACCATTTAAGACCTTCATCGCCGGTAAATCCCAATTTGTACCAATCTGCATTTAGGTAGTTAACTGCATCAGTATTATATTCCCATGACAGTATTATGTTATTGTTTTCCTTATAATAAAAAGGACCATAATACTTTGAGTCAGCCTTATAAATATAGGGTTCAAGCCAATACCCACCACTGACAACTTCATCGTGTTTTTCAAGGAATTTTTTCATAATTGGTCCGATTAAGTCTACGTCATAGTTATCGAGTGCCTCAATGTCATAAGCAAGGTAGGACGCTGCCTTGCCTGCTGAAAGAAAGTCATTCATCATCGCTGCCTTAACCTTAACCTGTTCTACGAGCTGCGCGCTCATTGACCTAGTAAGAGCTTTTTGAAATAATGTAACAGTGGATAACGCAAGCATACAGAATATTAATATTAAGACTGGAATGACGAGAAAAAGGATGCTCCAGCTTAACCTTCGGCACCCCTTTTTATCAATCTTAGTTTCCATCAGAAACACCCCTTTTGTTTTTTGATTTTAAGATTATGCTTTAAAAAGCTGTGTTAAAATATTATAAAATACGTTTCATTGGTTTACAATATCACTTTTAGCAATGGATTCTTTCTAGGCAAGGCATAACTGAAGGATTGATTCCTTTGGGGCAAATTGTTTTTATTGGAAATATGTTAAGAAAATAGCATTGAAAATTCGGATAATTTCCCCAATGAAAGTTTTTCGGTATCAATTTCTTTGGCCTCTAAAATCCTATACTTACGGCCTAAAATTGGACATTCGAACTTAAGAACCATTGATAGTTCATTTAATATAGAGAAAGGAGATCGTTAATATTGAGCAGTGCAAGGCTAATAATTGCGTCCAACAGGTTGCCATTTACCGTTGTAGATAGCAACGGGAGATTGGAGTTGAAGGCGAGCGCTGGAGGGTTGGTGACGGGCTTAAGTGCCTATCTTGACTCGCTTCAGCATTCGGCATTTACGAATCTTGTCGAATATGTATGGCTTGGATGGCCCGGCGCATCCATAGATGATGAGCATAAAGATGGCATAAAGGAGGTTGCCGCAACCAGGTTTAATGCCTATCCCGTATTTGTACAGGAAGAGACAATGGAGGCCTTTTATCACGGTTTTTGCAATAAGACGATATGGCCCTTGTTTCATTATTTTCCAAGTTACGTGGTTTATGAAAGCGAGAGCTGGGAATCCTACAGGGAGGTAAATCAATATTTTTGCGACGCCATCATGGAGGTGCTTCGCCCAAGTGATATACTTTGGATCCATGACTATCATTTGATGTTGCTTCCCCGCATGATAAGGCAAAGGATGCCAGATGTTCCCATAGGATTTTTCCTTCATATCCCCTTTCCGTCTTTCGAACTGTTTCGTCTATTACCCAAAAAATGGGCAGCGGGGATACTTGAGGGGCTTTTGGGGGCAGATCTGATTGGTTTTCACACTCACGATTACACTCAGTATTTTTTAAGATCGGTGCTTCGTATTTTAGGCATCGAGGCGAACATGGGACAGATGTTCGTCGATGGAAGGATGGTCCAAGCCGATACCTTTCCTATGGGCATAGATTTCCATAGGTTTAATGACGCCGTGGTCTCAAAGGAAACCGAGATGGAAAGAGAGAAGCTGAAAAATACGCTTTCCGATTTTAAGACGATTATCTCGGTGGATAGGCTTGATTACTCGAAGGGGGTTTTAAACCGGCTTGAGGGCTTCGAGCTTTTTCTGAAAGACAACCCGCAATGGCACAAGAAAGTGGTACTGTTGCTTGTGATCGTGCCTTCCAGGATTGGCGTCGACCGTTATCAGACAATAAAGACTCAGATAGATCAGATGGTGGGTAACATTAACGGTAGATTTGGAACGTTTAATTGGATGCCTATCATATATAAATATGGCCACGTACCATTTCATCAACTTGTTGCCCTTTATAATATGAGCGACGTTGCATTGATAACGCCACTCAGGGATGGGATGAACTTGGTATCCAAAGAATATGTAGCTTCCAGAAAGGATGCAACAGGTGTATTGATATTAAGCGAGCTTGCGGGTGCCTCTAAGGAATTGGTCGAAGCTGTGTTGATTAACCCTAACGACAGGGGAGAAATTGCCATAGCCATTAAAAATGCCCTTGAGATGCCCTTGGAAGAACAAAAAAGCAGGATTGAAAAGATGCAAAGCAGGTTAAAGAAATATGACGTTGTTAAATGGGCAACGGATTTTATCGATGAATTAAAGGATGTCAAAGAAGGGCAAAGCCGATTTCGAACCAGGATGCTATCCGATGTAGTTAGAAGAAAGATCATAGATGATTTCGTTGGAGCCAACCGATGTATGATTTTTTTGGATTACGATGGGACTTTAGTACCTTTTGCAGATAGCCCCGAAAAGGCAGTACCCTCCAACGAAGTTTTGGATCTTTTGAAAGATTTATCCGAGATTCCCGAGGTTGATCTCGTGATCATCAGTGGTAGGGATAGAGATACGCTCCAAAAATGGCTGGGAAACCTAAACGTGGGCTTTGTCGCCGAACACGGTGTTTGGCTTAAAGAGAAGGGAAAGGAATGGCAGTTGCTGAAGCCTATGAGCGCTGAGTGGAAAAATAAGTTAAAGCCATTACTGCTGCGTTATGTTGATAAAGTCCCTGGATCCTTTTTAGAGGAAAAGGAATACTCTTTAAGTTGGCATTACAGGAAATGTGATCCCGAACAGGCAGTCGATGCTGCCAAAGAACTAACGGATCTATTGCTGCAGGTAGTGGCCAATACTGAAGTGCAGGTAATTCAGGGCCATAAGCTGATCGAATTAAGGCCATCTGGCATAGACAAGGGAAAGGCAGCGCTTCATTTTCTTTCAAGGGCCGATTACGACTTCATCTTGGCAATTGGAGACGATAGAACCGATGAAGATCTCTTTAAAGAACTGCCTTCTCATGCCTGGACCGTTCGCGTGGGGATAGTTACATCTATAGCAAGGCTTAACGCCGTAAGTTATAGAGATGTTAGGAGCTTGCTGAAAGAGCTTAAAAATTGCATAAGAGGTGAAAGGTGATGGAAAACGGGTTCAGGTTTTGTACGGAATCACACCTCGTTAAGATGCTTGCGATAAGGGCCAAAAATCCCATTCAGCTTTTAGAAGGCATTAAAAAAGTGCCGTCTGCTTCGATATATTATCACACCCACAGGTTTCTCCAGCAGCACTATTACGCCTCTCCGGAACCACCTAACGACTTTGCCTACTGGATATCTAACGTCCTTGGCCTGAGGGAATTAGGAGAGAGCATTGCAAGTGTGGAGATAGTAGATTTCGATTCTTTAGATGAAATTAGGAAGGAGTATATCAAAAGGTTGGAAGAGCATATCTTTGGCGGCAGGAGCATGATAGATTGCGTTGAAGGGCATGAATTTCACTTCTTGAGCTGCAAGACATTTGTCCATCCTACTCCCTTTGTTGCGACAAATTTAGATGAATTTAAGGACATCGTCGGAAAAATATACATAAACTCCATTTATTTTCACATCTTTGAACCAAGATTGCGGTTTCAAAGAAAAGAGAATGATTTTTCTGCATGGCTGAGAAGCATTGGAGAGGAAATGTCAGCTGATCGGATAAGCAAACTGGATCCATACGCATTTACCATCGAGGGCCTGAGGAAAAGGATCGTAAATATATTGGAAAGAGATGATTAAGATGGTAGCCGATATCAGGGAATATTCTTCAATTGTAGGGCAAGCAGTCATTGACGAGCTTTTCTACTTGGGGGACAAACTTAAAGGCAAGATAGTGCAAAACATAAATTCAACGGCAGTTGGCGGAGGAGTAGCTGAGATATTATCCAGGATGGTCCCGTTGCTGAAACAGCTTGGAGTGGACGCTCGCTGGGATGTCATCAAGGGTAACGAGGAATTTTTTACTATAACAAAAAAAATTCATAATGCCTTGCATGGTGTAGATATACCGATATCGCTTGATGAACTTTTGTACTTTCAGGAAGTTAATCGGCAAAATGCCGATGAAATGGACCTTTGCGGGGATGTGATGTTCATCCACGACCCCCAGCCGATTGTATTAATCGAAAGACGCGAGGCCATAGGTAAAAAGTGGGCGTGGAGATGTCACGTCGATTTCACTACTCCAAAGGAAGGCGTTATGGCCTTTTTGAAATCGTACATCGAGAGGTACGATTGTGCTGTTTTTTCTGCCCCGGCATTTGCCAGAAAGTTGA
The DNA here is from genome assembly GCF_900129645.1 of Acetomicrobium flavidum. NCBI lineage: Bacteria > Thermotogati > Synergistota > Synergistia > Synergistales > Acetomicrobiaceae > Acetomicrobium > Acetomicrobium flavidum. The sequence continues at coordinate 1,587,615 of NZ_FSQZ01000001.1, forward strand.
GCATACCCCAAGCTTTGATCTCCCCTTCCATAGACCCCTTAAGCGACAAGAACAAGGAGTTGCCTCAGGAAACGATAAACTCCGTGCTGGATCAGTTTGGCATCGACAAGATGCGCCCAATCGTGACGCAAATATCCCGATTCGATTATTTGAAGGATCCCATAGGCGTTATCGAGGTATATAAGAGGGTTAAACGGCACATAGATTGCCAATTGGTTCTGGCGGGTGGCGGCGCGACCGATGACCCGGAAGGAGCAAAGGTCCTGGAAGACGTCAGAAACGCCGCTGCAGATGACCCCGATATACATGTGCTGCTGCTTCCGCCAGCAAAGGACATCGAGATCAACGCACTTCAAAGGGCCTCAAGCGTAATTTTGCAAAAATCGCTGAAAGAGGGCTTTGGCCTGACTGTTGCAGAGGGCCTGTGGAAGGCAAAGCCGGTCATTGCCTCTGCGGTTGGGGGGATCCCTCTTCAAATAGCGCATAAGTATTCGGGAATCCTGACGTACTCAATCGATGGGACTGTCCATTACTTGAAGCAGCTTTTAAATGAGCCCGAATATGCAAAAAAGCTGGGCATCAACGGTAGGGAACACATCAAAAACAACTTCCTAATAACGAGGCACATACGGGACTATTTGCTCCTCTTTTTGTCGTTATACCATGAAGACGAGATAGTTGGGTTGAACTGAATGAGTCTATGCTATGGTCTTCGGACTAAAGTGAAATGTGGCGTGGATTATCAGATATAAAGTACTAATTTGAGTTATAATTAATGTACTTAACTATAATGACATTAAGGGTAAGTCTTTACCGGCGAGGAGGGGAGACGGAAAAACGAAGAGGATGTTGCGTGAAAAGCAGGCAGAAGCTCGAAATCATGGCGCGTCGAAGTAGAAAGAGCCCGCACCGGACGGTCCTGCCAAGGGGTGTGTAGTAAACCAGGATAGGTTGCTCGACCTCATTTACGAGGCCAAGGGGTGAGATTCACAAGGGATGCCTACGCGACAAAGACTTGACGAGCTTGGGCTTTAAAATTGTTAATTGTTTTTGATTTTTATTTGAAATACGCTATCTACGAGAGCTAAAGGAGTTTGTTTTCGCCAAATATAACCTATTAAGCAGGGAAATATAGCCTTTTCATTTCCCTGCCAATTTTATTTACCACTTGATATTCGGCCAAATTATGCGGATTATATTACTAGCAAACAATTCGACACAGATAGGGGTGTTGGTATATGACCGGATCAAGGACAAAGTATTCGATGGCTGAGATTTTGCGCTTTATAATTCCATCAGCGTTGGGCATCATTTTGTTTTTGGTTCCTGTTCCTCAGGATGGCACTCTTAACACAATACTGGGAATCATTATTGATTGGGCAAAAGAAACCTTTAAACCTTTCCTTACTGTAGCGGCAATGGTTTTAGTGGTATTGAGCGCAGTTATTACGTTATATGCTTCTCTTGCAAGACCTAATTTCATAGTCAAAAGCCAATTTTTTAAAGATCTTTTTGTAACTCGTCCTCTTTGGATTACTTCGAGGGTCTTAGGGGCTGTATTTTTCGTCATGATTTATTTTAAAATAGGCCCTGAAGCGATATGGAGCATGGACACGGGTGGAACGCCTGCATTGGTATTAGCGCCTTCTTTATTGGTAATTTTTAGCGTTCTGGCCGCAGCGGTTTCGCTTCTCACGGATTTTGGATTAATGGAGTATATTGGTACCTTAGCACGTCCGCTGATGCATCCTCTTTTTAAGCTTCCGGGCAGATCTGCTATCGATTGTCTTGCATCTTGGCTGGGAAGCAACTCTGTAGGCGTAGTGATAACCACTAGATTGCATGATGCGGGATATTATAGTGATCGCGAGGCCTCCATCATATCGATTTCTTTCTCAGTAATAAGCGTTGCCTACATTTACGTCATGGCGGATTTTGTGGGATTGTCTAACATGTATTTCCAAATCTTGATCTCAATCTATGCGGTCTGCTTCATACTTGCCGTGCTTACCCCACGCATATGGCCCTTTAAAAACATTCCCGATACGTATTCCGGAAGATCAGGACAAAGAATTCCAGAAAGGGAAATCCCTGCCGGATATTCGTTAAAGGATTGGGCTTTGACGTCCGCCGTAGAGAGGGCAAAAGGGGAAGGGCTTAATACGATACTTAAGACATGCTATCAGACTTTTTCGTTTCTTATCGTTAGCACGATGCCGCTTGTCGTATCTTGGGGAACCATTGTGCTCATAATTGCGACCTATACTCCAGTGTTTCAATGGATTTCCTTGCCCTTTGCCTGGTTGCTTGAATTGGTTAAAATACCTGAAGCGTATAAGGTGGCCCCTGCCTTTGTTCTTGCCTATGCGGATCAATTCTTGGCCGCAGTCATCGGAGCCACTTGCAGCACAGTCGCCGGTAAGTTTATGTGTGCCTGCATATCTGCTACAGGCATAATTTATATGACTGAGATTGGGGTTCTGATATTGAATTCTTCCATACCACTAAATTTTTGGAAGCTTACTGCAATATACTTTGTCAGGGCTGTATTATCCGTGTTTTTATTGGCACCATTTGTGTTTCTCTTTTGTTGATGGGGCTTTCGGTTTGTCGATGTAACGGGTTCGTTACTCAAACGTCACGTAAACGTCAGATCGATTTGTTATCATTTACCTGAAGTTAAAAGATCGAAAGCGAGAAGGGGGATAACAATGAGAAAATTTTTAGTGTTTTTGTTGCTGTCAGTTTTGGCGTTGGGCCAGTTGAATGGGATTGCTTCGGCTGCAGGCCTAACTTTAAAGGGATCCACGACTGTTTTGCCGATAGCACAGGCGGCTATGGAAGCGTATGTCGCACTGTATCCAAATACCAAATTTTCGATATCCGGTGAGGGCAGTGGAAACGGGATCAAGGCATTGATTGATGGAACTTGCGATATCGCAAATTCATCTAGATTTATCAAGCAGGAGGAAGCTAAACTGGCCTTTGAAAAGGGGGCATACCCGGTACCCTTTGGAGTTGCCATAGATGCAATTGTTCCTATAGTGCATCCCAAAAATACCGTAAACAACCTTACTTTACAACAGCTTAAGGATATATATAGCGGCAAAATCACCAATTGGAAGGAAGTTGGGGGGGCAGATAAAAAGATAGCTGTCATAACAAGAGATACCAGCTCCGGGACATTTGAAATTTGGGAAGAAAAAATAATGAAAGGCGAGAAGATAACGCCCAGAGCTCAGGTATTGGCATCCAATGGTGCAATCGTGCAGGCGGTGTCCATGAATCCATTGGCCATAGGGTATATAGGAATAGGATATTTAAATAACAGCGTAAAAGGCGTCAGCGTGGAGAAGGTAAAGGCAACTCCCGAGACGGCACGAACAGGGGAGTATCCCATTTCTAGGTATCTTTTTATGTTTACAAGAGGTTGGCCAACGGGAGAAACGATGAGGTTCATAAACTTCATCTTGAGCGACGAGGGACAAAAGATTGTTACTAAGACTGGCTTTGTCCCAATAAGATAGATATTTTAGCGGCAGGGCCTGCTGTATTTATAGGCCCTGCCGCTAGTTTTTGGTTAATCTAAAGGAACGAGTCCTGTTGATTGGGCGGCGGTTACCGAAGAATCTAGTTTGTATAGTTTAATCTCTGCGTGCAACTCCTTGGCAAGTGCTTCCAGCTCTTCGGAGGCATGCTTTAAAGTTGTCACCCGTTCTTCCAATTCTTTGACCGATTTAGTCATTTCATCTGCTTTCTTGCGTGTTGTCTCAACTCCCTGAGCAACCCTGTCTATTGAGGCGGCCATTTCCTGAGTGCTTGCTGATTGTTCCTCGGCTGTAGCGGCTACGTTTTGAATCTGATCTACTATGAGCTCGATGGCCTTAAGCACATCGGATATGTGCGTTTCCATCATCAACGCTTCCTTTTCGCCTGCTCCTGCGAGCTCAACGCCTTTATTGGTAACTTCTACGGCTTTGGAGGTCTCTTCTATAATTGATTTAGCCAAGGCACCTATCTCCATGGCAGCCTTGTTGCTTTCTTCGGCAAGCTTTCTTACCTCGTCAGCTACTACCGCAAATCCTCTGCCATATTCGCCGGCCCTTGCAGCTTCTATAGCCGCGTTCAAAGCAAGCAGGTTTGTCTGGTCGGCTACACCGGAAATGGTGGATACGATACTTCCTATCTGCCCCGCCCGGTCATTCAATTGTGTGATTACTTTAGCAATCTGACGGAACGAGTCAGCCATTTCTGTCACACGCCTTGCTGCACTGGTTATCAGATTGCCGGTTTCTTGGGCATTTCCTCGTAGGATTTCGGCCTGACTGGAAGCCTCGGCAGCTGCTTTTGCAGCTCCTTGAGCAGCTGAGGCCACCTCTTCTATGCCGGCGTTTGCCGAAGAAATGGCATCTGCGTTGTCCTCGGCGATTTCTTTTAATTCCTTTGCTTCTCTGGTTATTACCTCAACAAATTTGGCAGTGGTCTCGGAAATCTCATCCAGGGAATCTGCATCACGTGACAGCTTGTCGCTTCTGGCTCTTAGATCAAGGAGTATTTGTCTCTGGTGCTCAATTAGTTGATCCAATGCCTTTCCTACCTGGGCAAGCTCATCATTTCCCTGCAGAGAGGCCCTTGCGGTCAGCTCGCCCTTGGTCACACTTTGAGCTACGCTTAAAAGCTTGGAGATGGGATTCGTTATGGCCCTAGCTGTGAAGAATATAAATAGCCCTAAGGCTATTAGACATACCACGCTGATTATGAGCAATGTGATTCCAAGTTTTATCAGAGGGTTAAAAATCTCCTTGGTAGTAGCTGTGATCCCTACGGACCAGCCATTGTTGAGGGGGGCAAAAAATATCCTTCTTTGTTCCCCGTTTAGCGTGTATGTGCCGTCAGATTTCTCTCCTTTGATCATCTTTTGAGCGATCGAAACGAGATCTTGCGATACGACGTTGGATGGTTGTGTTAGATTAAGCTTCATGATGTAATCCTTATTTGGGTGAGCTATAAGATTACCCTTTTGATCTAGAAGCATGCCGTAGCCATAACCAAGCAGTTTCTGGGAAGTCACGAAATTTATTACATCATCGATTAAAATATCAGCAGCCACAACGCCTAACAGCTCTCCTTTTCTGTCTCTCGCCGCGATGGCCGCGGTGACTACCAGGCCCTTCACATTCACCGCTTCGTAGGGCTCTGTGAAGATTGCGTCGCTTGATTTTTCTGCTGCTACATACCAGGGACGCTGGCGCATGTCCATCCCAGCAGGTGGCTCCCAACCGGTAGCGCTCATGAATTCATTTCTGGTGGTACACATGTAAATTTCAATAAAGCCCAAGTCCTTATGTTTATCCAAGGTCTTCGTTAGATAATCCTTAATGAGGTAACCGGAAATTCCGTAGTTTTCCCACATGTATGTTATATTTTCCGCCATGAGTTTTACTATATTAGTGTGAATGTCTATCCAGTTGGAAAGCGACGCAGTAGCTGTATCGGCCGCCATTCTTCCGCCTTGATCGATTTGGTCGATAATAATTGCACGGCTTCCCCTATAAAACAATAACCCAACCACGCACAAAGCTATCAAAATTCCAGCTGACAGCAAGATGAGCCTGCGCTTAACGGTCAATTGGCATTCCTCCTATTCATTAAAAATTAGCGGGGTGTTGTGAAGTGTGGATTATTTCCCATGGTGGCAACATGGATAATTATACCTCTGTCGTGAGTTAAGGTTAAATTTGCTCTTATCAGTAATATTGTTACACATGTTCTAAATCTTGTAAAATACAAAATTTAAAAACAAGTCTTCTATGAGGGCGCATCATGTATTATAATATAATAAATTAAAATGAAGGCTAATAAAGAAACTATTCTATTAATTACAGCGTTATTATAATGTTGCAGTAGTAATAGAGAGGATGTTCTATCCTGTCAATATAAGGCGGGTGTGGGTCAAATGTGATGGTAGTCTATCTCCTCATAGTATTACAAGCGGAGGCAATTTCATGTGGCGTCTTTGGATTAAGGGCAAATTGAGAAATAGAATATGTCTATCCATATTATTACTGTTGTCGTTCAGCACGGTTGCTATATGTGGGGAACGACGAATCCTAGTATTGCATTCATATGATCCGAAATATATTTACACTAGGATATTTAACGATACTCTTGAAAGGGAATTGCAAGAGAAGGATTACTCGATCGACCTTTTTTATGAGTTTCTTGATGCAAAGAGGTTTGATCCTGGTGGCTATTATGATAAGTTCAAGGAATACATCAAATCCAAATATGCGAATCAAAATATAGATATCATATTATGCTTCGATGACGATGCCTTAAATTTCTTAATTGCCCACAGAAAAGATCTCGGCAATTTATCTGATATCCCCGTTGTGTTTGGAAGCGTGGCAAATAGAGCCTTGGTATATTTTGCAGCTTTGGAGCGAAATATGACGGGAGTGTTCGAGGATTTGGATGTCGCGGCAAATGTCGATTTAATGCTACAAATATTGTCCGTAAAACATGTGTTTGTCGTGACCGATAGGACGACATTGGGCATCGACCTGTACGAAATGGCCCGGCTTATATTTAAAAGATTAGGGAATCTTTCTGTGGAATATCTCATAGGATTGCCTTGGAATGAGATGAAAGAAAGGTTCGAAGACGCTCCCGAAGGGTCCGCAATTCTTCTGATTTCATACTTGAGGGATGAGCAGAACAATGTATATACAGTAGAAAGAGTTAGCGAACTGTTAAACGAAATAAATTTACCTGTTGTGACATTACTAACTCCCCTTGTAAATTTAAAGGGAGGATTAGCCTCTTATGCTCCAACGCCTGAGACACAGATTAAAGCGGTAGTTAAGATTTTGGATTCTGTTTTGGCTGGGCAAGATATAAGGTTTATTCCCATAACAATGGAACTTCCGAAGAATTTCTTAGTAGATTTTAGTAAGTTAAAGAGGTTTCACATTAGTCCTACTTTATTGCCAAAGAATAGTATAATATTAAATATTCCCGATAACTTCTATAGAAAGTATAAAAGCGTTCTTCTTCCTGCCATATTTATTGTTTCAATATTGTCCATCCTTGTCTTGTTTTTGATAATTAATATCAGACAGCGAAAAATTGCCGAGAGAAAATTAAATCGTGAAGTGGCCTTTTTAATGCAGTTAGTAGAAACCATTCCGGATGCCATATGTTATATGGATAACGATGGAAGTATAATCCTATGGAATCATGCATTCGAAAATTACCTGTTACCGACCTGCAGTAATATTAAGGGATGTAAGATTAGCGATTGTATCGCCGATATATCCCTAGCTGGTGACATAGAATTGAGTATTTCAAATGCTATTGCAAATGATAAGGTATTGCAACCAGCTCAAATACTTTTTAAGGACAAGGCAAATGAGGCACATTATTTAGATATTCAAAAAAGGCCGATTAGAAATGGCGAGAATATTTTAGGAACGCTTGTCGTCATGACAGATATAACTACATTAATACAGATGCAGGAATCCCTGAAAGGCCAAAAGAGACGTTTGGAATTGACCTTGATGGGAAGCAATGTGGGCTATTTTGAACGTAATGTAAAAACGGATGAATTACACATGAATCCCTTCGGATATGAACTTTTAGGATATACTGAAGATGATATCAAAACATTTTCTCAATTTGAGGAACTTGTGCACCCTGAAGACAGAGAGGAATTAAATCTTTCATTGAAAAGGACTTTTGAAAGTGCAAATGGAAATTATAGGATGAAATATAGACTCAGAAGGAAAAATGGCGAATATATGTGGATGGGGGCTACAGGTCTTGTTGTCGAGCGAGATCTTAAGGGTAACCCCTTAATATTTGCTGGAATATTTTGGAACATCACTGAAGAAAAACTAAAAGAGGCGGAAACGGCCCAGTTGATAGAGGGGCTTTATGTAAGCTCTATGTCTGATCCTTTGACGGGGATTTTAAACAGAAATGGGTTGCAAAACAAGCTTCCCGATCTGGTTTCTAGGTGCAAAAAGTTGGAAAAAAATCTTAGTTTAATTTTATTCGATATAGATGGTTTTAAGAAGATAAACGATACATATGGTCACTTGGTTGGCGACTCGGTATTAAAGGAATTAAGCGAGTTAGTAAATAGTACTATCAGAAAAGATGATCTGTTCGTAAGATGGGGTGGAGACGAATTTTTAATCGTTTCGATGATAACTATGGATGAAGCTCTTTGTGTTGCAGATCGATTAAGGCGAGCAATAGAAAGTCGACCTTTTTCTGGTATTGATGTGACAGTTAGCATAGGCATATCCATGCATTTGCCCAATGAACCCGTCGAAGAAGCAATAAAAAGGGCCGATAAAGCCCTGTATAGAGCAAAGGCTAAAGGCAAGAATTCGGTTGTAATTGAATACGATTAAAATGTAGTATCCTAAAGTTAGGAGCCTTTCGTAGTGTGAGTTCTGGCTGCACCTAAGTAAGATTGAAGTGGCCTATTGCAAATACCCCAATCATAAGTTAAGGCATGGCCTATGAAAACTTAAGATTCTATCCTTCGTGTTCGGCCAAAATTTTTTTGGGTCTCTTTGTTGGCATACCATAGGGGGTGTAGTATAATATAACAAACACATTCACAAATACTTTATAAGTATCCGAATAAGTATCCGAAGATAGGGAGGTAAGCATGTTGCTATGAAGGCGGAAAAGGTTATGGGTCTGATAGGGTTTATTTTGGTGCTCATCCTTGGGAATGTTCTTTTAAAGACCGATATGTTGTATTTTAGACTTCTCATGGGTGTTGGGTTTGGATATACCTTGTCAAGGGCTTACACCGGTTTTGCCGGCAGTGTTTATAGGGCCTACAGGACAGGTTCAACAAAACTCATGAGAGCTATGAATGCAATGTTTTTCGTGACCTCTCTGGTAGTTGCAGCCATTTTGTTTCGTTCCGACCCCACAAGTTACAAGCTTTGGATAAATCCCATCAATATGGGGTTAATTGTGGGAGCTTTTCTTTTCGGCTTTGGCATGTGCATCGCCATGTGTTGTGCTACCGGAGTGCTTACTACACTGGCCTCGAGCTTTACAAGAGCTTTAGTTGTTATTGTATTTTTCGGATTAGGCGTGCTGTTAGGGTTTCCGATTCAAAATAGCATGGGTTGGGTTAAAAATTCCTGGATAACCTCTCCCACTGGAGCGATGTCGGGCGGAGGAGTGTTCTTGCCGGACCTTTTTAAATGGGATGGTCTCAATGGCTATTTAGGAGCAGTCTTGTTAATAGGGCTGTTTTCTTCAATAGTGATATTCATTTCCTATCAATATGAAAAGAAACGCAAGTTGAGCAACACGTACATTGGCAATCCCATGGAGATGGAGCAGGAAAATAGAAAAAAATTCGATGCCGCCTCATTCAAATTGTTTAATGCGGAAACTTATGAACATATATTTGTTAAACCTTGGACCTTAATTGAAGGCGCCATTATATTGACCATTCTCTTTACGATTTTGTTCAGTGTTACAAAGGCTGGTTGGGGTGCCTCAACTCCACATGGGATATTCATGGGAAAACTACTGATGTTATTTGGCGTTTCGCCAGAAACTTTGGCAAACTTCACAAAAATGCCGGCGACTGCTTATTCAACCCCATTTTTTCAAAACGAAGGTTTGGTTCAAAACTTCGGAATCGTGGTAGGAACAATTCTTTATCTCATGACTGCCGGGAAATTTGTAAAATCGTTCAAATCAGGGCTACGCATTCCGGTAAGAGAAGCCCTTTTTTATGGTTTTGGCGGCATCACCATGGGGTTGGGGACTCGCCTTGCTAACGGTTGTAATGTTGGGGCCCTGTATAGCCCAATTGCCGAGCTTTCGTTATCAGGTTGGATTTTTTTGGTCTTCATGGTATTAGGAGCAATAGTCAGCGAAAAGATGTTTTTCAAATTTCCATCTTCTAAATAGATGTCTAGCTATTTAGGTATGATGGCGATTTGAATCAAAGGAGGAATTAAGATGGGAAAGCGAATTTTGATAGTTGGAGGAGTGGCGGGAGGAGCCTCAGCCGCAGCAAGATTGAGAAGGCTTGATGAATTAGCCGAAATAATAATGTTTGAGAGGGGGCCTCACGTCTCTTTTTCCAACTGTGCTCTTCCGTTTCACCTAAGCGGCATTGTCAAAAATAGCGAAGATTTAATCTTAATGACGCCGGAAAAGTTTAAAAAGCAGCATAATATTGAGGTTCGTGTCAATAGCGAAGTAGTGAGGATCAAAAGAGATGAAAAGAAAATAGTTGTTCGAAACTTGTCGACCGGCGAAGAATATGAGGAGCGTTATGATAAGTTGATTCTGGCACCAGGTGCAAGGCCTGTCTTGCCCAAGAGCATTGAGGGTTTAGATCGTCCTAACGTATTCACGCTACGAAATGTAGTAGATGTGGCTAGAATAAAGAACTACATTGAGAGCAATAAGATAAATGACATAACAGTTGTGGGCGGCGGATACGTTGGGATCGAGGTCACTGAGAACTTGAGGATAGCAGGCTACAACGTAAGTTTAATCGAGGCCATGGATCAGGTCATGGCTCCTTTTGATTACGACATGGCCCAAATACTACACAAGGAACTTTATGATAATGGTGTCAACTTGATATTAAATGATTCTGTGGTTAAGATTTTTGACGATTCGGTGGAATTGAAGTCCGGTAGAAAGATTAAGTCCGGTGCTGTGATAATGGCAGTTGGGGTACGCCCGGAAACCAAATTGGCTGAAGAAACTGGCCTTGAGATTGGCGAAACCGGTGGCATTAAAGTAGATGCAAATTACAGGACAAGCGATAGGGATATATATGCTGTTGGAGACGCAATTGAGATATATAACTGCATCAATCGCAAGCCAACAATATTAGCTTTGGCAGAACCGGCTCAAATGCAAGCCAGGGCTGCAGCAGACCACATATATAACATTCCTCATTCCAACAAAGGCGTAATAGGGTCCTCCGTCGTGAGGGTTTTCAGCTTGAATGCCGCATGCACGGGGATCAATGAGAAGACCGCCAAGGCCTGTGGAATTCCCTACGATTTCGTTTACATAATACCAAATGATAAAGTGAGCTTGATGCCCAACTGCAATCCTCTTCACCTTAAGTTAATATATGAATATCCAACCGGGAAAATTTTAGGAGCACAGGCCATAGGAAAGGGAGCTGCGGATAAGAGGATAGACGTAATCGCCGCTATGATTCGCATGGGTGCTACGTTAGAGGACTTGAAGGAGCTGGAATTGAGCTATTCGCCTTTGTATAATACGGCAAAGGATCCCGTGAATATCGCAGCGCTGGTTGGACTCAACTTGTTGCATGGCCGCTTCAGGCAGGTTCCGGTTACCAAGGTTAGGGAATTGGTGGAATCTGGTGCCTACATAATTGACGTACGAGAAAAGGATGAATACGAGAAGGGTCATCTCAAGAATGCGGTAAATATACCCTTGAGTGTGCTGAGAAATAGAATCGACGAAGTTCCTAAGGATCGTCCCGTTTACGTGCATTGCCGGTCCGGACAACGCAGTTACTACGCTGTAATGGCCTTACAGGGAAGAGGTTTTGAAAACGTTTACAATATTTCGGGATCGTTTTTAGGTATTTGTTGCTATGAATATTACATGGATCAGGTAACGGGAAGAGAAAGAATCGTCACAGATTATAATTTTAAGTAAACTGAGTAGGACCAATTTAATAAAAAGGGCTATCCATAAGATGGAGGCCCTTTTTATTTTCCCTACAGATATCCAAGCATATGATTGACTCAAAACCTTTCGTAAATTTTATTCGTCATCTTCAAATATAAGATATACTGTGTATAGTAGAGGCATAGCAGTTGTTTTGCGTGAAAAAGAAAAGCCATTAGACAGGGGAGGCATTTGAGGATGCTGGACAGAAATAAGGTGCAGGAAATTTCGAAGGACCTGCAAATTAAGGGAATTGATGCCCTTCTTTTGGGGCCGGGGGATGATTTGGAATATTTAGGCGGACTTAAAACTGGAGAATGCGAACGATTTAAGGGGCTTTTTATATTGTCGAACGGTAAATACTTTTACGTCACGCCCTATTTATACTTGGAAGAATTTGAGGCTGCTTTTGGCAAGGACACACCGGCATATATATGGGAAGATAAAGATTGGTTTTATCCAACATTAGCAAGAGCCATGGACGATTTTGATCTTAACGGTAAACAAATTGCGGTTAACTATGGGATACGTGCGGTGGATGCTATCGAGATAGCCGATAGACACAGAGTAAAGTTGGTAAATGGCTGGCATTTTCTGGACAAGATGAGGATAATCAAAAGCCCCTCTGAAGTAGAGAAACTTGAAAGGGCAACTCAAATTTCCGATGCGGCCTTTAAGGAACTTTTAGGTTTTATAAGACCAGGAATGACGGAGGGTGAGATCAAGAAGCAACTTATCGATCTTTTTGAGAAGCATGGAGCTGACGGCCCTGCCTTTGATATCATAGTCGCGCGAAGGGAAAATGCATCAAAGCCCCATTACAACGGCTCAAAAGGAGTTATAGGGGAACGCGATCTTGTGCTCGTTGACTTTGGGTGTAGGTATGAAAGCTACTGTTCGGACACTACCCGTACCGTTTTCGTAGGCGAGCCGACAGAAGAAGAAAAGAAGCTTTACGAGATAGTCTTGCAGGCCCAGGAGGCTGGTGAAGCTGCGGTAAGGCCTGGAGTTCCGGCCGAAGAGGTGGACAGGGCGGCAAGGAAGGTCATAGAAGATACTGGTTACGGTAAATATTTCAACACCAGGCTGGGCCACGGCATAGGCGTTGCAGTTCACGAGGCTCCATATATTATGGAAGGCAACAAGATGCCCCTGGAACCGGGCATGGCCTTCAGCATAGAGCCTGGAATTTACATCCCTGGCAAGATAGGGATTCGCATCGAAAATATCGTTGTCGTGACAAAGGATGGTTGCAAGCCTCTTTCCAAACTACCTAAGGAAATCACGGTTATTTGACGTCTCTTTAATTGGTCTATATACTATTGTGTAAGCAGCATTTAGAGATAATCTTGGGGAGGTGTTGTTGGTATGGGCAAGCGGTTAGGCAAAAAAGTTATGTGGCTAACGGCCATTGCGCTGTTGGTTGGGTTTATGTCCTGCGGCGCTGCTTACTGTGAGGAAAAGGTGATAAAGATCGGTACGCTTTTTCCTCTAACGGGACCCGTGGCGCTGGCAGGGCAAAGATGCAAGGCAGCGGTAGAAGCTGCGGTTGACCTCATAAACAACTCCTATCCGAACATTCCTGTACCCCTAGCTGCCCAAAAGGGCTTATTGGGTGGACACAAGATCGTCTTAGTCCATGCAGACCACCAGGGCAAACCAGACGTCGGTAAAAGCGAGGCCGAGCGCCTTTATGATCAGGAAGGAGTCTTTGCCGTCATTGGAAGTTATAACAGCGCCGTCACAAAACCGGCAAGCCTCGTGGCAGAGCGTAGAAAGAAAATATTTATGTGCGGCTGCTCCAGCTCTGCCGAACTGACCAAGAGAGGAACTAGGTACTTTTTCCGCATAGCTCCAACGGATGAGACGGAATCCATCGAATTCGTGAATTTCATTAAATGGCTCAACGAGACTAAGGGGACCAACTATAAGACCTTTGGAGTAATTTATGAAAATACCGAGTTCGGCAAGCATGCCGCTCAAGAAGCAAAGAAAGCCATAGAGGCAGCAGGATTCCAGTATGTTGCTGATGTTGCTTTCAATCCGGGTGCCACAAACCTAAATAGCGAAGTGCAGATGCTAAAGGGTAAAAACCCTGACGTGGTATTTGGAGCTTGCCTTGGCGCCGACTACATCCTTTGGATTAAGACCATGAAGCAGATGTCATGGCTTCCCAAGGTTTCTCTCAACTATTGTTCCGGGTATCAAGATCCTCTGATTGCAAAACAATTGGGAGGGGACGGAGATTACTTCATGGGGACAACGGGTTATTCTCCTGAATTGGCAGAACTGATGCCGGCTGTTGCCCCTGTCGAGGAAATCTACAAAAAGAAGATAAACCCCCCAGTTCCATTTGATAGCGATAGTATCCAGGAAGCCGTGGCAATGCTAGTTTTAGCGCAGGCAATAGAAAAGGTGGGTTCGCTTGATACGGAAAAGATCGTGGATGCCTTGTATGCTAACGAGTGGGATTCGCCGCTATCTCTAGGCGGCAAGGTGGCCTTTGCCCCAGGTGGCCAGAATATAAAGGCCATGAGCATAGTTACCCAGCTCGTCGGCGGACAATATAAGCGCGTATTCCCCGAGCAATTTGCCAACTTTGAGCCAGTAGTTCCTATGCCTTCTTGGGATAAGCGCAAATAACGGTTTATTTGAACAGGCCCAAGGGGGAGGGCTTCGTCATAGAGGCCTTCTCCCTTGATTAAAACTGGGGAGGAGTCGACGATGGCCGTATTTCTTCAGGTTGTGCTCGATGGCTTGCTCAACGGCATGCTTTACGCGCTCGTAACTATTGGACTGTCTTTGATATGGGGCGTCATGGACATCATCAATTTTGCCCATGGCGAATTTTTAATGATAGCCATGTATGTAAGTTATTGGCTAGGTTTTTTGATGCACGTGGATCCATTAATTTCCTGGATCGCTTCGGGGATATTCGTCTTTTTGTTATCTGTGATAGTTTATAAATTGATAGTTAGTCAGCTAATCGGTAAACCTGCCCTTTCGGCATTACTTGCTACTTTTGGGCTATCTATGCTCCTTAAAAACATATGTCTGAACAGGTTTTCGCCAAATTTTAAGCTTTTGTCCGATACTTATCTGGGAGGTAAGGTCATACAGCTTGGAAATAATTTAATTCTTTCTTTGCCTCAATTTATAATTGCCGTTGCTTCAATGGTGATAATTTTACTAACTTACCATTTTATGACACGCACCAAAATCGGTTGGGCTATACAGGCTACAGCCATGGATAGGGATGCCGCTGAGCTGATGGGTATAGATACGAACAAAATTTATGCCTTGGTCTTCGGCATTGGAGGAGCATGTGTAGGCATAGCCGGCGGTTTGCTTCCAATGTATATGCCTGTGCATCCTGAAGTGGGAAGCCTATTTAGCCTTATAGCCTTTATTTGCGTCGCCATGGGGGGATTTGGTAGCATTATAGGCTCTTTGCTTGCAGCGTTGCTCGTTGGGTTGATTGAAGCGCTGGTAGGGTTTTACATAGCGCCAATATTTAAGTATGTTGCGGTCTTTGGGCTCTATTTAATTGTCATATTGATCAAGCCCAGAGGCTTGTTTGGGTGGTGATGACGCGTGGGTCGTTCAAGGAGAGATCGTCGCCTTTGGTACGTGATGCTTATTGTTCTTGCCCTGTTGCCGCTCATCCCGGGGCCGCTGCAGGGACCCTTTGCTCAACATGTCCTGGTATCAATATTACTTTTTGCATGCATGTCTCAGGCTTGGAATATTTTGGGGGGCTATTGCGGCCAGGTTTCATTTGGCCATTCGGTTTTTTTCGGGATTGGTGCCTATGGTACCGGTATGGCCGTCGTAACCTATGGCCTTGCTCCTTGGCCGGGCGTTATCGCTGGTGCCTTTTTGGCAATGATCGTAGCGATAGCCATGAGCTATCCCTGTTTTAGGCTCAAGGGTCATTACTTTGCCATAGCTACGTTTGCTATCGTGGAGATATTTAACAGGCTCTTTATGGTCTGGGATTGGGTAGGCGGAGCTATGGGGCTTGATTACCCCATAATAGAGGAAGGCTGGAAGAATTTTATGTGGTTTCAGAGCAAGACTCAATACTATTATGGCGCCTTCATATTGTTTCTCATAATCTTTTCCTTCGTTCGTTGGATGGAAGCTAATAAATTGGGTTACTACATGAAAGCTGTAAGGGATGGGCAAGAAGCTGCCGAGTCTCTTGGAGTTAACAGCACCTCAGTGAAACTCACAGCCATAGCCATTTCTGCTTTTTTGGCGGCTCTGTGTGGTGCCTTTTTTGTGCAATATAACTTAAGAGTTGATCCGCCAATGGTCATGTCCCTGGATATGTCCATGAGATTCGTGCTTATAACGATCCTTGGTGGGCTTGGGACTCTTTGGGGGCCACTGCTTGGTGCGGCTATATTGATCCCCTTACAAGAATACACTCGCGCCATATGGGGAGGGTTAGGTGGAGGGGTAGATTTAATCATATTCGGCATCTTGATAATTGTTATAGTGATCAGACAGCCAAAAGGCGTTATGGGTTTCATAAGCTGGTTGGCAAGTCGCTCTAAGGCTGCCAAGGGGGGCGATGAATGATGGCCTTGCTTGAGGTTCGCGACTTAACGATGAAATTCGGCTCCCTAGTCGCAAATAACGATGTTTCCTTCGATGTGGAGGAAGGCACAATCGTAGGCCTCATAGGTCCAAACGGTGCCGGTAAGACCACCCTTTTTAACTGCATCTCCGGCGTATACAAGCCTACATCCGGCAAGATTTTTTACGACGGTGTCGACATCACAAAATGGCCTCCTCACAAGGTAGCCCGATTAGGAGCAGTCAGAACGTTTCAAATAGTACGCCCCTTAAATGATATGAGCGTCATTGACAACATACTTGTAGGGGCTTTTTTGAGGAATGCGAGCATCGATGCCGCCTTGGATGTTGCCGAGGCGTGTCTTAAAATGTGTCATCTGGAAGATCATAGAAATAAGAGAGCCGGTAGCCTCACCATCGGTCTAAAAAAGCGCCTCGAATTAGCAAGAGCCTTAGCCACTCAGCCTCGACTTTTAATGCTCGATGAAGTAATGGCAGGACTAACAGGAACAGAATTGAAGGAGGCTGTGGATTTATTAAGAAATATCAAGACAAAAGGAGTAACGCTTTTGGTAGTAGAGCATATTATGGAAGCGCTCATGCCTTTGGCAGATAAGGTAGTAGTCCTGGATGGCGGCGTAAAGATAGCGGAAGGTCCACCGAGCGAAGTAGTCCAAAACGAAAGGGTCATAGCCGCATATTTGGGCGAGAAATTTAGCAACCGACTGAGGGAGATGAAGGCATGATGGCTGACTTTGCGCTGGAAGTCAAGAATTTATGTGCCGGGTATGAGGGGGTACCTGTACTTCACGGAATTTCATTCGAAGTGAAAGAAGGCGAGATAGTTGCCATCGTTGGAGCCAATGGAGCGGGAAAAACGACAACCCTACGCACCATAGCCGGATTGTTACGCCCAACGGATGGTTTTGTCAAATTTTATGGCGAGGATGTCACGGGGCTCCCCGCTCATATAATGGTAAGAAAGGGCCTTACCTATGTTCCCGAGGGCAGAAGGGTCTTTGGCAAGCTCTCTGTGAAAGAAAATTTGGAACTAGGAGCCTTTAAGGAAGAAAGCAAAGAAGTTGTGGAGCAGCGTTTGGAATGGGTTTATTCGCTGTTTCCCATACTCAAGGAAAGGCTTACTCAGAAGGCCGAAACAATGAGTGGCGGCGAACAGCAGATGCTTGCCATTGCAAGGGGACTCATGAGCGCGCCCAAAGTGATACTCTTGGATGAGTTGAGTTTAGGTCTGCAGCCCAGCTTGGTAGAAAAGGTATTACAAACCGTTGTCGAAATAAGGCGACACGGAGTCACAGTGCTGATGGTGGAGCAGCGCGTTTTAGAAGCTTTAGAGATTGCGGATAGAGGCTATGTGATCCAGTCCGGCAAGGTTGTATTATCTGGCATGTCTAAGGATTTGCTTGACAGCGATGAGATAAAGCGGGCATATCTTGGGATGTAAAATCACAACATGGGGCCGCTCTTATACGATGATCCCATGTTTGCCTGTTGTTATTTAGTTGTGAGTAGGACCTTCTATAACATGAGGTCGATATTGTCAATGAGCCTGGTTTTCCCGACATATACCGCGGCAGCAAGAAGCACTTTACCCTTTATCACGGAAAGATCGGACAAATCATCCCCATCTATAACCTCTACGTAGTCCACGCGAATGCCTGGCGATGACTCCAGTATTTGTTTAATATGCAGTCTCACTTTTTGCGGATCGGTCTCGCCTTTCATGATCATATCTCTGCCTGCTGATAAAGCCCTAGGGAGGGCAAGGGCCTGGAGTCTTTCTTCCGAAGACAGATAGGTGTTGCGAGAGCTAAGTGCCAAACCGTCCTCCTCTCGGATGATGGGGCAGGTTATGATCTTTACGGGCACATTTAGATCGGTGACCATTTTTCTAATAACAATGGCCTGTTGGGCGTCCTTTTGGCCAAAGTAAGCACGGTCAGGTTGGGTAATGAGAAAGAGCTTTAATACGACGGTGGTTACACCCTTAAAATGCCCTGGTCGAGATTTTCCGCACATCTTTTCAGTAATAGGGCCTTTGACTTCAACGTAGGTGTCATAGCCTTGTGGGTACATTTCCTCAGTTGTGGGAGCAAAAACATAATCCACGCCAGCTGATTCCGCTAATTTGTTATCACGGTCTAAATCGCGCGGATAGGTGGCAAAGTCCTCTTTGGGACCGAACTGGAGAGGGTTTACGAAGTTGCTCATTATTACGATATCGTTTTCTCTCCTGGCCTTTTTGATAAGACTTAAATGTCCATCGTGAAGATATCCCATAGTTGGTACCAGTCCGATAATTCTTCCTTCCCGCTTAAGGCGAAGGGATATTTCTTGCATCTCAGCTGTACTTTTTATGACTTCCATGGAATGAAATCACTCCCTTCAACTATTTTATAACTTTATTATACTAATTTAACATCAAAAGTGCATTATATTTGGATGCTTTGGAATTATCCCTGAAGATAGTTTTTGTATTATAGCTCGTGTATGTAGTAAAGACAACGAAAATGACAATGGATTGTGTACGAAAGGAATCAGACATGTAATGGGATGGCATTGCTCTAATTTCATGATACACTTAAATTCGCGTGCCAGAAAATTGTAAAGATATATTTGATGGTAGTTAAAAGGAGGAATATGGATGGATGCTATAACGGCTTTATTGATTATCGCCGTGGTATATGCTATTGGCGATTTCGTTTCTCAAAAGACTAAGGCAATTTTTTCCATGTTATTCGTTTCCGGAATCATATTCATGGTAGTCTTTTGGTTTGGAGTTCCCAAGACATTATTTGAGGATGCCGCCATTGTTAAGCTCTCTCTTGCATTGATTCCCACGCTTATGGTACATATGGGTACCTTGATGAGGCTCAGGGATTTGCGTGAAGAGTGGAAGACCGTAATCATAGCATTAAGCGCCATAGTATTTGCGAGCATCGCTCTGTTTCTTATAGGCTCTCCTATCATAGGTAGGGAGTTTGCTGTGCCGGCAGCTGGTCCTATCTCTGGAGGAGTGGTGGCGACCCTTATCATGAGTGAGGCGGCAAAGGCCAAGGGCCTAGAGACCGTATTGGTATTTCTGACACTTCTGTTAGTGCTTCAAAACTTCGTTGGCTTGCCAATAGCATCTATTTGTCTTTCGCGAGAGGGGCGCCGTCTTCGTGATGTTTTTAGAACCGAAGGTATTCTTAAAGGCGATCTGCCTCGGAAATCCCAGGCTAACAATGATCATAACACTGATCATAATGAACGGAAATGGAAGTTTATACCGGAAACCCCGAAGGAGTTACAGACACCCTTTATCTTGATTATGAAGACCATGCTTGTGGGATGGCTGGCAGTGATGGTCTCAAAACTTTTAGGCGGGGTCATCGATAAGTTCGTGATGGCATTGATATTTGGCATCGTGTTTTACGAGATTGGTTTCCTTGAGTCGAAGATTTTAACCAAAGCCAATTCAGAGGGCTTTACCCTTTTTGCATTGTTGGTGCCAATTTTTATGAATCTTAACAAGGCCACTCCAAGCATGGTTATATCCCTAATAGTTCCTATAGCCTTGTCCTTTGCCGTTGCTGTAGTTGGAATTGCCATCTCTTCAGTGATTTTGTCTAAAGTTTTCAGATATTCATGGGAAATGAGCCTGGCAATCGGTGTTTGTTGTCTGTTTGGCTTTCCGGGAACCTTTATAGTGTCCCAGGAAGTGGCAAATGCAGTGGGTGAGACCCCCGCAGAGAAGGAATTTGTGCTCACTAAGATATTGCCCAAGATGTTAGTTTCTGGCTTTACCACAGTCACCATTGCATCGGTCTTCTTGGCGGGATTTCTTGTAAAGCTGCTATAAATTCTTAAGGAGCGTGATTTTTTTGAAATTTGAGGAAATTTTGGAGCTTGCCGAGAGATTTGAAGAAAAGGTCATAAACTTTCGTCACGATTTTCATGCTCACCCTGAGCTTTCCTGGGAGGAGGAAAGAACGTCCAAAATTATAGAACAAGTGCTAAGAGAGCTCGGGTTTGATGGCGTACGTCGTGGCTTTGGAGGGACAGAGTCGGGGGTTGTGGGAGATATCGCAGGAAAAAAAGAATTTCCCATTGTAGCCCTTAGGGCTGATATTGATGCCCTGCCCATTGAGGAAGAAGCGGATGTACCGTGGAAGTCCACGAATAAAGGGGTCATGCACGCTTGTGGGCATGACGCTCATGCAGCGATACTTTTGGGCGTCGCCCATGTTCTTGCCTCTTTAAGAGATAAACTTCCGTGCAAGGTGCGTTTGATCTTTCAACCGGCGGAAGAATCGGGAGTTCGATCCGGGGCTCAGCAGCTAATTGAGGAAGGCGTATTAGATGGCGTTGAGGCTATTTGGGGTCTTCATGTATGGAGTCCGCTTCCGGCCGGAGCCATAGGCTACAGGTCAGGTCCGATAATGGCGTCGTCGGACATTTGGGAGGCAGAGATAAAGGGTAAGGGCGGCCACAGCTCAAGGCCTCACGAGGCCAAAGATCCGACCATAGCAGCTGCAAATATAATCATGTCAGTGCAGACTATCATAAGTCGTGAGTTGGATCCGCTGGAAACAGCTGTATTGAGCATCGGCAGGCTTGAAAGCGGGAGTGCCCCTAACATCATACCCGACAAGGCCTTCATCCAAGGCAGCATTCGCACCACCAATTCGAAGGTGCGTGACGGACTGCCAGAAAAGATAGAACGAATCGCAAAAGGTATAGGCAGCGCTTTGAGGTGTGAAGTCGAAACCAACTATATTCACGTTTACCCGGTCACCGTAAATGATCCGAACATGATTGAGACATTGAAAGAAGTTGCCTCAGCTATGTTTGGGGACAAATCTTTGGTTGAGGTACCCATTGCCATGGGTTCGGAGGATTTTAGCTTCTACCAACAGAAAGTGCCAGGCGTCATATTTTTTTTGGGCATTGCTGATCCTAGGAAAGGTACTGACGCCGAACATCATAATCCAATGTTTAAGACCAATGATGAAGTGCTAAAAAAAGGCGTGGCGCTTCTAGCGGCTCTTGCGATGGAAGGAACGAAAAGGAGTGATCGATGATGGATTGCAAGCTCAAGGTTCTGGTGACAAGTCGTATTCCCGAAGAAGGAATGTGCATGTTGGATGAACATTGTGATGTCAAAGTCTTCGACTACGAAGGGGTTTTTCCGAGAGATTTGCTTTTAAAGGAAGTTAAAGGGGTAAATGCCATCGTATGCCTGCTTGCCGATAAAATCGATGGCGAGGTGATGGACGCAGCTGGCCCTCAGCTAAAAATCATTGCTAACTATGCCGTAGGCTTTGATAATATAGACGTAGAGGCAGCCACAAAGCGTGGCATCATGGTGACTAACACCCCTGGCGTGCTAACCGATACGACGGCAGATCTAGCATGGGCATTGATTCTAGCCACGGCTCGCAGGGTAGTTGAGGGCGATAAATTCCTGCGTCAGGGGAAGTTCAAAGGATGGAAGCCAATGCTTCTTTTGGGCACCGACGTACATCATGCGACGCTTGGCATCATCGGCTTTGGAAGCATCGGAAGGGCAGTGGCGCGCAGGGCAATGGGGTTCGATATGAAGGTCATATATTACAGTGCCCATAGAGCCTCCGAAGAGGTGGAAAAGAAGTTAAACGCCGAATATAGGTCGCTTGATGACCTGCTTAGGGAGGCGGACTTCATATCTATTCATGTTCCTCTCACCAAAGAAACCCGGCATATGATAGGTGAGCGGGAATTGAAGATGATGAAAAAAGAAGCCTACCTAATAAATACAGCAAGGGGGCCAATTGTGGATGAAAAGGCCTTGGCGAAGGCGCTGAAAGAAGGTTGGATCAGGGGAGCCGGCCTTGACGTCTTTGAGCGAGAACCAGAGGTGGATCCCGAGCTTCTTGAGCTTGAAAACGTGGTCCTGCTGCCGCACCTAGGTTCGGCATCATACGCCACTCGCGCCAAGATGGCCACCATGGCGGCAGAAAATGTCATTAAAGCGCTAAAAGGAGAAGTGCCGCCTAATTTGGTAAATCCCGAAGTAATAAAATAGGTAAGGATCAAAAAGTCTTTGAGGATAAATGCCAGTGATCCGACGAATGGGTCTTCAATAGTTGGAATAGCGGTGACATTTTAAAAGGGGGAGCAATGTCATTTGATAATAGCGATATCCAGTTAGTAGCTATTGTGTTGCGATCGTAATACCTGTAAATGTTTTACCGTTGACACCCGTCGGTGTCAGATATATAATCTTCCCGCTTAAGTCTGGCTTGCGTCAGGCTCACATAAGCGGGGAGATTTTTAATGCCTAAGGAACATGAAGATTTATTAAAATCACGTCTGGATATAAATGTGCTTTACGATTTATATGGGGGTCTTTTGACAGACAAGCAAAGAAAGGCCTTTGAGCTCCATGAGATGGCGGATTGTTCCTTGTCCGAAGTGGCTGACGCCTTAAAGATGAGTCGGCAAGGGGCATTTGAGCTGTTACAGCGTGCAAAAAGGCGGCTTGTAGAGGTTGAGGAAATAGTGGGGTTTAAGAGCACCTTGTCGGCCTTTGATAAATACAAGATTGACGTTGAAAGGTTGTTGGATCAATACGACGATAAACTCCCAAAAGAATTTAAATCTGAGATGCTAAAATTGCTATCGGATTTGGAAGAGACAGGTGATCAGGATGTTTGATTCCTTAAAAGAGCGGTTGGAAGGGATTTTCTCTAAACTTAGAGGCAAAGGCAGGCTTACCGAAGAGGATGTAAATGATGCCTTACGCGAAGTGCGAAGGGCACTTCTTGAAGCTGACGTTAACTATAAGATTGCAAAAGATTTGGTCGAGCGCATAAAAGAACGTTGCCTTGGACAGGAAGTGTTATCGTCAATAACCCCAGCGCAGCAAGTGTATGTAGTTGTATATGAGGAACTTTGCAACCTAATGGGCGGCAAGAAAGAAAGGCTGAACTTCGCTTCCAAGCCGCCATCGGTATTCATGCTTGTCGGATTACAAGGTTCCGGTAAGACTACAACTGCCGTAAAACTTGCCTTGAAAATTTCGGACAGCCATAAGCCAATGGTCGTGGCTTGTGATTTAAGACGTCCAGCCGCAGTAAAACAGCTAAAGGTTTTAGCTGAAAAGGCCGGCATTCCCTTTTTTGGACCAGATGAAGCAGGTTCCGGCGATGTGCTTGGGGTCGCAAAGAAGGCTCTTAGATATGCTGATGATCATCTTATTGATGTAGTTATCTTTGATACAGCGGGACGTTTGCATATAGATGAAGATCTCATGGCAGAACTGGAACAGATGCATAAAACGCTTAACCCTCACGAGGTTTTGCTCGTCATAGACGCCATGACCGGCCAGGAGGGCGTCAACGTTGCTCAGATGTTCAAAGAGAAAGCAGGCATTACGGGGGTAATATTGACCAAACTCGATGGTGATGCTCGTGGTGGAGCAGCTCTTGCGGTAAAGGCTGCAACCGGAGTCCCCGTCAAGCTTGTTGGCGTTGGCGAACACTTAGAAGATCTGGAAGAATTTGACGCCGCAAGGATGGCCCAGAGGATATTGGGCATGGGAGATATGGAGGGATTGCTCGAAAAGATACAAAAGTCGAGCGATACCAAGGAGATCGAACGAGTTCAAAAGAATCTTCAGGACAACAAATTTACTCTTGAAGATTTATTGGTTCAACTTAGGCAGATTCAGAAGCTTGGTCCACTTGACAAGGTCATGGATATGCTTCCCTTGCCCGGTAAGGTTAAATCCCAGGTGTCAGATATAGATTTTAGGCGCATCAAGCATGTGGAAGCCGTCATACTTTCGATGACGCCTGAGGAAAGAAGAAAACCCGAGATAATAAAGGGCAGCAGAAAGCGTCGAATCGCCATGGGTTCGGGGACAAACGTCCAAATGGTCAATCAGGTATTAAGGCAATATGAACAGATGAAGGAGATCTTTAAACGCTTTGGAAAGAATAAAGGCAAATTAAGAGGCCTTAAACTTCCCAAGGGATTATTTTAGGAGGTGTAGAACATATGGTAGTTAGGATAAGACTGGCACGTCATGGACGCAAAAAAAGGCCCTTTTATCGTTTGGTGGTTGCCGATTCTCGTTCTCCTCGGGACGGGAAGTTCATCGAGATGATAGGCAGTTATAATCCGTTGACTGACCCTGCAGAGGTTAAAGTCGACGAAGAAAGGGCCATTTATTGGCTGAAAGTGGGTGCACAACCCTCGGATACGGCCAGATCATTGTTGAGAAAGGCTGGCGTGTGGGACAAATTTATCGAAAGCAAGAAGGCTTGATGTAAATGGTAGATTACGCTGATCTGGTGAAAACAATAGTGACGCGATTGGTCACTAAGCCGGAGGATGTAGAGGTAAAACAAGAGGTAGCGGATGGCAAGGTCAAAGTATCTATAAAAGTAAACCCCGAAGATATGGGCCGGGTTATCGGGAAAGCAGGAGCAACCATCAAATCGATAAGGGTAATTGCCAAAGCGGCAGCTATAAAATCCAAAGATAAGGTGGATGTAGTTGTCGAGGAATGAGAGATTTAAACGAGGTGAATGGTTCAATGAGTTGCAAAGAGTTGGTCACCATTGGGAGGATAGTGGGGGCTCACGGAATTAGAGGGGAGCTTAGGCTCTTGCCTTTGACGGATTTTCCGGATCGCTTTAACCATATGAATCACCTTAACGTTTATCGTCCCAACGGGTCCTTTTGGTGCCGGCTCACGATAAATTCTTTAAGGGAGCATGTAGGCAAAAAACAGTTCATCGTAGGGGTGGATGAAATTGCCGACAGAGATGAGGCTGAGAATTTGCGCGGCGGCATCGTCATGATAGACCCCGAGGAAAGGGTCGAACTCCCCGAGGGTTTTTATTGGGTTGACGATTTGATCGGGCTAGATGTCATGGACGTTGAAAGGGGCGACCGCTTAGGCGTGCTCGTTGAGATAATGCCGACAGGAAGCAATGATGTATACGTAGTTGAGGCCTGTGACGGCAAAAGGCACATGCTTCCGGCCATATCTGAAGTGGTCAAGGAGATAAACGTAGAGGAAGGTTTTATAAAAGTGCATTTAATGGAGGGTCTGTGGGAGTAGTGCGTTTTAGCATAGTTACTGCTTTTCCAGAATACTTTGATGCTTTTTTAAATACTAGCATTGTTGGCAGAGCCGTCAAGGAAGGCAAAATAGAAATCGATATAGTAAACCTGCGGGATTACGCTATTAATAGCTATGGTCAAATTGACGACTACTCCTATGGTGGCGGGGGAATGGTCATTAGGCCTGAACCTTTATACAATGCCTTGAAAAGCATCAAATCCGAAAAATCTTTTGTAGTATATACTTCACCGCAAGGCGTTGTTTTCAACCAAGATACGGTGGAGGCATTAGCTGCAAAGGATCACGTGATATTGATATGCGGGCATTATGAGGGCATCGATGAGCGTTTTGCGGAAAAATGTGTGGACCTTGAAATCTCTATAGGCGATTATGTGTTGACCGGCGGCGAGCTTCCTGCCATGGTCATTGTCGATGCCGTTTCAAGGCTTGTCCCGGGAGTTGTAGGAAGAGGAGAAGCCGTCTTAGAGGATTCTTTCTATAGAGGAATGCTGGATCACCCCCATTATACAAGGCCTTCGGTGTGGTGCGGCCTGGAAGTGCCGGAGGAACTGGTATCGGGGGATCACGAGAAGACGGCGAGGTGGCGCAGAAGGCAGGCTGTCGTAAGGACCTTGAAACGTCGCCCTGATCTTTTGGCCAGGGCCAATATTAGGCCATACTTGAGTCAAGGTGTCTATGTCATGCTCGTTCATCATCCGGTATTAAATAAAGACGGCAAGACAGTTACATCAGCTGTGACGGGGTTGGACCTTCATGATATTAGCAGAAGTTGCATGACTTATGGAATAAATAAGTTCATAGTAGTTACGCCCCTTAAGTCGCAGCAAGAAATGGTATGTAAAATCGTGAATCATTGGGAAAAAGCTCCGGAAGGGCTTAATCCGATGAGGTCCGAGGCATTGAGCTTGCTTAAGGCCTTCGATTCCATTGAAGATTGCCTTGCCTGGATAGAAAAGAAGGAAAAAAAGAAACCTTTGACTGTCGCAACTACGGCCAAAAAGAGAGCCGGGGCGTTGCCCGTCTTTGAGCTAAAAAGGATTCTGCTTGAAAGAGATCTTCCGGTGTGTATTCTTTTTGGCACAAGTTGGGGGCTTGCCGATGAAGTTTTTAGCGGGGTTGATGTAGTATTAAGCCCCATATTGGGAGGAAAGGGAGATTACAACCACTTGTCCGTGAGAAGCGCGGTTGCTATTTTACTAGATCGCCTCTTCGGATGGAGGTAAAAGTTTTTAAGCGAGGGAGGAAAACGATATGGATCCTAGGATTTCTTTAGTAGAAAGACAATATCAAAAACGCGAAGTACCGGATTTCAGGCCAGGAGATACCGTTAAAGTGCACGTTAAAGTAAGAGAGGCTGGCAAGGAAAGAATCCAGATATTCGAAGGAATCGTCATCGCAAGAAAAAATGGCGGGTTGAGGGAGACTTTTACAGTTAGAAAAGTCTCTGGCGGCATTGGCGTTGAGAGGATATTCCCTCTTTACTGCCCTAATGTAGAAAAAATAGAGGTCGTTCGCTATGGAAGGGTAAGGAGGGCGAAGCTTTATTATTTGAGAAAGTTGTCCGGCAAAGCTGCACGTATTAAGGAACGCCGCAGATAAAATCGAGATCTAGTGTCGTACGTGTTTAAGCTAAGGGCCTGTAACTTTTAGATTTAGGTTACGGGCCCTTTTGGTTTGTCTGCTTCAAGAACTGACGTGATTGGGTAAATGTTCGCATGTAATATATGATATGCAATGATATAATAAAAATGCTAATCCATTCGAAAAGTTCGAAGAGCAGAAGGGAGGAGTTCAATTGAAGAGGATCTTAGTTACAGGTGGGACGGGGCAAATAGGCTCGGAACTGGTACCTGCATTAAGAGAGGTATATGGCAATGAAAATGTGGTCTGTGGTGGCCACAAGAGAAATCCTAGCGAAGACTTGATCGAGGCCGGCCCCTATGAGGTTGTAGATGCAGTCGATGCAAAAGCCTACGCCGAAGTTGTCAAGAAGTACAAGATTGATACCATATATCACCTTCCTGCGATATTGTCAGCCAAGGCTGAGGAAAATCCGATGCGGGCATGGGAGGTAAATATAAGTGGCTTGATAAATGCCCTGGAGATAGCAAGGGAGTTTAAGTGTGCCATATTTGTGCCAAGCTCAATAGCTGCTTTTGGACCCAACTCTCCAAAGTGGAAGACCCCTCAAGACACCATACAGCGCCCTAGGACAATGTATGGCGTTACAAAGGTTACGGGTGAACTTTTATGTGATTATTATTACTTCAAATATGGAGTAGATACCCGTGGCGTGAGGTATCCCGGTTTGATTTCTTACAAGACTCTGCCTGGAGGAGGAACAACGGACTACGCGGTTGAAATATTTTACGAGGCTTTGAAGAACAAAAAATATACCTGCTACTTAAAAGAAGACACTCGTATGGATATGATGTATATGCCCGATGCCTTAAAAGCAGCTATACAACTCATGGAGGCAGACCCGAATCGTTTAATCCATCGTAATGCCTTTAATGTCACAGCCATGGCCTTTACGCCAAAAGAGCTCGCCGAGGAGATCAGAAAGCATATTCCCGAATTTCAGATAACCTATAATGTTGATCCGGTGAGGCAAAATATAGCAGATTCGTGGCCTGACATGTTGGACGACAGCTGTGCCAAGCAAGAATGGGGTTGGAATCCCGAATATGACCTCCCTTCCATGGTAAGTGATATGCTAGAAAAACTTTCCAAGAAACTGGGAGTAAGTTATTAGAGGTATTGAACTGGAAATTAAAATGGGCGGGAATTTAAAAGGCAGTTCCCGCCTCTTTTTGTATTTAGAAGTCGGAGGTGTTGAAAATTGAGTAAAAAGTCTATATTGCTCAGGGGAGGAACGCTTTTTACGATCACTCAAGGGATCTTAGAGAAATCTGACATTTTGGTCGAAGATGGGATTATAAAGGATATTGGAGAAGGACTTAGCATTTCTAATGATGTCAAGGTAGTAGATGTAACCGGATGCATGGTAACGCCTGGATTTATAGATCCTCATACGCACATTGGATTGATAGAGGAAGGTTATCCAGAAGATGAAGAAAGCGTTAATGAGGCCACAAACCCAATTACACCTCACCTTCGGGTAATAGATGCCATAAACCCTTACGATAGGGCCTTCGATGATGCGCTTTTAGGCGGTGTTACTACAGTACAGGTTCTTCCAGGGAGCGCTAATGTGCTTGGCGGTCAGGGGGCTATCATAAAGACATACGGAAAGATCATAGATCGCATGGTTCGTAAGTTTCCTTCAGGAATGAAGGCGGCCTTCGGCGAGAACCCAAAAAACTTATATAGAAAAAAGGATCGTTCTCCTGCCACGCGTATGGCTGTAGCTGCCATTTTACGAGAAGCACTGATGTCGGCTCAAGACTATGGAAGAAAGAAAACAGAAGCAGAAAGAGAAGGAAAGACCTTCGATAGGGACATGAAGCGCGAAGCCCTATTGCCTGTGTTAAATCAAGAGCTACCCTTGAGAATTCATGCCCATAGGGCAGATGATATCTTGACGGCAATCCGCATAGCTGATGAGTTCAATATAAAGATCACCTTGGAGCATGGCACAGAAGGCGACAAAATCGCAGGCTTGCTGGCAGAAAGACAAATACCGGTTGCTTACGGACCGGCCATAACCTCACGATCTAAGCTGGAGTTACAAAACAGGTCATGGGAAGGGGCCGTCAAACAATTTAGACAAGGGGTGCATTTATGTTTTACCACTGATCACCCTGTCGTGCCAATAAACCACCTTGTTTTACATGCCTCACTGGCGGCCTCGGCTGGAATTCCGCCAAATGATGCCTTGGCTTCTATAACCATAAAAGCTGCCGAACATATTGGCATGGAGGACCAGTTGGGTTCCATCGATAGAGGTAAGGTTGCCGATTTGCTTGTCTGGGACGGAGATCCTCTGGATTACATGAGCCATCTCCTAATAGTGATTGTTGAGGGAGAAGTTGTAATTCGACGGGATTAATCCAGTTATAGTAATTACATGCAAAAACGTACGCACATAAGCAGGAGGGTTGCGCTTATGCGCGTACGTTTTTGAGGAAGGGTTTTTTCTGATATATATTTTACACCCAATTATTTGTGGGAGTCGAGTTGCCTTATCTAAAAATTAAGAAAAATTATATTCCTTAAGCCACTTCAAGGATGGGGGTAGCAATATCCTTGCAAGGGATTATCGGTTTTGGGATCTCATTGCGCTATATAATAATAACTTCCATCGCTAATATTTTTGCTAATTTATAATTTTTATAGCTACCCGAAAATAAGGTTCCCTGAAATATACTGGATGCTGTTCTGGAAAATTCCATAAAAACTTGGCGCGGTCGATAGATCAATTTGCCTTGACGAAATTATGTCAGTTACCGTATAATGCTGTTGCAATGCCGAGGTGGTGGAATAGGTAGACACGCACGTTTGAGGGGCGTGTGGGGTTTCCCGTGGGGGTTCAAATCCCCCCCTCGGCACCATACAGCAAATTTAAAGGTAGAAAGGGCTCAAGTGAGCCCTTTTTTCATTATATGGCATTATTATGTTCTCCCATCGCTGATTAAAAATTCTTTTTGCAACCTCAATAAATTTATAGTATATAATGATTACAGTCATGATCGGACACGTTCTTTTAGCCGATAGGGAGGGATAGAAATGTCATCATATGTGGATCTAGGACGTCTCTTTAGGCCAAAGAATATTGCAATAGTCGGAGCTTCTTCGAATTTGGATAGCATTTCTGGCAGACCATTGAAATTGCTGAATCGGTATAACTATAAAGGTGGAATATTTCCCGTAAATCCCAAATATGATTCCCTTCACGGTTTTGTCTGTTACCCCGATGTCCGTTCACTTCCAGTATCTCCAGATGTGGTAATAATTGGAGTAAGAGCTAATCTTGTACCTGATGTTTTAGAGCAATGCGGTGAAAAAAACGTCCCTTTTGTAGTGATATTTTCCTCAGGCTTCGCAGAAGCTGATGATCCTTACCTTCAGGAAAAGATAGTATCGATCGCTAAAAAGTGGAACATTCACATAGTTGGCCCCAACTGCCAGGGGTTGGTTAACTTTGTAGATGGTGTACCTTTGAGCTTTTCAGCATCGCTTGATGGCGAACCGTTAAAGCCTGGGAATATAGCCTACGTTTCGCAAAGCGGTGCCTTTGGATTCGCATCTTTTGCTTTAAGCGTAGATAGTGGTGTTAATTTCCGCTATGTCGTCACAACCGGTAATCAGGTAGATTTAGATGTTGTAGACTTTGGACGTTACATAATAGAAGATAAAGAAGTAAAACTTCTTATACTTTACCTGGAAGGCTTAGAGGATGGCTCAAAGTTTTTAGATCTTGTCCAGAGGGCAAAGGAACGAGAAATCCCGGTTGCCGTGTTGAAGGTCGGAAGAAGTGAAGTGGCCAAGAAGGCCGCAAAAAGCCATACAGCTGCCTTGA
This sequence comes from Acetomicrobium flavidum, assembly GCF_900129645.1. Lineage (NCBI taxonomy): Bacteria > Thermotogati > Synergistota > Synergistia > Synergistales > Acetomicrobiaceae > Acetomicrobium > Acetomicrobium flavidum. The sequence goes on from NZ_FSQZ01000001.1 coordinate 1,618,538, forward strand.
CAGGCGATAAAGCAGTATGGGATGCCGTATTTAAACAGTATGGAGTGATAAGCATATCCGATGTCGAGGATATAATAGACCTTGGCACGATCTTCTCTTCTCCCAAGAGAGCCAGAGGCAAAAATGTGGCTGTTTTAACTACTTCGGGTGGGGCGGGCATAATAATGACGGATTTACTGGACGATTTTGGCTTGGAGGTTCCCATCCTAAGCCCTGAAATACAAGAAAAGATAAAACCCTACATTCCCCCCTTCGGCTCTTGCTTGAACCCCGTAGATATGACTGCTCAGGTCATAAACGATCCCAAAGGTTTTCCGGGATGTTTGGATGCAGTGCTTGAATGCCCCGACATAGATATGGTGACGGTGATCATATCCATGATAACTGGCGAATCGGGCAGGCAGATGACCGAAGATCTGATAGCGGCAAACAAACACACCATCAAGCCCATAAATTGCAGTTGGTTGATAGATAACAAACATGGTGAGGCTTTTTTAAGGCAGCTTAAGGCTGAGGGCATTCCGCTCTTTCAAAGCTTAAGGAGAAGTGCTTTTGCCTTAAGTGCCTTAGGCAAATGGAATGAGGTGTTATCGAAGCCAGCTACTGAAATCATGGTAAAGGGGTCGCCTTATCTGCCTAATCTGCCCTTTATGATGACGGAGTATGATTCTAAAAGGCTGTTGGCATATTGGGGTGTTCCAGTTACTAAAGAGCGTCTTTGTTTATCGTTGGAGGAGGCCCTTGATGCTAGTGAAGAAATAGGATATCCGATAGCCTTAAAAGTAATGTCTCCTCAGATTCTTCATAAGACTGAAGCTGGAGCCGTAGCTCTAAATTTGAACGGCGAAGAGCAAATCCGAAACGCCTATGGCAGAATATTGGAAAATGCCCGAAAGCATTGTCCCGATGCGCAAATCGAAGGGGTTTTGGTCCAGGAAATGGTAAGTGATGGGTTAGAGTGTATGATTGGCATTAAAAGAGATCCCATATTTGGTCCCATTATTGTCGTTGGATTAGGTGGCATTTACGTCGAAGTCTTGAAAGACGTTTCCATGCGGCGAGCACCAATTGACGAAAATATGGCATATGAGATGATAGGGGAACTAAAAGGTTATCCGTTGCTTGCGGGGGCAAGAGGGCAAAAAAGGAAGGACGTAAAGGCGTTGGCAGAGGTTGTGAGCTTGGTGTCTAAACTTGCGTGCATTGAAAACGAGCTTGAAGAGTTGGATATTAATCCTATATTTGTATTAGATGAAGGGAAAGGAGTGCTAGTGGCAGACGCCTTAGTGTTGAGAAAGACAAAGGAGTGAGGCCGATGTCAGTTTTTTTGGTTTTACTGGCTTACATCCTGGGCTCAATGCCAATGGGCTATTTGGTCGTTAAGTTGATGAGAGGCGAAGATATCAGGAAATATGGCTCCGGCAACATAGGTGCAACAAACGTAGGTAGGGTGATGGGAAGGAAATGGGCCGTAATTGTCGGTTTCTTCGACATAAGCAAAGGGGCTTTAGCCATATTAATTGCCAGATGTTTGGGGGTTACTTCGCCTGATTTTCTGGCTTTTATTGGGGTTATAGCGGTGTTGGGGCATAACTTTCCCGTTTGGTTGAAATTTAAAGGAGGAAAGGGAGTTGCTACATCGTTCGGTGTAGTATTTATGTTTCACCCCTTAGCTTCGATTTTGGGTGGAATTATATGGTATTGTGTCATGAGGCTAAGCCGCTATGTCTCGTTGGGATCAATGGTTTCTCTCTCTTCTGTGCCCTTTTTGCTGATATTGCTTGGTTCAAATAGAGCTTATATTGTGGCCTCAACTTTTTTGGCGGTTCTTACTATCTTAAGACACCGCGCAAATATAAAGAGGCTCCTTATGGGAACTGAACATAAAGTAGGAGAACGGGTTGCCTAGGCCGATAATGCGAGTGGATTGAACTTTTTAGGGGGCAGAAATTGTGTCTATTGTCTATGCATTTTTGATTGGTCTGTCGTTGTCCATGGATGCTTTTTCTGTGTGCGTTAGTGCAGGTGCTTGCAGAAGGGATAGTTGTTTTTATGTTGCCTTGAGGATGAGCAGCATCTTCGGTTTTTTCCAGTTTGCCATGCCTATTTTTGGTTATTTTTTAGGTTGCTATGCATTACGTAAATTTTCGCCATACGATGAATGGATAGCCTCCTTTATTCTTTTCTTTGTTGGCTTAAAGATGGCCATTGATTCAAGAAAAGCGCAACAATGCGACTCAAAGGATTTCACCAAAGGTGTTGCCTTGCTGGCGCTTGCTATTGCGACATCGATTGATGCTTTGTCCGTAGGAGTGGGAGTTGCTGTAACCAACGTATCTATAGTTTTTTTGTCTTCGATCATAGGGATCGTTACAATGGGCATGTGCTTGCTAGGAGTATATTTTGGCCATACTTTAGGGCTTCTTTTCGGACGCTTTGCCTGTATTTTTAGCGGGTTAGTGATTTGTGCCATAGGGCTTAAAATATTGTTGTTGTAGATACCTCAAGGAAAATCAGGGCATTTATCCCCCAGAAGTTCAAGACATGTCCTTCCTGCTTGGTCATACTCGGCGATGTAAAATGTTTGGCACTCCTAACATAATCCTTGACATTTTCTGACCTTTATGCGTATAATGCTTCTGGTCAAAGTCAGAGTTGCAAGATAAGGGGTGCTGCAGTATGGGAAGCTTGACCGAAAAGATAGAAAAATACATTCGTAGTTTGCTCGAGTCCAACTCTACTGACGAGATTATCTTGCGACGCAAGGAACTGGCAAGTGTTTTCGGTTGCGTGCCAAGTCAGATCAATTATGTATTGCAAAGTAGGTTCACTCCTGAGAGGGGATTTATCGTCGAGAGTCAAAGGGGAGGCCATGGATATATACGCATCATCAGAGTTTGCCTCTCCGATGTGGAAGATAGGCTAAATCACATAGAAGAGATAGTAGATGACGCAATGCCATCGCAGGATATCAGGCGATTGTTGAAAAATTTAGAAGAGCGAGGCTTGCTTACGCTAAGGGAACGGACGATTTTTGAAGTTATGCTGAGGTTTATGGACGAAATGCTGACTTCTCTTTTCGATCTTCCGGCATATAAAAGGGATGAGCTTAACACCGAACTGGTAAGAAGGTTGCTGAAGAGCCTCGCTATTATATAGGGGGAATGGCTATGCTGTGTGAACATTGCAACGAACGGGAGGCCGAGGTGCACATTAAGCAAATGATCGACGGAGAGGTAAAGGAATACCATCTCTGTAGAGAGTGTGCTCAAGCCATGAGTTTGGAGTTGGACCTGTTTCCCCATTTTAACTTCGATCTCTCTTGGGAAAATTTGTTAGGGCCTTTATTTGAGCCTTTCGCTTCGACAGGTAGGCGCAGAGCCACTGAAACTGAAATTAGATGTCAAGAATGTGGCTTGGATTATTCGAGCTTTCAAAAAAGCGGCAAATTTGGATGTCCGAAATGTTACGAATCTTTTAGGGAATCTATCAGGCCTCTGCTTCGTAAAATACATGGTGCTGACCGCCATAGGGGGAATAAACCGGAAATGGACGTTGCTGTGGACAGGGGAGCAGAAAACGAACTAGAGCGACTTCAAATGGAGCTTAAGGAGGCAATTGAGAAGGAGGAGTATGAGCGCGCTGCAAAGATCCGTGATCGTATACGCGAACTGACGTCGAAAGGTGATGGTAATAATGGCAAGGCGTGATTTGTTGACGCATCCCATAGAATGGATAAAAGGCAAGGGCAGCAGCTCTAATATTGCGGTTTCTAGCAGGATCAGGCTGGCGAGGAACTTAAGGGATTTTCCCTTTACCCATCGTTGCGATGAAGAAAAACTCCTTGTCATTGCAGATAAGGTGAAACAGGTTATATCCAAATCTGATCTTCTTAAAAATAGCGACGTCATAGAGATGGATTCGCTAGATCCTCTTTCACGATGGATCTTAGTAGAGAGGCATTTGATCAGTCCACCCTTTGCTAACGGCGGCCCTGGACGCATTGCTGTCATAGATCCAAAGGGCGTCATATCTGTAATGGTGAACGAAGAGGACCATCTTAGAATACAGGTGATCTTAGCTGGGCTGGAGCTAAGTGAAGTGTGGCGTATTGCAAATAAAGTTGAAAAGGTGTTCGAAGAGCTGAATTACGCCTTCGATCGCGACTTTGGCTATCTTACAGCTTGTCCAACGAACGTCGGAACCGGAATGCGAGCTTCTGTAATGGTTCACATTCCTGCCCTTGAAATGTCAAAGCAAGTTACTACACTGATAAATGAATGCAATCGTATTGGTCTGACTGTTAGGGGGACTTATGGCGAAGGAAGTGACGTTTTGGGTTCATTGTACCAAATCTCAAATCAGATAACCCTGGGCCTCAGTGAGGAGGAGCTAATAGATAAGGTGTCGTCAGCGGTGAGCCAGGTAGTTGCAGAGGAAGAACGTGCAAGGACCGTCATGAAGCACAAATTAGGCATATCGTTAGATGACAGGATATGGAGGGCTTTTGGCATATTATGCTACTCGAGGATGATAACAAGCAAAGAAGCCTTGGAATTGATTTCCCTAGTCAAAATGGGAAGCGACATGGAAATAACTCCTAAGATTTCGGTCGAAGAATGGAATAATCTCGTGTTGGGCGTACAGCCAAACCATGTCCAGGTGTATGCGGGTAAACAATTGTCTCCAAGTGAAAGAGATGTGTTCAGGGCAACATTTTTGCGGGAGCGTCTTAAAACTATCGTAGGCAAATAGAGCAAAAGGGGTGAACGAGGATGTGGCAATTTTTTACGGAGCGAGCAAGGAGGGTAATTCAATTAGCTCATCGTGAAGCCTTGAGATTGGGTCACGATGTGATCGGCACGGAACATATATTGCTTGGGCTGTTAGCCGAAGGCGATGGAGTGGCGGCTCATGTGTTGATGTCACTGGGTATAGATTTAGATGAAGTTAGAAAAAGAGTGGAACAACTCGTGGGCAAAGGTCAGCCAAAGGATAAACCAATAGATCTTCCCTTAAGCCCAAGGGCTAAGCGTGTCTTGGATTTAGCCATGAGGGAAGCCCGCAACATGGGCGTCAATTATGTCGGCACTGAACATATACTGCTTGGGCTGTTAGCCGAAGGCGAAGGCATAGCTGCTCAAGTGCTCATGAGCATGGGCCTTGACACGCAAAAAGTATATCAGGAAGTTATTCGTTACCTTTCTGGAGGGGAGGTGGATCAAATGAGCCAATCTCCTGGGTTATCCAAGAAGAAATCTCACACAAAGACGCCTACGCTTGATCAGCTGGGCATCGATTTGGTTGAAATGGCGCGTCGCGGCGAACTTGATCCCGTCATCGGAAGGGAAAAGGAAATACAGCGCGTCATTCAAATTTTGTCACGCAGGACCAAAAATAACCCCTGCCTCATTGGAGATCCTGGGGTCGGTAAAACTGCAATAGTAGAGGGCTTGGCTCAAAAGATTGCCCTTGGTGAGGTGCCCGAGTTGCTGAAGAACAAGCGCATTGTGCAGCTTAATATCGGGAACCTTGTTGCGGGCACCAAATACAGGGGCGAATTTGAAGAGCGGATGAGGAAGTTGATAAAGGAAGTTCGCGATTCAAGGGACGTTATTGTGTTCATCGATGAAATTCATACCTTGGTTGGCGCTGGAGGAGCAGAAGGAGCTGTCGATGCAGCTAATATCTTGAAGCCAAGCCTTGCTAAGGGAGAGTTTCAGGTGATTGGGGCAACGACGCTTGATGAATATAGAAAATACATTGAAAAGGATGCCGCCCTGGAACGCAGGTTCCAGCCTGTTTACGTTGGCGAGCCCACAATAGAAGATACCATTGAGATCCTAAAGGGCCTTCGGGATAAGTACGAAGCGCACCATAGGGTGAAATATACCGATGCTGCCCTTGAAGCAGCTGCCAAGCTATCCGCCCGATACATAAGCGACAGATTTTTGCCCGATAAGGCCATAGATCTTATCGATGAAGCCGGGGCGAGGGTGCGGCTTTCTGCCATGAATCCTCCTGACTTCATAAAGGAGCTTGAAAAAAAGCTTGAGACGGTCAGAAAGGAAAAGGAAGCCGCCGTGGCATCTCAGGAGTTTGAAAAAGCTGCTGCTTTAAGAGATCAAGAAAGAAAGCTCTCCGAAGAGCTCGAGGAGAAGCGCAAGGCATGGCAAGCCAAGAACTCGCAAGAAGAGCCGATTGTCGATGAAGAGGATATAGCCTTGATTGTTTCCGAATGGACAGGCATTCCCGTAATGCAGCTTACTGAGGAAGAAAGCCAAAGGCTCCTGCGTATGGAAGAGGAGATCCATAAACGCATAATCGATCAGGAGGAGGCGGTCTCAGTCGTTGCCAGGGCAATAAGGAGGGCCAGAAGCGGTCTGAAGGATCCCAAGCGACCCATCGGAAGTTTCCTCTTCTTAGGGCCTACGGGTGTTGGCAAGACTGAGCTGAGCAAGGCGTTGGCCGAATTCCTATTTGGCGATGAGAATTCCATGATTAGGCTCGACATGAGCGAGTTCATGGAGCGCCACGAGGTATCAAAACTAATTGGTGCACCTCCTGGCTACGTCGGTTACGAAGAGGGAGGTAAGCTGACCGAAGCAGTCAGAAGGCGTCCATATGCTGTAGTGCTCTTCGACGAGATAGAAAAGGCTCATCCTGACGTATTTAACATACTTTTGCAGATACTAGAGGATGGGAGGTTGACCGACGGACAGGGTCGCGTGGTAGATTTTAAGAATACGGTGATCATAATGACCAGTAACCTTGGTGCCCAGGACCTGATGAAGGGACCAAGCATAGGATTTAGCGTCACTTCTGAGAGCGGTCTAGACTTTGAAGATGCAAAGAAAAACATCCTTGAAGCTGTTAGAAGGACGTTTAGGCCGGAGTTTATAAACAGGATCGACGAGATAGTTGTCTTTAAACCTTTGGCCGAAAAGGAACTGTTGCAAATTGTGGACCTCATGATAAAGGATGTGGCGAAAAGGTTAGCAGAAAAGGGCTTGATAATTGAAGTTACTGACGCAGCGAAGAATTTCTTGCTCAAAAAGGGATACGAGCCTAAATTTGGTGCACGCCCATTAAGGCGTACGATACAACGATATATTGAGGATAAGTTGGCCGATATATTGCTCGAGGGCAAGATAAAGCCCGGTGAGGTGATCAAAGTAGATGTTGCCGATGATGATATAGCGTTTACGCCCATTCAAGATGAAGGCCCAATTAAGGCAAGCGGTCAAGGGGTTGCGCAAGCCTAAGTACAATTAAACAATCCCAGGCCACGGATAGTTACTTTTCCGTGGCCTTTTGCTATTATAATAAATGAAGCTCGGATAAACGTGTGATATTATTTTATTGCTAAGGTGGTGTGATTGTTATGTATGGATTTGATATTTTCTGGTTATTGTTCTTTTTCATGTTGGTCCTTCCCTCTCTGAGACAGTGGAACATAGAGCGGTTAAGGCAAAATTTGATAAAAAAGATAGAGCAAAACCGCAAAAGTCGCGTGATCACCCTCATACACAGACAGGAATCCATAGGTTTTTTGGGAATGTTTGCGAGAAACTTTATAAGCATCGAGGATTCCGAAGAAGTGCTGCGGGCGATTAAGCTGACGCCCAAGGATATGCCTATCGACCTCATAGTCCATACACCTGGAGGAATACTTTTGGCTGCCGAACAGATCGCCAGTGCTTTATCAAAGCATGATGCGAAAGTAACTGTATTCGTTCCCCACTACGCTATGTCTGGTGGCACGCTAATTGCCCTTGCTGCCGATGAGATAGTTATGGATGAAAACGCAGTGTTGGGCCCTGTAGATCCGCAGATTGGCCAGTTCGCTGCCGTATCTATATTAAAAGTCTTAGAACAAAAACCCATATCGGAAATCGATGATAACACTATCATACTAGCTGACATGTCAAAAAAAGCCATCTCTCAGACGCGACAGTTCGTCTACGATCTCTTGATAAGCAACGATGTTCCAGAGGAAAAGGCTAACGAATTGGCAACCACTTTAACAGATGGAAGATGGACCCATGATTACCCAATAATGTTTGAAGAGGCGAAGCAGCTTGGTCTAAACGTAACTTGTGGCATACCCAATGAGGTGTCTGCCTTGATGCATCTCTATCCTCAGGCAAGTCAAAGGCGCCCATCCGTGCAGTATGTCCCCCTTCCCTATCAGCGACCGACATCCAATGGTAAAGAAAAATAATTATATAAGCCACAAACAAACTTATATGTTTATACGATGTAGTATGATTAACGTATAATATGTATGTGTTTGTTTTTGATGAACACGTGAGGAGGTGGTTAGGAAAAGCTACAGCTATAAAGTATTTCTAGATTTCAAAACAATGCTATATTAGAAACTTATCTTCCTATAAGAGGAGGGGGGAAGAGATGCCTGAAGCAGAAGTTCCTTCCAGGAAGCCAACGTTGTTTGAGGCTATCGTCGCCATCGCAGCTGCAGCTTTGTGTATAGGGATAGGGGTTTTGGTTCTAGAGGTCGATGTGCATGTTCCTCTGGTATTTGCTACAGCCTTTGTTTGTTTGATGGGCCGTTACCTGCTTCATTTTCAGTGGAAAGATATGGAAGATGGGATTTTTCGCGGCATCCTTGCCGGGCTTCAAGCGGTTTTGATCCTGATGATAGTCGGCATGATCATAGGTTCCTGGATACAGGGAGGAGTTGTGCCGACCCTGATTTATTACGGCTTAAGCTTATTGTCGCCTGCCATATTCCTGCTTGCCACGCTTTTGATATGCTCAATAGTTTCCCTGGCAACGGGCACGTCTTGGGGTACATCAGGCACTGTGGGGCTGGCCTTGATGGGAATAGCCGCCGGTCTAGGCGTTCCTGCACCGCTGGCCGCAGGCGTGGTAATATCCGGAGCTTACTTTGGAGATAAGATGTCCCCCTTGTCGGATACGACAAACCTGGCACCTGCCGTGGCAGGCACTACTCTTTTCAGCCATATCAGGGCCATGATATCCACAACAATGATAACGTACGCCATTGTAATTATAATAACATTGGTTATAGGTTTTAAGTTTGCGGGTGGCACTTTGGATGTATCAAGGATACAGGCCTTTCAAAAGCTACTGGCCACAGAGTTTCATATCTCGCCTTTAGGGCTTATCCCACCCATCGTAGTAATACTTCTTGCTGCTTTGAGATTTCCTGCAATCCCCAGTCTATTTGCAGGCGTCGTATTGGGAAGCATAATGATACTCTTTCAGGGAAGCGGATTGGCCACCATGGTCACTGCCATCCATTACGGCTACACTCCTGTTTTGAGCGCCGAGATTGCCGGAGCTGAAAGCTTAGATGCCGTATCTGCTTTGCTTGCATCAAAGGGCATCGCGGATGTTGCTCCCGAGCTTGCAAAGGAAGTCGCTCAGATGTTAAGTGAATTACTGCAACGCGGCGGACTGGATTCCATGATGTGGACGGTATCGTTGATATTTTGCGCCCTTTCCTTCGGCGGAGTCATGGAGCGCTGCGGGTTCTTGGAAGTTTTGCTGGATTCGCTTTTGCGCCACGTGGAAAGCGTCACTGGCCTAATCACCTCTGTGATATTTGCTTGTATCTTTACGAATATACTTTTGGCAGATCAATATGTAGCGATTGTCCTTCCAGGTAGGATGTTTAAATCTGCCTTCGACAAAAAGGGCTTGCATCCAAGGATGTTATCCAGGACGCTGGAGGACAGCGGCACGCTCACGTCCGTATTGGTTCCATGGAACACGTGCGGAGCTTATCACACAGGGGTATTGGGTGTTTCCACATTGCAATATCTCCCTTATGCTTTTTTGAATTATCTTAATCCTATTGTTGCTATTGTTCTGACGGCTATGGGAAAATTCATATTCTGGCGCAAGGAGACGGATGAAGACGTAATAAATGTCTAAGGTGTAGTGTGGGGAGAGATCTTTAATGGAGGCCATCATCGAATCGCAATCAAGTTATTCGGCTTCGCTTAAAATGAAAGTGGTGTTGTTCCTATTTGGGGTATATTGCATTTATTCGGCCTTTTCTGCGTTTGAGATTTACAAGATCATAGTAGCTGTTGTGGCTTTCTATGGGATCGTTTATAAGAAGAAAATATATGTTTCTTCCAATGGCCTGGTAAGAGAGGTTAGAGGTGTTCTTGGCACCTCGGTAGAAGTTCTTCCCTGGGAAGATGTCAAGGGTGTAACTATTGTGTATAAGGGCGATTCGATGATGGCCTTCTTTGAGAAGGGAATTACCGGATGGAAAATTTTATTCAAGCGAGAGGATGAAAGATTGCTTAGGGAGTTGCTTGATAAACACGCTCCAGATGTTGAAGTGACCGTTGTAAGCAATGTTCGTTCTAAGCCAAAGCGAAAAGGATAAGACATAACAAATCCCGCCATAGAATAGCGGGATTTGTTATGTAAAATTATCTAGACATTTAGCTTATCTTCAACAGCTTTAACCTTGCCTTCCATGGTCAGATTTTTATCTCGCCTTTCATCGATGCGAAGCGTAGTCGATACCCTTAAAGCCCCTCTTTCAAAAAGGCAGTTATGGGCTGCCTTGGCTGCTTTAAGAACTTCGTCAAATTCGCCTTCAAGGATGGTGCTCATTGGGGTTAATTGTATTTTGAGATTGAAACTCCTCAGTGTTTTCTCTACTTCTGCTACATAGGAACTTATGCTGGGACCGTTTGTACCAATTGGTACCACAGTAATTTCTGCCACGACCTTTCCCATTTTTTGATCACCTCCGGTAGGGTAGCTAATTATATGGTAATTAGTTATCGTTTAGTTGTAAAGCTAAAAAAGTAGATCTCTTTGGGGCAGCATTTCTTTTTAAATGGAGCCTCAGGTGCGATAATATACCTTAGTCTTATAAACAAAATGCACAGGAGGCGATATTCATGCAATATGTAACGAGTGAAAGGGCTCCTAAGGCCATAGGTCCCTATTCTCAGGCAGTTAAGGCAAACGGATTTGTATTTGTGTCGGGCCAATTGCCCTTTGATCCGGCGACTGGACAGATAGTGGATGGGTCGGTGGAGGATCAAACCCTTGCGGTTTTGAGAAACATCGCTGCCATATTAGAGGCAGCGGATTCAAGCGTGTCAAAAGTAGTAAAGACTACCGTTTTTGTGACGGATATGGCTAATTTTCAGGCTATTAATAAAGTATATTCTGAGTTTTTCGGGGACCATAAGCCGGCAAGATCTCTGGTGGAGGTAAGCTGCCTGCCCAGGAAAGAGGCCATGCTGGAAATGGAAGTCATTGCAATACAGTAAACTGATTTCGTAAGAAGAAGTTGAAATATGTGAAAATAATGAGAAAATATAGAATATATCTTTTCAACTTGACAAAATACCGGTAGGTGTTTAGACTCGTTCGTGCTGGGTGCGGTCAGAAAGGTGTAAACCCGAGAATCCGTATCCAAACCCTATCTCCTCCTCAAGAAAGGGACCCATTGGGTCCCTTTTACATTTTTTGTTTCAACCTAAGTGTTTTTCTGTTAAAATACACGTGCTTTGAGGAGTGCAAATGATTTGGTAATTGGGGTAAATTTTTGCCATAAGGGGGTAATACATAATGCAACCCAGGACAATGCAGATGACCTTGGAGGATATGCTCTCTTTGATGATGGCACGGATAGATAGCGTAGCCATGTCTGAGGAGAGCATGAAGACGAAATTCGATGTATTAGGTCGGGCTCTTTACAAAAAGGGGATCATAACCGACGATGACATAATTGATGCCGTAAGGGAGCAGGGAAGGTTAATGAAGGCCGTTGGAATTGCTCAAAACGAGCTGACAGAGGATGAAATTAAGGCGATAGCTGACAATATACTTGTATGGCTGAAAGGCGATGCCGCGACCATAAGAAAAAGCATGGAAGAATATGAGCAAAAGCTTCGTGAACTCGCGTCTCAGGAAGTGAAAAAACCACGTCTCGATGTTGCCTCCCCGGCAGTTTTGAGCGAACTTGACAAAATCACAAAGGGCGGTAAAACTGGTAGCAAGTTGCTTAGATAGGCAAGAAGTATACTACCGTGAGTTTCGCATGAACTCACGGTAGTATACTTGATTTTAGCAAAATAACCCGGATATTAGTTTTACAATCATGGCATCAACTTTATCAAATCCTTTATTATTGAGCACTGCAATGTTTTCTACCGTCTCTTCTAATGTATTGCCCAAGATGCCTTGTGGTGCTTCGAGCTTGGTTCCTTCTATTGCCATCGTTGCAGCCATGAAGGCTTCATATGCACCGGTGCCGACCTTAAGGGCACAGGTGCCTTTGGCGCCATCGCATATCATGCCAACGAGGTTGCTGAGGTGAATTTTTATCGCCTCTTCAACTTTAGCCATATCTTTTGATAAAAGATATGTAATTCCAGCAGCTGCTCCAGCTCCAGCTGCTACAGTGCACCCACAGATTGGGCTTAATCGCCCTATCCTGCTTTTTAGGAAGCTTGTGGTTAGGTGACTTAGTGCCACGGCTGTTGCAGTTTCTTCTTTTGTTTTACCATAGTGTTCTGCGGTCAAATAGACGGGCAATATAGCCGTTATGCCATGATTTCCGCTACCTGCACTGCTCATCACAGGTAAGGGGGATCCCGACATTCTAGCATCTGCAGCCGCTGCAGCATGAGCTTTTATTTTGTAGGGAAGGCTGGAGATATCGTTGTCATTTACAAGCTTCAATATCGTTCTTCCAACACCTAAACCAAGGTTTTGGTTGGGGTCTAAACCTGCTAGAGATATATCCATATTCATTTTTATTCCTTCAAAAATGTAATCTATATCTTCACTATCAATATTATCTAGCAGATTAGTTACATCATTGAATGTCATTGTATTTAATTGGTCGATTATGTTTGTATCTTTGAGGTTATGATGCAATCTGGATCTTTTCTTTTTATTTAGTATGAGCCTTCCATCGAGCATGATCTTTGTAATATTGCTGTGTGTACCTTCAATTATACATCTACATTCGTGCTCATCTGTAGTTACCGTTGCCTGGACATATACGCCCTTTTTTTGAAAATCCGGATGTAGTTCTACGCGACCCTCATCTATAAGGCGTAAGGCCTTATTCAGGCATTCATCGTCGCAAAATTTAAGTGCTTGAAGGCTATATTTGCTGTTTCCACAGACGGCCCCCAGGGCTGCTGCCAGTATATTTCCCCTCAAACCATTAGTACCGGGAATTCCTACGGAATAACCGTTTTTATAAATATTTATGCTGGTTGTAACGTCTATTTTTTTAAGCTCGCCAGAACTTATCTCTTCTCTGGCCCGGGCCACGGCTAAAGCCACAGCTCCGGGCTCTGTACACCCTAATGCAGGTACCACTTCCGATCTGAGAAATTCTTTTAAGGTGAACAAACTGATCCCCCCTCATATGGTTTGCCATGTCTTGATTTACTGCCATGGATTATCCTTTAAAAATTAAGCGACGGCAAGCTAACTGTAAATTTTCTGAAAGAAAAAACCACAGTTGCTTGGCCTGTAACAATTATTGCGCGCTTAAATTTCCATGCGCGCAATAGCAATAAATGTCACTTATTTATATTTATCCCTAATTCTTTTGCACGGTCAAGCCAATCGCCCTGTTCAATATCTCCAATATCATAGACATTATATGCGCATATCTTGCCCCTTTCCTTAAGGCCCAAAAGGGAGATTGATCTGTCGAAGGATTCCAGGACCCCGTTAAAGGCACTTTCATATACGTCTCCGGCTGTGGCCAGTAGTATGCACTCTTTATCTTTGAGGGTAAATTTTGCCTTTTCGGAGATGTAGGGCAACATCCTGTCCCAAACCACCTTAATTTGAGCGCTCCAACTGTACCAATACACAGGCGTGACGAATACTATCACGTTACATTCGTCGATAGCTTCATATATTTGAGCCATGTCGTCATTGATAACACAATGTTTGCCATTCTCCCAACACCGTCTGCAATCAATGCATCCTTTGATGTTCATATTTTGCAATCTGAAGAACCTTACCTTGGCGCCCTGCGATTCGGCCCCTATGACAAATGCCTTGGCCAATCTCTCGCTATTTCCATTAACCCTTGGACTTCCTAGAAGGCATACTATTTTTTTCATGATATCCGCTGGCATATGAGGTACCAGCTTTTCATCTCCCTTCGTATGTAACGATAATCTTGTGTTGCTATCATTATAACCTTAATAATTTTTTATCTGTCATTCAAAATTTCTTGACATATCCGATGCAATGCGTAATACTAAATAAACAAATCGTAACATCGATTGGAGGAAGCATGATGAAGCATATATCGAGCAGAGTCATATGTTTTATAATGGCGTTGGCCTTTTATATTTCCCTTTTAGCTTCACCTCTGTGGGCACATTTTCAGGTCGTATTGCCTAGTAAAAATCTTGTGTCTCAGGGCGATAATTCTAACGTAGAATTAAAGTTATGCTTTGCCCATCCCTTCGAGCAACAATTGATGAATATGGAAAGACCTCGTCAATTCGGTGTCGTGATACGCTCTGAAAAAATAAACCTCCTCGATACCTTGAGAAAAAAGGCCTCCGGTAAGGGGTTAAATTTCTGGCAAGCAACTTATAAGGTAAAACGGCCCGGAGATCACGTATTTTTCGTAGAACCCGCTCCCTATTGGGAACCTGCCGAAGATAAATATATAATTCATTACGCTAAGACTGTCGTGAATGCATATGGTCTGGAAGATGCTTGGCATCAACCGCTTGGCCTTAGGATGGAAATAGTACCTCTTACCAGACCATATGGCCTGTGGGCAGGCAATTTGTTTCAGGGTAAGGTTCTATTTGACGGCAAACCATTGAAAAATGCAGATGTGGAAGTTGAGTACTATAACGAAAATCTAAAGATAAAAGCTCCATCGAATGCCTACGTAACTCAGGTAGTACGTACGGATGAACGGGGAATCTTTACTTATGCTATGCCTTGGGAAGGTTGGTGGGGGTTTGCTGCTTTAACGGAAGCCCCGGAAAGGCGAAAGTCTCCTGATGGGAAAAGGGATGTAGCGACGGAGATCGGAGCAGTTTTTTGGGTAAAGACCGAGAAGGGAAAGTAGATGCATATTTCGGAAGGAGTTCTTTCTGGTTATCCTTTAGTTGTTGGAGCTGTCGGTGCTGCCGTTGGCGTTGCGGTTGGCCTCAAGAAAATTGAGATGAATGATATTCCTCGCGTTGGCATCGTCTCTGCTGCGCTGTTTGTAGCATCGTTGATCCATATCAATGTAGGCCCAGTCAGCGTCCACCTGATACTTAACGGTGTAGGTGGGATTATCCTTGGGATGCAATTGTTTCCTGCCTATTTTGTGGCCTTATTGTTGCAAGTCCTCTTGTTCCAGTTCGGCGGAATAACGGTCCTAGGCGTTAATATATGCACCATGGCTTTCTCCGGTGTTATAGGGGGTTATCTGGGCAGGTATATTATTAAAAGGGGAATTCAACCTTGGATAGGCGGTGCGATTTCTGGTGGTACAGGCGTTATTATGGCTGGCATTTTTACTGCCATGGCCCTTGTCTTCAGTGGGGATGTCTTTATCGTAACGGCAAAGCTTGTACTAATTGCACATTTGCCCGTAGTAGTGATTGAGTCTATAGTAGGCGGCTTTGTGATTGCCTACCTATACAAGATTATGCCTTCGTCGTTGGGGGTTTGTAAGAGATGAAAAGTGGGTTAAAAGCATTATTTATCATGATTGCTTTAATGTCTTTTGCTTTAGCTCAACCTCATATAGCTGATGCACATAAATTAAACGTGTTTGCCTATATGGAAGATAGCACCGTGGTTGGTGAAGCTTATTTCAATGATGGATCCACGGTAAAAAACTGTGAAGTGTTGGTAAAAGACATGGATGGCCATGTAATCGGCCAGGGTAATACTGATGAATCGGGCGCATTTTCCGTGAGGGTAGGTAGTTTAGAAGGTAAAAGCATCTCAGTGATTGTGAATGCCGGCATGGGGCACGTAGGACAAGCTCTTATAAACGGTGATGCCTTGCGGCCTGTTCAACAGAACGTCCCTGATGAAGAAGATAAACTGATCGCAACAATACGAGAGATCGTTCATAGCGAAATAGAGCCGCTTCGTGGTGAATTAATGCAGATGCATAGGGGGTTATCAAAGCCGAGGTTCAGCGAAATTATTGGAGGAATTGGATATATCTTCGGCCTTGTCGGGATCATCCTTTGGATCAAAGAGAGGAGGGCTGGAAAGAATGATTGATGTTCGGGGAATCAGTTATTACGATGATATTCCTGACAGCTTCATGAGCCGCTCCCCAGCAGTTTTAAAAGTAATCTTAGCTGTGCTTGTGTCCATTTGCGTTGCCTTGGTAAATTCGTTTTCTATACAATTGTTTTTACTCGCGTACGCGATAGTTTTAGCTTTAATCTCAAGAGTGCCCATGATCGCTTTGCTGAAGCGCTTAGCCCTTATAGATGGCTTTGTGCTGACTCTATGGCTCACGCTTCCTTTCTTTTGCGAAGATGGAGTGAGAACGGCAGCAATTATTACGGTTCGCGTTCATGCTGCGATATTGGCTTTCATTTCCCTTCTGCAAACCACATCCATGCCTGAAATTTTGGAAGCTTTGGATCAACTTCACTTTCCTCGCAAATTGATAGTGTTACTTCACTTCACTTATAGGTATATACACGTCCTGGCCGATGAAGCCATCAAAATTTATCAAAGTATGACGTTGAGAGGTTTTGAACCTTCCATTAAATTCTCCGCGTTGCGTACTTATGGCAATTTAGTAGGCATATTAGTGGTCAAAGGCACGATGAGATCTCAGCGCGTCTATAATGCAATGCTCCTTAGGGGATTCAATGGCTCTTATCCGTTCTTTGCGCCTCGTTGTCGACATTCTTTTTCTGACATCTTAAAGATGGTAACGCTTTACGCTCTGTTTTTGGGGTGTTTAATGGTATGATCCCTTTATTGCAGGTTAAGGATCTTTGTTTCGCTTATCCTAACGGTCATGATGTGTTTAAAAATCTTTCATTTGAGATATTCCCACGGGAAAAAGTATGCATAGTCGGGAAAAACGGTGCCGGGAAAACGACCCTTTTTTATATAATAATGGGCTTGTTGCGTCCGGTTAAGGGTGAAATCATCCTTGATGGAAAGGTCATTCGGACTAAGGACGATCTAAGGTATTTGCGCAAAAAAATTGGTTTTCTCTTCCAAGACCCGGAAGATCAGTTATTTTGCCCCACCTTGCTTGACGATGTCATGTTTGGCCCTTTAAATATGGGGTTCAGTAGAGATGACGCTTTTGATAAGGCACATAAGGTTTTAAGCATGTTGGGCATCGCACATCTTGCACATAAACCGCCTTATGCCCTATCTGGAGGTCAGAAGCGCCTGGGTGCCCTAGCTTCCGTGCTTGTCATGGAGCCCGAGCTTCTCTTGCTGGACGAACCGTCAAGTGGTCTAGATGAAGAGGCCTGGCTCAATTTGGTTCTCTTGCTCCAAAACCTCAATAAGGCCATGATCATCGCTTCCCATGACACGGGTTTTCTTGAACGCGTAACTCCCAATTGGTACGAGCTTGCCGATGGGAAGTTGATTCCTCTTAAAAATTGCTGCAATAAAGCGACGGAAACCTTCAAATAAATGCGTTTTGTCAATTCATGAGATAGCCAGCGGGAAATAGCTGCAAAATTGCTTTTATCGTAGTATTATTAAAGTCACACTATTCCGCTAAAAAATCTGTAGTTATATTAGTTTTTGTACTTGCATTGGTGGCTTGCTACATTATTACATTGTTTAAAACTCAAGTACCATCTTTTGTGATTTCATACAAAAACATGGATATATGCTTGCCAGAACAAGGAAGGTGTGATATTTATTTATGAGTAGTGCGGCTAGAAGACCTTTGACGATCATATTTATAGTCGCTTTTGTTTTGGTTCCTTCCTTCGTTGCTACAGTGCGTAGCACAATGGTTTGCAGTGCAACCAAAATTACCGATATTGTTGTGTGTGAAGATTTAGACAGCAACCTGACTCCTGTCGGGAGAGCTTCAGATTCTCTAAAGTTTCCCTATGGCATAACACAAGTGTGTGTTGTTTTTGCGTTTCAGGGGAGAAGCTATTTTGAAACTTATGTTGAGTGGTTTCACGAGGGTACATTGATACATAACGAGACAGTAGATTTAAGCGGGGAAGGCAAAAAGGTCTTTTATCTTTTGCGTGATGATGGAGCGCCGCTCAAAAAAGGATTGTACCGGTTTTCGATCATTTGCATGGGAGAACAGTTGGCCAATATTTCTTTTACGGTAGGGGAGGTATAATTCGTGAAGTTTTTTCTTGATACAGCCAATATTTCCGAGATAAAAAAAGGTTTGGAATGGGGAGTAGTGTCTGGCGTCACGACGAACCCATCCTTGGTAGCAAAGGAAAATGCGGACTCATTTCATGATCATGTCAAAAAGATAGCAGAAATTGTGCAAGGTCCCGTAAGTGCCGAAGTGATATCAACGAATGTCGATGAAATGGTCGAGGAAGCCAGATTGCTTAGCTCCTTGGATAAAAATATAGTAATAAAGATTCCGATGACTAAAGATGGTATGTCAGCTACAAAAAAGCTTGTCTCAGAAGGCATTCCAGTTAACGTTACTCTTGTTTTTTCTCCGCAGCAGGCCTTGTTGGCAGCATTGGCAGGAGCTAGCTATGTTAGCCCTTTTGTTGGTCGTCTGGATGACATAGGCGAGGACGGCATAGGAGTTGTCAGGGACATGGCGAAGCTTTTCTCCATCCATGAGTTCGATACCAAAATTATTGCAGCAAGCATCAGGCATCCTCGCCATGTTTTTGAGGCAGCCCTTGCAGGAGCTCACATAATCACTCTTCCTTTTAAGGTTTTAGAGCAAATGTTTAACCATCCTTTAACGGATATAGGGATAAAGAAGTTCTTAGATGATTGGGAGGTATATATTAAGCATCATGGGTACTAATACTATAGAAAATCAGACAACAGATGAAACGAAGAAATTAGCCACTGAGGAAGATCAAGAGGTGGTTACTCCAGTTCCCCGCCCCAGATATACTTTCAGGGAGTTGATGAAAGCGACAATTCAAGATTTGAGGCAGATCGCTAAGGAGATTTCCGTCCCCTCCGTTACGACCCTTAGGCGAAAGGATGACTTGGTTGTCGCCATTCTGGCAAGACAAGCTGATAAGCTGGGGTTGCGCTTTAGCGGTGGTACATTGGAGATCTTGCCTGAGGGATATGGATTTTTGAGGCCTGCCGGGTTGCTGCCCAGTGACCATGATATTTATGTTTCTGCATCTCAAATCAGGCGCTTTGATCTGCGAAACGGCGATGTGGTATGGGGTTTGGTCAGGCCTCCGAAAGATCAGGAGCATTACGATGCATTGTTAAGGGTTGAGATGGTAAACTTCTCCGATCCTGAGATGGCAAGACAGCGACCGCACTTTGAGCGCCTCACGCCCATATTTCCAAACGAGAGATTAAAGCTCGAGACTCGTCCAGACATCCTTTCCACGCGTCTTATCGATCTTTTTGCGCCCATGGGAAAGGGTCAGAGGGCTTTAATAGTTTCTCCTCCAAAGGCTGGTAAGACTACTCTCCTTAAAGATATAGCCAATGCCATCACGATCAACAATCCGGAGGTCATTCTTATGGTTCTTCTAATTGATGAAAGGCCCGAAGAGGTTACGGATATGCAGCGTTCCGTTGATGGAGAGATAATAGCCTCAACCTTTGATCGGCCCGCAGAGGAACATATAAGAGTGGCAAATCTGGCCATTGAGAAGGCAAAGCGCCTTGTAGAGGTGCATAGGGATGTCGTGTTGTTATTAGATTCTATTACCCGCTTAGCCAGGGCGTCTAATTTAATCGTGCCGCCATCCGGCAGAACCCTGTCTGGAGGTATGGATCCGGTAGCCTTGCATTTCCCGAAAAGGTTTTTTGGTGCTGCCAGAAACATTGAAGAGGGTGGAAGTCTTACCATAGTGGGTACGGCCCTGGTTGAGACCGGGAGCAGAATGGATGACGTGATTTATGAGGAATTTAAGGGTACCGGCAACATGGAAATACATCTGTCGCGGAAATTAGCCGAACAGAGGATCTTCCCGGCGATGGATATTCTCAAGTCTGGCACTCGAAGGGAGGAACTTCTTTTAAGCGAGGAGGAACTTACAAAGATATGGACGCTGCGGCGTAGGATAGCGAACCTTGATGAGGCGGATGTATTGAATCTCATATTGGAAAAATTGCGGCAGACGTCATCCAATAAGGAGTTTTTGATGACGATTAAAGTATAAATTAAAGGTTGCATTCTTCGCGATTTTCGGTTAACTTTATTCTTGTTTGTAGCACCGTATCCTAGCCTAGCTTTAGGGGGGGAAGAGATGCCAAAGAGCGAAAATATGAGTAACAACTCCTTTAGAAAGAGATTTGATTTCTTCATTTTCATTGGGTTAATGTTATCAGCCACTGTCTTCATCACTGTGGCTGCCCTTCAAAGATCGAAAGTTGAAGCGTGGGACGATTTACTTGAAGGAAAAGAGTACAGCCTGCCTGGTTATCTGATCGTTGATGTAACAGATTTGCTCATGCCTGAAAAGGGAGATTACGATGCCATAGGTCCTCTTCCTGATGGTTCCGGGGCTATTGCCTTTAAGGAAGTTACGTTGGGCAGTGAAAAAAAGTCCAAAGATGATGCAGCAGACGTCGAGAATGAATTAAGTAAACTAAAGCAGGAATATCTGGATGGCGATGAGTCAAATGCTGAGGCAGGTGAAGGTGCAGGAGGTGATTTGGAGTTTCAGGAGGTAACTCCAGATTATCGTGTCCACGAAGTCCAACAAGGCGAGACATTAGCAACCATTGCCAAAAGATATGCCGAATACGGTATTTCTATGAACGATATTGCTAAGGCAAATCAGATAAGCAATATTCATAAACTAAACGTCGGTGACTTGCTTTTAATCCCCACATCGAAGGAGAAAGTTGATGTGGTCCTGCAGGAGCTTTTAAGGAGACGCGCTAAGGCCGAGGAAGAGGCCAAAAAGGCGCCCAAAATAGAGACATCTACTTATATCGTCCAAGAAGGAGACAGCCTTTGGTCCATCGCGAATAAAGTTAACCTCGACATCAACACGCTGTTTGGCTGTAACGACTTGAAAAATCCAGACGTATTAAAGCCCGGCACAAAGCTTAGAGTGCCCAATCAGGACGGTATATTTTATAAGGTGGCAAAGGGTGATACGCTTAGTAAAATAGCAGATAAATATGGTATTTACGTTGATGCCATAGCTGCTGCTAATGGTATAGGCAGCGATACGGTATTAATAGCTGGCAGTGAAATATTCCTGCCCGGCGCAAAGGAAATCGTCACCTCTTCGTCGACCGGCTCTGGTGCCGTCGTTAAAGCTAGTGATCGTAGCAGTACTAAGGGCTTTAGATGGCCGCTGAGAGGCAGAATTAACAGCCGCTTTGGATATAGGAAGGACCCATTTTCCGGGCGAAAGGATTTACATACGGGATTAGATATTGGTGCTTCGAGAGGTACCCGGATAGCAGCAGCTGCCTCTGGCGTTGTGGTTTATGCGGGGTGGATGGGCGGTTATGGACGGACAGTTGTCATCGATCATGGAAGAGGCCATAGGACACTCTATGGTCATTGCAGCAAGATACTAGTTCGACAAGGGCAAAGAGTTAGCTCAGGCCAAGTCATTGCGGCTGTAGGTGCCACGGGTAGAGCTACAGGATCCCATCTGCACTTTGAGATCAGAGTGAACAACACGCCTGTTAATCCGTTGAAGTATCTGAGGTGATGTATATGATCAAGTTTGGAACGGACGGATGGCGTGGCATAATAGCCGATGATTTCACCATGGAGAACGTCAAAAAGGTTAGTTGGGCCATAGGAGAACATGTCCTTGAAAGATTTGGGCCGGGAGCTGTCGTTTTAGTGGCCCGTGATGGCAGGTTTTTAGGAGAAAGGTTTGTAAAAGTTTCAAGCCAAGTTTTGAGTGGCATGGGGTTGGAGCCGATTGTGCTGGAAGGGCCAACTGCAACTCCTGTATGTGCTTTTGCGGTTAAACATCTCAATGCCAAGGGCGCTGTAATGTTCACCGCAAGCCATAATCCACCGGAGTATCAGGGTCTTAAATTCATACCCTTTTATGCCGGTCCGGCGACTCCAGACATAACGTCGGTAATTGAATCATATATTCCCGATGCTCCCGCAAAGATAAAGGTAGCAGAAGGGGATGCAAGGACATTTGACCCGACAGAGGATTACATTGCTCATGTGAAATCATTAGTCCAAATAAGCGGAAATGGTCAAGTGGTCGTGACGGATACCTTGCATGGCGTTGGTGGGAGATATTTACCAAGAATTTTGAGGGAATGCGGCTTCGAGGTAGTGTCCATAAACGAGGAGTTAAGACCTGATTTTGCCGGGTTAAGTCCGGAACCCAAAAGGGAAACTCTAGGAAACCTTGCATCTGAGGCCAGAAAGTTAAAAACGCTTGGACTTTCTACTGATGGCGATGCCGATCGCTTTGGCATTGTCGATGAGAACGGTGAGTTTTATTCGGCTAATTATATTTTAGCTATTCTCTATAATTATCTTTTGGAATCAGGCAGGAAGGGCGGTGTAGCAAGGACTGTCGCCACGACTCATATGTTGGATGAGATCGCAAGGATTGCAGGACAACCATCGTGGGAGACTCCTGTGGGCTTTAAATATTTAGGACAACTGCTCTTGAGGGAAAATGTTTTGCTCGCCGGTGAGGAATCCGGGGGTGCCTCTATAGCTGGCCATATACCCGAAAAAGATGGAATAATGATATGTCTTTTGGTCCTGAAAGCTGTTTGTGATAGCGGGCACCCTTTAAGAGTTTTGCTTGATGATATATACAAAAAACTCGGAGCAAGGTATGTGTCTATCAGGATGGATTTCAAAATTACCCATGAACGGAAAGAGCAGTTGATATCTGTGATGGACAAATGGAACGATGATACCTTTTGTGGTGAAAATGTCTTATCATTGAGGAGAGACGATGGTTTGAAGATAGTTTGCGATAAAGGATGGGTTTTACTTCGCCCATCTGGAACAGAGGATGTCGTGCGCCTTTACATTGAGGCCAATGGCGATGATATGTTGGAAAAACTTAAAAAATGTTCCTTGCAAATATTTGGTTTGGACTAGAAAATGTAAAATAAGCAATTTTGACCATGTTATTTCGATGTCTGTTTGATATTCTTGGCCGAGAGATGAGCCTCCTCGGCCTTTTTAGATGAATGCAAATATGATAACGACGGAGGTAGACCATAGATGAATAAGTTTATCTTTGTAACTGGAGGGGTGGTCTCATCCCTTGGAAAGGGAATAACGGCTGCTTCTTTGGGGTTATTGCTAAAACGAAGAGGTTATCGAGTGACGGCCATTAAGATGGATCCTTACATCAATGTTGATGCAGGCACGATGAATCCATACCAGCATGGCGAGGTTTTTGTGACCGACGACGGTGCGGAGACGGATCTGGACCTCGGGCATTATGAACGTTTCATAGACGAATCCCTTACAGCTAAAAATAATGTCACAACAGGTCAGGTCTATTCTTCAGTCATCAAAAAGGAAAGAGAAGGCAAATACTTGGGTGCCACTGTTCAGGTTATTCCCCACATTACCAACGAAATACAAGAGCGAATCCTAAAGGCCGGAGAAGGCTATGACGTCGTATTGGTGGAGATCGGGGGAACGGTTGGAGACATAGAAGGACAACCTTTTTTGGAGGCCATAAGACAGATTGGCTATAGAGTAGGTAGGGAAAACGTAGTCTACTGTCACGTTACTCTGGTTCCCTTTATTCCCACAGCTGGAGAGCTGAAGACCAAACCTACCCAACACAGCGTTAATGAACTTAGGCGCATAGGCATACAGCCCGATATAGTGGTGTGCAGAACAAGTCGTCCACTTGGCGATGAATTAAAAGATAAAATTGCATTGTTTTGTAACGTCAAGAAAAAGGCAGTGGTTGAGGCCATAGATGCTGATAATATTTATGAGATACCATTGCTCTTGCATAATCAAGATTTCGATTCAATGGTAATGGAGATGCTAAATTTAGAGAAGACCAACGAGCCGGACTTGCAGGAGTGGACGACTTATCTACAAAGAAGTAAATTGCCATCGAGAAAAATCGAAATTGCATTGGTGGGCAAATACGTTGGTCATAAAGATGCGTATCTTTCGGTGAAAGAGGCCATATGCCATGCAGCGGTTGTCAATGATGCGAAAGTTTACATACGTTACGTTGAGGCCGAAGAGGTGGAACGCATCGGCGTGGATGTACTCAAGGGGGTAAATGCAATATTGGTCCCTGGGGGATTTGGCAGAAGAGGAATTGAAGGCAAGATAGCTGCAGCACGATATGCCCGCGAAAATTCAATTCCTTACCTTGGTTTGTGCCTGGGAATGCAAGTTGCTGTCATAGAGTTTGCTAGGAATGTGTGCTCTATAGTATCAGCTCATAGCTCCGAATTTGATCCTGGAACTCCAAATCCCGTAATCCACTTGCTCGAGGAGCAAAAAGGAATTGAAAGCGTTGGAGGAAGCATGAGATTGGGTGCATATCCTTGTGAAATAAAGAAAGACACACTGGCCTATAGGGCTTACAGGTCTTCTATAGTTTACGAAAGACATCGCCATAGATGGGAGTTTAACAATGACTATAGGAACCGATTGGAAAAGGAGGGTCTGATAGTATCAGGCGTATGTCCTGGCAGAAATCTGGTTGAAATAGTCGAGCTAAAGGATCACCCTTGGTTTGTTGGTGTACAGTTTCATCCCGAATTCAAGTCTCGCCCAACAAGACCTCATCCGCTCTTCGCATCCTTCATTGAAGCAGCTGTGAAAAATTGCCAAGGGTAAATAGGGACAGAAAGGAGAAGCTGCCATGAAAGGGAGGATACTTGCGGTTGCTTTTATAGTAGCGTTAGTTGCTTCAATGGGCAGTATATCGAGCGCAGAGGAAACTGTGGATCAACCTCCTTTCGAAATTCTATCTCACATAGAGACACTGACTTACGGTCAGCCTAAAAGCGGTGGATTAATGTCTCGTTTGGCTGAAATAGAAAAAGTTTATTTTGGAAGAGAGTTGCCGGGAAGCTTAGCAGAAAGGCAACAAGCTTTTCTAAACTTCCTGGAAAACGGCCTGCCAGAACAGCCGTCCTTTATCTTTAAATTGGGCGTTGCAGAGTGGGTCGTGACCCAACAGGTTGGGGAAGGCAATTTAAAGGATCGTCTTGAGGCTTTAGAGAAGTTGCTGGAAGGTGACTCTAAGGCTGATGGTCCTTTTGCCATGAGGCTTGAGCGCATTGTTGGGATGATATTGCCTGAAGGTATCTCATGGAAAGAGATTGAAGTTCCAAAGCAGAAGGTTTTTAAAGTAGCATTAAAACACACGTTATCCCTTCAAGAGGTCAAGGTTGGGGATGTAGTTGAGCTTACCATGCAGGGTGACCTTGCGGTGGATAACTCCTTGGTCGCCCCATCCGGAAGCCGAGTGTTGGGTCACGTGGAAAGCATTAAGCCTCCCAGAAGCTTCGGAAGGCCTTCGGAAATTAAAATAGCCTTCGATCATATTGTTCCACTGGATGTAATAAATAAGGTTCCTGTCATATTAGGCCCTGAGGCAGAGAAGGCTAGCAAATCAGATGATTCGGTAGTAGCAGCAGCTGGAGCCAGCTTTTTTGGAGCAATTTTGCTTGGGCCTTTGGGTTTTGCTGGAGGCATGTTAGTCAAGGGCGATGTTAAGGATGTTCCGGCCGGCACGCCGTTCTATCTGGAGACAGCGGATGTTGCTCGCGTTAGGGCCTATCCGGTACCGGAGGTGTTGCAGAGCATAATTCGACCATCAGAGGTTCCTGTGCCACAGGAGGAAAATGGGAGCACTGAGACGCCCAAGGATCCATCTGAGAAGGGAACTAAACAATGATAGAGAGAATATGATAATTTTGTAAATATTTGGAGGGATTTAAATGAAAAAGATTAAGGCTCTGGTGCTAGGTTTAGCATTATTTTCAGCTATGGTCTTTGGTAGCCCAACTTATGCCCTCGATGTTTCGGATATAATAGGCGTCATCGGGGGAGGATTTTTAGTAGAAACCATCGCTGGGCCTCTCAATGACTTTATAAACACTATTACCCTTAACAAAGGGGTCGCTTCAGAAGATATGACTAAAGTCGTGCCGATAGTTTCCGCAGGGCAGGGCACAAGAATCGGTGCCGCCCAGGTCTCAGGGCCAAAATCTGCTGTAGACAGGACGAAAGCAGTGGCGAGGATAGACGCAGTGTTCAAAGATCGCTTTAGAATAGAGATATTAATCCCTATAGACTCTCTTAATCCTCTAGAGCGCTTCAGGAGGGTCCAGGGAGTTGGAATTTCTGCAGTGATTGACTATAAGCTATAGACTTAGCATGTGTTAAATATTTCGCAATAATGGCACGCAAGCACTAAAGGAGAGAATTGCTCTTTGAGGAAAGGCAAGAAAATATACCTCTTAGGACTAGCTAGCATTGTGATGATTTATGTACTCTGTCTGCATAGTTTGCCATTGCAGGCTAAGGATGCAAAAGTGGAACTTGTTGATAAGCTTGAGAGCAATACAGCCTTTCATTGGGGAACTGATTGTCTGGTATGGATAGTTCACTATCCCGAGGACATAGTTGACCCCTGGGTCTCCATAGAAGCTTCCAGACAAGGGCTTGGCAAGGAAGAGAGGGAAGCCTATCGCCAAGCCTTTGTCAAGGACTTGAAGATGAAGGAATGCGAGCCATTTCTTATGACCATCTATAATTTTGGGACAAAACCTTTGGACCTGAAACCTTTGTCGAAGCATCTTTTTATGTTATTAAATGGCAAGAAAATATCCTTATCGGCCTATGACAGTAAATTCGATGAACCGATAAGTGGCATATTGCAAGGATTGATATTTTTCCCAAAGGTAGACTCTAAAGATTTCACTATCACATTGACCGGCATCTCCCCAAGGGATATGTTTTTCTCGTTCGATTCTAGTAAATTGCAAAATGAAGATATCAAAGTTACTCGATCGACGGAAGAGACTGGAAAACTACCAAGTCAATCAAAGCCTGTAGCTAAAGTCCAACCAAAGCAATATTCGGGGTCCGATGAGGTCGTTGTGAAATTGCCATCATCTGAAGAAAAGTCCGAACAAAAGAAAGAAGATTCATCGATGAAACAAAATGAGCCCATCGAACCTTCGGACAATTCTCTAGATTCCGAAGGCAAGTCAAATGCATCGGAGGGATTTCCCCCTTCCCCGGCACCAGATCCATTGTTAAAAGCTCAGGAAACAAAACATGTTGAAAGCGAGATGGACTTAAAGCTTAAGGAAATGCTCCAGGATGCAGAAAGAGAGACGTCCTTGTCTAAGGAAGATGTGGTCACTCTTTTTGTGGAAAGCTGGGTCAATGGAGATCTGGATACCATGTATAGCCTTCTGGACTCCACTACCAAGGAGCGGTATTCTACCAAGGATTTTAGAGAAATTGCCATGGAATCCAACATACGCTGGGCTTTTAAGGATGGTTATAATATAACCTGGATTGACGAAACGAAGGCAAAAGTTAGCGGCATTCAAAAACTGCTCTTGGTTAAGGTGGAACGAAGTAAGGTGGTAAGATTGGTTCAAGAGAGGAGAAGGTGGCGCGTTGTCTGGTAAAAGGCGCAAATACCTCATTGCATCTGTGGCTTTATTGGTGGGTTTGTTTATTGCTTTTTTGATAAGAGATTTGCGTTTATCGAGTGTAGATAGCGATGAAGAGAAAGTAACTTTTGTAGTAGAAAAAGTTCATTACAAAAATATCATTGATCACGATGTTTATGTTATAGATGCCGAGAAGGGCATAAGGTCAAGCGACGAGTACATTTTAGATGATGTATATATTATTATTGAGACTGAAGATGGCAAAATTTGGAATGTAAAGGCTGCCCAAGGCAGTACACCTGATACATCTGGTGGTATTGTTACTCTAAAGCAGGCAACAGGTGTTACAAAGGTGAACGAGGAGGAGTTTCATTGGCAATCGCCGGAGGTTCAATGGAATCCAAACGATAAGCTCTTCTTTTTTGATGAGGGCATTCGTGTCCTTGGAGAATCCGTTGAAGTAGAGTCGAAAAAGGGACAAGTTCACCTTTCGGGCGAGATGTATCTGTCAGGCGGAGCGAGGGTCATATATAAGGCACCTAAAGAATAAGTTGTCGATGTTTCATTGTTCACCATAGAAAGTCTACCATGGAAGCTTTGATACTTAATAAAAGGAGAAACACCTATGACCTATAATCGTGCTGATGTATGGGTAAAAAATGTCAACGTAATATTGTTCAGCATATTCTTTCTGTTTCTTTTGTGTGTCGCAACGTATGCTCAAAGCCCATCTTCGCAAATAACGTTGGAGGCCGATAGGGTAGTTTATTTTGAGCCTGAGGGACGCGCACAGGCAGAAGGTAATGTGACAATTAGACGAGAGGATATAACCCTTAACGCCCCCTATGTTGAGTATTTGGTGGAAAATTCTATGGTCTTTGCTGAAAGCAAAGCAGAAGAGCAGGTCGTGCTCATATGGGGAGATAGAACATTAAGGGGCAGCAGGCTGGAATATAACCTAGTCACTAAAGAAGGGACTATGCAAGACGCTTCAGGACAAGAAGGCCCTGTATATATTTATGACGGTAATGTCAGTGTTGCTCCACCCAAGGCGGCATTGGCGAAGGGTTGGTTGGCCAAAGGCGATATAAAAAAGGTAAAAGAGGACACGCATATTGCCGTTTGGGAAAACGCAAATTACACAACATGTGATGCACCGAAACCGCATTATAATCTCTATACGACCAAAATGACAGTAATTCCTGACAATAAGGTAATATTGAGACGCCCAAAAGTATATCTCGATGGCAAATTGTTTTATACTTATCCGTTCAATTATGAGATCAGCTTGAAAGACAAAAAAACGAGCGGATCCTTTGTGTATCAATTTAAGGACGATTCCGATAGGGGAACAGGGATTATGGCCTATGGCCCGGTGATATCGGAAGACAGGTTGTCGGTTTATGCCCACGTTGCCTATTGGACCGAGATGAACGAAGAATGGATGATATCGGGCTCATATAACTTGAATGACCAGTGGGATCTGTTTGCCAGTACTGCTTATACATACAACTCCGACGAAGATGAAAAGCGCTATCGACCAGGTTGGGGGGCAAGCTATCATAATCAGGGTTTTTCCGGCAAGGTCTATTGGTCTCAGGCTGAAAGCGTATCTATCGAAAAAGAGGCGGGAGTAACTTATAAGGGGGTCTTG
Organism: Acetomicrobium flavidum; assembly: GCF_900129645.1. Lineage (NCBI taxonomy): Bacteria > Thermotogati > Synergistota > Synergistia > Synergistales > Acetomicrobiaceae > Acetomicrobium > Acetomicrobium flavidum. The sequence continues at coordinate 1,647,942 of NZ_FSQZ01000001.1, forward strand.
TGGCGATCCCCCGAGGTTGAACTCTTCACGCCTTGGATTAATATAGCTTCGGATACGAGGTCCCGTCTGGCGCTATACTGGGGTCATTATGAGGCAATGGGGATTAGCGGAACACAGGAAGCTTCCGTCGATAGATGGGGTTACGGCTTTGAGGCATCTCAATCCTTCAAGCCGCTGGATAAAAAGAATAATAACTTTACACCATTTATATGGGCTCAATATCAGAATTTCAGGTACGATGCAAAAAGGCTAAAACGTCAGGAGATAATAGATGCCGTCTATGGACTGCGATATAGGATCGGCGATTTTCCGATGGTTACAAGCTATGGACAACGCTGGACTACAGGGAATTCGCCCATGTCGTGGGATGACTATGACGACAGGCGCGAAATTTACCAAACGGTAGGCATTCCCTTGGGCAGCAGGTGGAAAGTGGCGGTGAGGGCTGCCTATGATTTTATGGATGAACATTTAGATGAGGTTGTGGGCAGCCTGGTCTATGATGAACATTGTTACGCCTGGGAGTTAATTTATAGGGACGAAAGGCCCATGTATTATTCGGACGATGAGGATGATTGGATAGGCCTTAGGCTTGTTATCAAAGCATTCCCGGAGACTAAGATTACCTTCGGCGGAGAGGTGGAGACGATAACGAGTCCTGCTCAGGAGGTTGGATTTATAAAATGAGTGGCATCAGAGTGTTGGTGTTGTATGGCGGAGAGAGTCCGGAGCGAGAGGTTTCACTCGTCAGCGGAAAGGCCGTTGTAGAAGCTGCTCGAAATAGTGGATTTAAGGTTATAGATGGTCAGGTTTGTACCACGAGAGATGTAATATCTTTAATACATAAAGGCGATTTCGACGTTGTCTTCATTGCCTTGCATGGCGGATGGGGAGAAGACGGAAGGTTACAGGCATTACTCGAATTTTACGGCGTTCCGTACACGGGATCAATGTCGGAAGCTTGCATGCTTGCGATGAACAAGGCCTTGAGCAAATATAAGTTTCGACGCAATGAAATACCTGTGCCTGATGGAATAGAGGTCGACATGCGTCAAGGCTTTGAGGCAGCCTATCGAAAGGTCATGGAGTTTTACGATGCCATTGGCAATGAAAAGATGATAATCAAGCCGTCAGGGTGCGGGAGTACTATTGGTGTAAGCACAGTAACCGAGAAAGACGATGTATCGCCGGCAATGAATTTAGCCTTTAAATATGATAACCTCATCCTTGCTGAACGATACATCTTCGGCAAAGAGCTGGCGGTAACAGTGTGGGATGACGGTAAGCCTAAAGCTTTTCCTATAATTGAAATAGTTCCCAAAAATTCTATTTATAGCTATAAAGCTAAGTATGTTCCCGGCGGAAGTGAATATATTGTGCCTGCTCAACTTGATAAATCTATTGCAATGACTGTGCAAGATGTCGCCGTGAAGGCACATTTAAGCTTAGGCTGCAGGCAGTACAGCAGGGTAGATATACGCCTCGACTTACAGGGAACTCCCTATGTTTTAGAAGTAAATACCGCCCCCGGTTTAACTGCTACTAGCTTGGTCCCGAAAGCGGCAAAAGCGATTGGGTGGTCCTTTGAGGATCTCGTTTTCCAACTGATAACAACCGCCATTAACAGAGAAAACCACATATAGCATAAATGTTACACGGCAAATTAAAGCAAGGAGATCTTATGTGAATAAGCTAAAATGCCATCTTCTATATTTCGATGCGCAGTATTTTAAGCCTTCTGATTCCACGAGGTGCCCTGGCTATTACTTCATCGCCAACGGCTTTGCCAATGATTGCCTGCCCGACGGGGCTTGATACGGATATTCTATGATTGTTCGGATCAGTTTCCTCTGAATTTACGATCACATACGTGAATTCCTTATTTAAATCTAAATCCTTTAGGGTAACTTTGGTACCTAATGTTACCTGGCTGGTGTCGATTTGATCGTTATCGATGATTTTGGCTTTCGATAGTTGCGATTCCAAGAATTGGATTCGTGCCTCAAGCTTGGCCTGGGCTTCTTTGGCTGCATGATATTCGGCATTTTCGCTCAAATCTCCGAAGGATCTTGCTTCTTCTAATTGTTTCGATATTTCAGATCTGCCGTCACTTCTCAATTTTATCAGTTCAGCTCTTAATTTTTGATACCCTTCCTTTGTCATTAAAATAACGTCATCGTGTTGAGTTCTTTGCATCGACATACTAAGTGCCCCTCCTTGCGAAAAACCTCATTGTATAAGTCGCGTTATCTTTTAGCTTTAAGAATTTTACAACATTTGTCGCCGATGTCAATCAATATATGATATATTACTAATAAGTCTTCGAATTCATATATCACCGATAGAATCCACGTGCAGAAAAAAGGTAAGGGAAGAAAGCAAATTTTATCCTTCGCTAAAATGCCATTTACATCATGATCAATGCTATCGTTATTCTTGTCATAGTTTAAAAGCCTAAGCGAAATGTAAATCAGCTATTGCTCTTTGCAAGTAAAAAGAACAATTGTTGGGCATGCATGTCATTGCTACATGATATATCCCCTTTGTTCATGTATAAATCCCAGTTTGTAGGCTATAATAATCTCAAACTTACAAGATCATTGTAACGAAAGAGGGAAGGACGAGTATGGCTTTGAGTTTTGCCATGGATATATATGGCTGTCAAATGAATCAGTACGACGGAGATCGCCTTAGGACTGTTCTAACCCAAAAAGGCTGGCTTGAGACGGATCCGTCATGTGCTGATATTGTGATCATGATAACCTGCAGTATTAGGGAAAAGGCCGAGCAAAAGGTGTTAAGCGAGATAGGACGTTACGGACGAATTTATAGGACAAAAGGGAGGCCTGTCTTGGCTGTTGTAGGCTGCATGGCTCAAAATATGGGTTTGGAGCTGTTGCGGAAGTTCCCTCAGGTGAAGGCAGTGGTGGGGCCAAGACATATAGGACGCCTTCCAGATGTTTTAGAGGGAGCCTTAAACCATAAAGCAGTGGCATATTTGGATGAAGATCCAAGGGAAATGGTGGACTTGGAGGTGGCACCTTTAGTTAGAAACAATCCCTTTAAGGCATTTGTCACCATTGCTCATGGATGCGATAATTTTTGCACATACTGCATTGTGCCTTACGTACGTGGAAGGTTTGTCTCTAGACATCCCAGCGAAATTTTGAAGGAAGTAAACGAGCTCGTTGAAAGCGGGGTTATCGAAGTTACGCTTCTTGGCCAAAACGTAGATTCCTATGGTAAAGATTTTGATAACGGGTATAGGTTTTCTAACCTTTTGAGGGATGTATCGCGTATACCGGGATTACTCAGGGTTCGATTTACTACATCACATCCTAAAGATTTTACTGACGATGTGATAGAGGTCATGGCTTCAGAGCCGAAAATCTGCCCTGCCATAAATCTGCCAATTCAATCCGGTAGCAACAGAATATTAAAAAAGATGAATCGAGGTTATACCGTTGAACACTACGAAGAAATCGTCAATCACATACGCGAAGCAGTGCCCGAGGTTGCCATTACTAGTGATCTGATTGTGGGATTTCCCGGCGAGGCTGAAGACGACTTTAAAGACACTCTGGAGATGTTAAAAAGGATGCAGTTTGACTTGGTCCATACTGCTGCTTATTCTCCCAGAAATGGCACCCCGGCTGCGGTTATGCCCGATCAGGTGCCTGAGGAGGAGAAAAAAAGAAGGCTTGCCATTGTCAATGAGCTGCAAGATGGCATTTCTTTACAAAAGAATTTAAGCTTGATTGGCAATGTGGTCGAGGTGTTGATCGACGGCTATGCTCCTAAGGGGAAATCCATGTTGCAGGGCAGGACGCCTACCGATAAGGTGGTTCTTATCCCTGGCGACGAAGATATGTTGGGCAAGTTATGTCAGGTGCATGTTACAAACGCATCCCATTGGTACTTATATGGCGAGATAATTTCATCTAAGGATTTTAGCGATGTCCTTGAAGTCAAACTTTAAAAATTACTGTCAAGTTAAGAATTTAAAGTGGCTCCTAGTGGCTCTGTCGTTTTTTATCTTCGCTTTAGGATTTGCCTTTGCCTATTCCTTGGGAAGTTTAAAGGGGAACGAGTTTAATGCTGAGGAAATTACAATTAAGCCTTTCGAAGGTTCCGAAGTTACAGATCGCGCTAGCGCGAGGAACGAGGAAGGACAAATGCGCCCTGCCCAAGAAGAGTGGGTGCTATATGTTACCGGTGCAGTTAACAATCCCGGGGTATATAGGTTGCCTCAAGACTCAAGGGTCTACCAATTAGTTGAAAAGGCAGGTGGACTTACTCCTAAAGCCGATTCGGCTGCAGTCAACTTGGCAGCAAAACTAAACGACGGATGTCATGTGCACGTGCCCGAGGTTGGGGAAACTGTTTCCGTCGGCAGGGAAGTATCTAATGTGCCAGTTTCGCAAGGTTATTCTGCACACGTTGTCGATATGGGCTCACAAAAGACCACTGTGGATTTAAACGATGCCGATATTGGAACTTTGCAAAACCTTCCTGGCATAGGTCCAAAGACGGCCCAAGCGATTGTGGATTACAGGGAGGCAAAGGGTGGTTTTCGTTCCGTAGAAGAACTGCTCGATGTCAAGGGTATAGGCCCAAAGAAAATGGAGAAGATTAGGCCCTTTGTTACCGTTGGATATCGATGAAATTGCTTTATGAAGCTCCGGGTCTGTGCCTGTTAACTTCGCTGGTGATATCGATTCTTTTGACCGCAAAGGGTTTTCCGTTTTGGTTGGCTAGCGTTGTGGCAGGATCAGTGATGTTGTCTTTAGGTTTCTGTTCCTACGATGGTACAGATGAGGTATTTGTTATTTTGATTTTATGCTTTCTCATAGGTTTGTCGGGTAGCTTGTGGCTAACATGGAGAGTAACGCATGAGCCAAAATTGCCCGATAGGCTGACGGAAACGGCGATTGTATCTTTCGAAAGGCCCTGGGGAAGCAAGAGGGCCTTGATTTTAAAGACCGCTCAAGGCAATTATGTTGCCGAAGTAACGCCCAACTTGGCTTTGAGGGAAGGAGATCGCATTAAAGTCAAGGCATCGGTATTACCCCTTGAGAAGAAAACTAGCGGATTTAATCCCTACACATACTGGAGGGCCAGGGGTGTGAGTGGCCGTTTGGTGGGATTACAGCTGCTTAAGTCCAACAAGGGCCGAACCTTTAGCTTATATTGCTGGAGATCGATTTTAAGAAAATGGGTGTTGTTGAACTTTCCGTTAAGGGTACGGGGATATTTACTGGCTTTATTATTTGGAGTCAAAGATCCGGACCTGGCTCAAGTTCATGCAAGATGGGGCACTTCCCATCTTCTTGCCGTGTCAGGATTTCATGTGGCCCTGGTTGTCGGAATTGTCTTTCGAGCTTTAAGGCGAACAAGATGGAAGGTTCAAATATCATTATTCCTGTTATTTCTTTATCTGGCCTTTACGGGATTCGCTGCCAGTGCCATGCGTGCCGGCATAATGGTGGCCTTTATTCTCATGGGAAAGTTGATCGGGCGTCCAATGAAGGCCATTCAGGCGGTGAGCCTGGCAGCTGTATGCTTGCTTCTGTGGAGGCCTTGGTTTGTATGGGACGTAGGTTGGAAATTATCGGTGCTTTCGGCCTTGGCCATAGGGTGTATTGACATATTTCCTAAAAGATTTTCGTTGTTGCTTTCAAGCGCTTTCCTTTGGACCATCACCGCAGGTATAGTCCTTGTAACTTTTAAAACATTGCCCATAGCCGGACTTATTACCAACATATTTGCAATTCCAATCTTCGCCATTTTGTTCATGGCAGTCTTATTATCGGTTCCCATTGCTTTGCTGCCGTATGGTTTAGGAGCGACAGTAATTTCCTTTGTGGAAAAATCGATATTGGCGTTTGAGTATGTATTAAATTGGATGACATCCTTTGTGCCTATGAGCATCGTCGACACTTGGCATTGGCCCTTTATTTCTCTTGCAGTATTTTTTATCATACTGGCAAGAAAGTTGGAATTAGGTTGTCTTAGAAGTGTTTGTGTCACGATTTGCGGGTTAATGCTTTATGGTGTATTGCTATCTTAATGTGAGGGGGGAGCTAAGATGCTATTGGTTTTGGATATAGGCAACACGCATACTTGTGTTGGGATATTCGACGGTGCCTGTTTGGTTACCGACTGGAGGCTTACTTCCGAGAGAAGGACAGAAGACGAGCTTGGGATTTACCTTACTGGGCTGCTTCGCATGAGCGGAATAGATCAGAAATTCATATCTGGCTCCATAATATCGAGTGTTGTTCCGCCTCTTGAAATGGCTTGGCGTGAGGGGATATCTAAATATCTAGGGCTAGAAGCTATGGTCGTCAAATACGAAATGAATCTAGGGATTGACGTACAGTATGAAGTGCCAAGTGAAGTCGGCGCCGACAGGCTTGTCAACGCTGTTGCCGCTGTTCATCATTACGGGAGTCCGGTCATAGTGGTAGATTTCGGTACGGCAGTAACCCTGGATTATGTGACTTCTGATCGTGCTTACCTGGGTGGTGCTATAGCTCCTGGATTGCAGGCTAGCGTCGAGGCCTTATTCGGAAAAACTGCAAAATTGCCCTTGGTGGCGTTGGATACGCCTAAGAGGGTTATCGGGAGGTCTACATCCGAATCCATGAGATCGGGGATAGTCGTCGGTTATGCCGGATTGATCGACGGCTTGGTTGATCGCATGGCGCAGGAGCAAAAGGAAAATCCCAAGGTCATAGCGACCGGTGGCCATGCCGAGATCGTGGCGAGGTGGTCAAGCAGGATCAACACCGTTGACCCCAATTTAACGTTGGAGGGGTTGAGACTCATATATGAGCGCAACGCCAAGTAATCCTCTATGGCTTGCCCCTATGGCCGACGTTACTCTTTGGCCTGTGAGAAAGATGTTTTTCGGTCTTGGCGTAGGGCTTGCTCATACTGAGATGGTCTCTGCCAGGGCCATCATAGAGAAAAGTCATGTTGCTTATGATATGCTGTATAGACATCCCAAAGAAGGTGCTTTGGTGCTGCAACTTTTTTCGGGCGATATTGACGTTCTATTGAATGGGGCCAAAGAAGCATTAAAAGTTAATAGGTTTAATGCCTTAGGCATAAACATGGCTTGTCCATCCAGAAAGGTTATGGCTTCAGGAGGAGGGGCCGCTCTAATATATCGTCCTAATATAGCATCTCGCATGGTGAAAGAGCTCAAAACCCTTGGTTTGCCGGTTTGGGTAAAAACAAGAATTCCAAGCCATGACCCGTCAGATGCCTTCAATTGGTGCGAACTTCTTCTGGCTTCAGGTGCGGATAACGTTGCAATACACGCTAGAACCCCTTCGCAGGGTTATAATGGTAAGTCGGATAGAAAGATCGTAAAGGAGATTGCCGAATCCTTTCCGGGCATGATATCGGCGACGGGGGATGTCTTTTCTGTAAGTGATGTCCTTGAATATATAGAGATGGGTTGCGTTGGCGTCATGATTGCTAGGGGAGCATTGAAGGACCCCTTTATTGTAACTGAAGCTTTAAAGGCCTTGGGATATTCGGTTGGCATGGATGACTCCCTTGGATTTAGGATCAACGTCTTTCGAAGCTTCTTTGAAGATTTAGGGGATATTCGAGATAATATAGCCATGCCCTTGCTTCGTCGCTTTTTATCATGTATTTTTAAAAATGTACCCAGGGCTTCCTATATTCGTTCTTCATTAGCAAACGCAGGAAGCATTGTAAGGGCCAGGGAATTATATGATGCCTTTGTAGACGAATTAAAATTGACCTTTCAATTTTAAGGAGGAAAGCGATAAATGGATTCCGATAACGTAAACAATGTAAACGATGAACGTACCACACCGGAGATGGAAATAAAAAGGCAGCGCATGGAGAAACTGGAGCGTCTTCGTAGTGAAGCAAGGTTTGACCCTTATGTGATCGATAGATGGGATAAAAAGCATAAATTGTCTTTTGTCCATGAGCACTTCTCTCACCTAGGCCCTGACGAGTTGGATAAAGAGGCGACGATAAGGACTGCAGGTCGGGTCATGTCCATAAGAAAACACGGCAAGGCTTCTTTTGTGCATCTAGAGGACGACTCCGGCAGGTTGCAGCTTTATTTTAGCTTTGACTCGTTGGGAGAGGATAAGTACGAATGGTTCAAGAAATGGGTTGATACGGGAGACTTCCTTGGTATAGAAGGCTACCCCTTTAGGACCAAAAAGGGAGAGCTGTCCTTGCTTGTAACCGAGTTTAAGCTGTTAAGCAAGGCCTTAAGGCCTTTGCCTGAGAAGTGGCATGGACTCAAGGATACCGAGGTGCGCTATAGGCAGCGTTATTTAGATATGATTGCCAATCCCGAGGTAAGGGAGGTCTTTAGGAAGCGGGCTAAAATAATAAAGACCTTTAGAGAGGTTTTGGAATCTCACGGGACGCTCGAGGTCGAGACGCCCATTTTGTCTCCAATCGCCGGAGGGGCTAATGCAAAACCTTTCATCACATATCACAATGCTTTGGGCATAAACCTATATCTTAGGATAGCTACTGAGCTTTACCTGAAACGGTTGATCGTGGGGATGTATGAACGCGTCTACGAAATTGGAAAGAACTTCAGAAACGAAGGCATTGACTCCATGCACAACCCTGAATTCACCGCCATGGAGGTGTATTGGGCATATGCTAATTACGAGGATATGATGAACTTGACCGAAGAGATAATCGTTGCCTGTGCCGATGCCATGGGGGGAAGGCAGCTTCCCTACGGTGAGCACATTATAAACTATGAGCCTCCGTTTAGGCGCGCTACCATGGTAGATTTGGTAAAAGAGCACTGCGGCATCGATTTTTTGAGCATCACTGACGAAGATGCCCGAAGGCTTGCCAAAGAAAAGGGTTTAGATATAAAGGGAAACGAGAGTCGGCTTTTAATCATGACCGAGTTTTTCGATAATTTCGTGGAGGAAAAACTCATTCAGCCCACCTTTGTCTTGGGCTACCCCGTCGAGATCTCTCCTCTCGCAAAAAGAGATCCCGATAACCCGGATTTCACCAGAAGGTTTGAGCTATTCATATGTGGCGCTGAGGTGGCCAATGCCTTCAGCGAACTAAACGATCCCCTGGATCAGAGGGAACGTTTCTTGGATCAGCTCAAGAAAAAGGAGGCAGGTGACGAGGAGGCCCATGCTTTCGACGAGGACTTCGTTACGGCCCTTGAACATGGGCTGCCTCCTACGGGAGGGCTTGGAATAGGCATAGACAGGCTTACGATGTTTCTTACGAACTCGAGCTCCATTCGCGATGTGATACTGTTTCCAACCATGCGTCCCAAGGAGTGATACCTGTGGATCTGGAGGAAGCCAGAAGGAAGGTCGAAGAGCTCAGAAGGGAAATAGAAAAACACGACTATTACTATTACGTCTTGGATTCGCCCTTAATAACCGATGAAGAATACGATGCACTCTATAGGCAACTCTTGGAGCTCGAAAAGCGCTTTCCGGAGCTGGTTACACCTGATTCCCCGACTCAGCGTGTAGGTGGACGGCCAAGGGATGAGTTTAGGAAAGTGGTCCATGAAGTTCCCATGCTTTCCATGGATGATGTTTTCAGCATAGAAGAGCTGCGAAACTTTGTAAACAGAGTATATAAAATACTTGGAAGAGAAGTGGACTTCACATCTGAACTAAAGATCGATGGAGTTGCCGTTGCACTCATATACGAGGACGGCAGGTTCGTATTGGGAGCCACAAGAGGAGACGGCAGAACCGGCGAGGATGTGACCGATAACTTACGGACGATTAAAAGCTTACCCTTGAGGCTTCGCGAGCCCGTACCGGGCAGGTTGGAGGTCAGAGGCGAAGTTTACATGACTAAGGAAGATTTTGCCATGCTCAATAAAGCTCGCGAGGAAGAGGGAGAACCGCTTTTTGCCAATCCGAGGAATGCAGCAGCGGGTAGCTTGAGGCAACTTGACCCAAACATAACTGCTAAGCGTAGGCTTCGTTTGTTCGTTTATCAGGTGGTCGATCCGCAAAAATATGATATTTCGTCGCAGTATCAAGCATTGGCCTGGCTCAGGCAAAAAGGGTTCCCAACACAGGGAAACGAGAAATTATGCAAAAACTTTGATGAGTTAGTAGGTTATATTGACGATTGGCAAGATAAAAGACACGCCCTTTCCTACGCGACGGATGGGGTTGTGGTGAAAGTGGACGATCTGCGAACCTATGATATTCTCGGTACAACGGCCAAATCGCCAAGATGGCAGATAGCGTTCAAATATCCTGCAGAGGAAAAAAAGACCCGACTTCTAGATATAGAGATTTCAGTTGGAAGGACGGGGGTCCTTACTCCAGTTGCCATATTGGAGCCGGTGAGGCTTTCCGGGACCCTGGTTCAACGGGCAAGCCTCCATAACGAAGATGAGATAAAACGGCTTGATATACGAATCGGAGACTTCGTCTACGTCCGCAAGGCGGGAGAGATAATACCCGAAGTGGTTCGAGTGGATTTTAGTGCCAGAACGGGTCATGAGATGCCGTTTTCCATGCCAAAAAATTGTCCCGTGTGCGGGGCAGAAGTTGTAAGACTCATGGGGGAAGTAGCCCACCGCTGTCCAAATCGCTCTTGCCCTGCACAATTAAAAGAAGCCATAAGACATTTCGCCTCTCGTGATGCCATGGACATCAGGGGCTTAGGGGAGAAGATCATAGAGCAGCTTGTTGACAAAAAATTGGTCGCTGGTTTTGCCGATCTGTATAAACTGACCAAGGATGATCTTATGTCCCTAGATAGAATTGGACCAAAATCTGCTGAAAATTTAATCAACGCGATAAATAATTCCAAAACCAGGCCGCTTTTCCGATTGATCTATGCCTTGGGCATCAGGTATGTCGGCCTTAGAACTGCCGAGATACTTGCAGAAAACTTTAAAAGCATGGACAGGCTTATGAAGGCAAGCATAGAAGAACTATCCGAAATACCTGGTATAGGTCCTCAAATTGCCTCATCCATAGTCGCGTTTTTTAGAGACGAGGAAAATGTCTCCACTATAAAAGAGCTTGCCAAGATGGGAGTAAATATGACCGAAGAAAAAAAAGAACAGGGACATGGCCCCTGGGAAGGATGGCGGATAGTCTTTACGGGAGAGCTTGAAAGGGCCTCAAGGAGCGAAGCTGAAGAGATTGCAAAAAGCTTGGGAGCTATTCCGACTAATTCTGTCAGCAGAAATATAACAATGGTTGTGGTAGGCAGCAACCCCGGTAGCAAGCTTGCTAAAGCGCAAGAACTAGGTGTTAAAATTGTTGATGAACAAACATTCTGGAAATTGGTCGAGGAAGCTGAGTCGAAAAAATAGACTGGGAGGTTGAGCTTATGGACATGACGTCGGGCGATTTGATCGAAGATATAAGGCGTGTGGCTCGATTAGCCATGCTTGAGTTGAACGAGGAAGAATCTAAGCAAATAGCCGTGCAATTTAAGATGATACTGGATCAACTTCAGACGTTAGGTGAGCTTGATACCAGTGGTATAAATCCTTTTAGGCTTGAGGACATGGATCCCATGCCGTGGCGTGCCGACGAAGTACATATATGGAATCGATATAGCGAAGTGCTCTCTCAAGCTCCGGAGTCTGAGGACGGTTATTTTAAAGTGCCGCGAATTGTGAGGGAAGATAGAGATGAAAAATAACGAATTTTTGAAGCTCTCAGCCATTGAACTGATATCAGGGTATAAAAAAGGGAGTTATACCATATCCGATGTCATAGAGACAGCGTTGGAGCACATAGAGGCAAATGAGAGAAACCTAAATGCCTTGATAACGCCGATGTACGAAGAGGCTCGCTCAAGGGCGTGGATGCTTGATGCTGCCCTAAGTAGAGGTGAGGATATGGGGCCTCTCTTTGGTGTGCCTGTCGTCGTCAAGGATAACATAACGATAGACGGCATTAGGACGACGTGCGGAAGCAGAATGCTTGAAAACTGGATACCTCCGTACAGCGCTCATGTAGTGGAGTGCCTGGAACGGGCAGGCGCGGTCATCATCGGAAAGGCAAACATGGACGAATTTGCCATGGGAAGTTCCACTGAGTTTTCGGCCTTTGGGCCAACGCTTAATCCTTGGGATTTATCCAGGGTGCCAGGGGGAAGTTCCGGCGGAAGCGCCGCATCTGTAGCTGCGGGTTATGCGCCTATATCCCTAGGGAGTGATACCGGCGGTTCTATCAGGCAGCCGGCCGCCTTTTGTGGGGTATATGGCTTAAAGCCCACATATGGCTTGGTCAGCAGATTTGGCCTGGTTGCCTTTGCTTCATCACTGGATCAAATTGGTCCTTTTGCGCGAAATTTGAGCGACTTGGCTGTGGTATTACAAGTCATCTCAGAAGCTGACACAAGGGATGCGACCTGTGTCAGAAAGGAAAGGCCAAATTACCTGGATTTTTTAAATGTGGAGTCGTTAAAGGGCTTTAAAGTTGGTTATCTGTCCGGTTATGAATCCATGGAAATAGATGAAGAGATTAAAAGAGGAGTAACTCAAGCCTTAAGGATATGTCAAGACGCTGGTGCTGAAATAGTTGAGGTAAAACTTCCGATATCGACGAGATATGGCCTTCCCTGTTACTACACGATAGCGCCGGCAGAGGCAAGCTCAAACTTAGCGCGGTTCGATGGAGTTCAATACGGTTTTTCTGTGGAGGCAGAAGATTTGCAAGATCTTTACCTCAAAAGTCGCGGTGCCGGCTTTGGGCCGGAGGTAAAACGAAGGATACTTATCGGCACCTTTGTTTTGGGTTCAAGCAGATATGATGCTTACTACCTGCAAGCTCAAAAGGTCAGACAACTGATAATAAGGGAGTTCGATGCCGCCTTTTCCCGAGCCGATGTCTTGCTTATGCCTGCCACGCCAACTTTGCCCTTTAGGCGCGGAGAAAAAATGACTGACCCGGTAAAGGCTTACATGGCGGATCTTTTCACGATACCTGCAAATCTTGCCGGTTTGCCGGGCTTGTCCATGAAGATATCCTTTAGCCACTCGGGCTTGCCGATTGGCGTTCAACTCGTTGGGAAAAAATTTGGTGAAGGCGACATATTAAAGACAGCTTCCGTTATTGAAAAAGTCATAGGGCCAGCTGTAACCACTTTAGGGGGCGATCGAAAGTGAGCAAGTTCATTCCCGTCATAGGCCTTGAGATACATGTTCAATTGGCCACCAAATCCAAGATGTTTTGTTCCTGTCCAACCGATTATATAGGCGTCAAGCCCAACAGCCACGTCTGCCCTGTCTGTCTGGGATTGCCCGGATCGCTTCCAGTTATCAACGAAAAAGCCATAATGCTTGCCATAAAGACTGCCCTGGCAATGCGCTGCAGGGTAAACACCCATACGATATTTCATCGGAAACACTACTTTTACCCTGACCTTCCCAAGGCATATCAAATAAGCCAATATGATTTACCCCTTGCCGTGGACGGGCATGTCGAAGTTAGCGCCGACGACGGCAGTGTCCAAAAAATTAGGATACAAAGGCTGCATTTGGAGGAAGATGCAGGAAAGCTGGTGCATTCGGCCGCAAGCGGAAGGTTGATGGGCGCAGAATACTCCCTTGTCGACTACAACAGGGCAGGTGTTCCATTAATGGAGATAGTCACACACCCTGATATAACTTCTCCCAGGCAAGCAAGGGAGTTCGTTTCGAGGTTGCGTCAACTCGTGAGGTATTTAGGCGTTTCCGACGGCGATATGGAAGCCGGTTCTCTCAGGGTGGATGCCAACATCTCCATAATGGAGCCAGGTGGCAAGTATGGGGATAAGGTCGAAGTTAAAAACATGAATTCCCTGCGAGCGCTGGAACGCGCGCTAGAATACGAATACCAAAGACAAAGCGAGCTTAAAAGTGAGGGCAAAGCTATCGTTCGAGAGACAAGGCATTGGGATGATGGCGCCAACGTAACCATTTCGAGCAGGAGCAAGGAAGAAGCTGAAGACTACAGGTATTTTCCGGATCCGGATCTTCCGCCCTTAGTGGTGGATGAGCGGATCATCGTTCAGTTGTGCAAGGAGTTGCCAGAATTACCTTGGGAAGCGCGAGATAGGTTCATGAGCGATTATGGCCTTCCCTTGGAGGAAGCGGAGATTTTGACAGAACGTAGAGATGTTGCCCTTTTCATGGATGAGCTTATAAAACATGGAGCACCCGTAAAATTGGCATCTAACTGGATAAAGACGGAAATACTGAGAGTGTTAAACGAAAAAAATATTTCTGTTGAGGAGCTTCCAATTCAAACGGCGGAGATCGCCAAGCTGCTTTCGCTGGTGGATAAGGGCGATCTTTCTACGACAGCAGCAAAGGAAGCCTTTAGCGTCATGCTGGAAAAAGCCGTAACCGTAGAGGAAGCTGTAAATGTGCTGGGACTTAGTGCCGGTAGAGTTACAGGTCATGAGCTGGAAATCGTGGTAAACAAAGTACTGTCAGAAAATGCGGATGTCGTCGCAGATATCAAGGCAGGCAAGGATACAAAAGGCAAAAAACTGAAGTTCTTACAGGGTATCGTTATGCGTGAGACAAAAGGTCAAGCGGATCCGAAAGAGGTGCAATCGCTCATCATGAGCAAGATTTAAATTAAGGGGGTAGGACGATGGGAACGCGTAAGCCTGAAGACACTAGAACTATTGCTGTAGCAGCTCATGGAGGTGCCGGAAAGACATCTTTAGTCGAGGCTATGCTGTACGATGCAGGAGCCATAGGTCGCTTAGGAAAAATTGAAGAGGGTAACACCGTAAGCGATTTCGATTTAGAGGAGCAGAAAAGGCAAATTTCCATAAATACGTCTGTGATCACCTTCGACTACAAAGGCAAAAACTTGTTTGTCCTTGATACCCCTGGATACGCAGACTTCGTCGGAGAGTTGCGCTCAGGCATGAGAGTGGCCGATTCGGTTGTGATATTGGTAAGCGGCGTCGACGGAGTAGAGGTTCAAACGGAGAAGGCCTATGACTTTGCCAGCGACTTCTCCATTCCTGTCATCTTTTTCATCAACAAGTTGGACAGGGATAATGCAGACTACGATAAGACATTGAAAGAAATACAGCAGGTTTTGACCGATAAGGCCCTTCCCCTGTTCCTTCCAATTGGCCAAGAAAGCAACTTCAAAGGCGTGGTAAATGTCTTAAGTGGCAAGGCTTATGTTTATAAAGGAGGCGGAAGCAAGGAATTCGAGGAGAGTACACCTCCGGCCGATCTTGAAGATAAACTTGCCGCAGCCAAAGAAGCCCTCATAGAAAGGATCGTTGAGGTTGACGACGATCTGATGATGCGCTACCTAGACGGCGAGGAGCTAAAGGAAGAAGAGCTGACAGCGGCGCTTAAAAAGGCCGTATTTCAAAGGGTTGTCATGCCGGTATTGCCCGGCTCAGCCATAGCAAACGTCGGTGTATTTCAGCTGCTGGATGTCATAAGCGACATACTGCCTTCACCTGTGGATATGTTTCCGAGAAAGGCGATAAATGCGGAAGGCAAAGAGATCGAGGTAAAACCCGATCCGGACGAAAAGTTTAGCTCCTTGTGCTTCAAGGTAATGGTAGATCCATATGTGGGAAAACTGTCCTTTATAAGGGTTTTTTCCGGAAAACTTGCATCGGATCAATCGGTGTACATAGTAAACAAAAAGGTGGAGGAACGAATTAGCTCCTTAAGATTTATGAAAGGCAAAGAGGGCAAGGATGTCAAAGAGGTGATTGTGGGTGATATCGTAGCAATCCCGAAATTGCAAAACGCAGCTGTTGGAGACACCATAGCCGTTAAGGGGGTAGATTTCCTGTTTCCCCCCATTCAATTTCCAAATCCCGTCTACAGCTTGGCAGTTGTCCCTAAAAGCAGAGCCGACGAGGATAAGCTGTCCAACGCGATTCACCGTATGTTGGAAGAAGACCCCACCTTGCGCTATGAGAAAAACATCGAAACTGGAGACCATTTGTTATCCGGAATGGGTGATCTCCACCTGGACATAGTGCTATCTCGCATCAAAGAGCGTTACGGTGTCGAGCTTGAGACGCGCCTTCCGCGGGTACCTTACAGGGAAACCATCAGAAAGCCGTCTAAAGCTCAGGGCAAATATAAAAAGCAAACCGGAGGGAGAGGGCAATACGGGGATGTATGGCTCGAACTTCAACCTTTGGAACGAGGATCTGGTTTACAGTTCGAGGATCGAATTGTCGGTGGGGTAGTGCCCAAACAATATATCCCGGCCGTCGAAAAGGGATTAAGAGAAGCTGCCCAAAAGGGAGTGCTTGCGGGATATCCAGCGATCGACTTTAAGGCCATCCTTTATGATGGTTCCTATCATGAGGTTGACTCGTCGGAAATGGCTTTCAAAATAGCCGCTTCGATGGCTTTCAAAAAATGCTTCGTCGAAGCATCTCCTGTATTGCTTGAGCCGATCATGAACGTCGAAGTGGTGGTGCCGGAGGAGTATCTTGGTGATGTAATGGGCGATTTAAATTCAAGGCGCGGGAGGATAATGGGCATCGAAAGCAGGGGAAGGTTCCAGGTCGTCAAGGCACAGGTGCCATTGGCCGAGATGTTCAGATACGCCATTGTGCTTCGGTCCATGACTTCTGGGAGAGGTAACTTTTCCATGGAATTCTCTCACTATGAGGAAGTGCCGCAGGATTTGGCCAAAAAGATCATAGCACAGGCCCAGGTAGAATCCGAGGAGGAAGCTGCGTCCAAGTGATTGCCCTTTAACGCATGTTACATATCGCATATAAATAAGCGGGAGCGAACTCCCGCTTATTTATATGCCCGTTTACGCGATTTACTTAATCATCGTAAGCAAGCGCGATAGGCTCATGACGTTTTTTGGGGGGACTATGGCTTCCTTCTGCTCCAGCACTGCTCCGGACAAATTCGTGACGTGTCCGCGCCTTTCGTGCCACCCTGTTATGGGCATGATTATACGAGCGCTTATGTCGTCGTAGGTTTTAGAGGACAGCAAAGCACAATCAACGCCTTTGTCAACTGCAAAAAACATCTTTCTTACCCATCGGTCAGGTTCTATCAAAAGTACTTTGCTTATCTTTCCTTCTTTTATCATGCTCAAGTTTTCAGTCGTAGGCGTTAGCATATTGCCTAGAATGCGTAATGCCCCTTCGGTATTAGCTCCACGATAAAGAGGCAGGTAAGTGCATTTGTCAAGTTTACTGCATAGTTTCAGCAACGCTTGCGACGAAACGATGCTTGAAGCTACTTTGGGTCCTACCAAAACCAAGGGGCGTTTGGCGTTTATCAAGACATCTTTGGCCTCTTTTATTTTGTCCTCGCTTATCTCGTAGAGCCTCGAGGCTTCCTTGGTGAGACCGCTATCGAGGGATTCAAGCAGGGCGGACAGGTCCGTCATATCTGTCTTAAGCATTATCGTAGATCCTTTATCGAGCAATCCCGGAGTGCTTCCAAGGTATATTATCTTTAGGGCTCCCGCTCGAACTCTTTTGCGAAGAAGCGTTGGGATGAGTGGAAGTTCTTGATCCAAATTGTCGTCGATCACAAAGGCCACGTCTGCCTCGAAGAGCTGTCCTAACGTACCTCTTCTTTGCCCCTCGTTGGCGGTTAAGGTCAAGAAGGGCTTAAACTCGTCTGCCTCGGGCAAGGATATTACGGCATTGGGCGCCAAATTCGTTAAGGTGTCCTTTATGGCCTCATAATCTTCGTTGCTTAAGGAGTTGCCGAGCAATATGGAGATATTGTCGTTTGAACGCAGAAAATTCGATATCTTTTCTAAAGCTTCGGGGTTAAAGTCAGGACATGGTTTTGCTGAGTTTAGGTGGAAAGTCCGTGCTTTATGGCAAGTCAGTCCTTTTGTGGGGGATACGGCAGAGTTCAAATCGGAGTTAACTCGAACTACGCTACGTCCAGTTTTGTCGGAATTTATGACAACTTCGCACCCCAATGAACATTCTCCGCATGTAGTTTTTGTTTCCATGGGAACCTCGCTGTGCGGCCAGCGCTGCCTTCGCTTTTCGGTCAATGCCCCAACAGGACAAAGTTGCACGCAAATTCCACATCCAGTACATTCGGCCTCGTCCAATGGCTTTAGGTATGCGTCGTGAATGGTAGATACAAAACCGCGGTTTATGAAGTCGATGGCATGCAATCCGACTATTTCATCGCATGCCCTGACACATCGTCCGCATAGTATGCATTTGTCCATGTTCCTATCGTAGTAGCGAAGCTTTTCTTCGAAGCGCTTGACCTTCTCGCCACTAAGCCGCGTCGGAGATGCCTCGTATTTGACTGAGTAGGCGCGCAATTTGCACTCAAATATATCGGGACAGCCGCATTCCATGCAACGGCTCCCATCGTGTTTGATTTGCTCTTCCGTTAAGCCTTTGTTAAATTCCTCGAATGGCATGCTTAGCCTTTCATGAGCAGGAAGCACTTTGGGATGTTCGCGGGGTTGTTTTTCTCTGTCGAGAAAATCCTGGGGGCCTAGGTCGTCTCGCGTTACGTCGCACTCGTAAGGGCTCTTTGCACATCCCTTCGTTATATAGTGATGTATGGATTCAGCCGCGAAATGGCCTTCTCCTATGGCAGCTATGGCTATGTCGGGGCCCGTCTTTAGGTCTCCGCAGGCAAACACTCCTCCTATGGGGGTGGCGAAGTTTTCATCGACCAGGATCCTTCGACCATCGTGTATCTCAGGCGGAAGGACTTTCAAGACAGGCCTTTGGCCGATGGCTGCTATTACAGTATCCACAGTTACGACAAAGGTCTCTCCCGTGGGAATGGGCCTTCTTCTGCCCGATGCATCTGGTTCTCCTAAGGCCATCTTTTCACACACGATTTCGCGCACCCGTCCGTCGCCCCTTATCTCCTTTGGAGCTGCCAGATAGATGAAATTAATGCCTTCTTCCATGGCCTCCTCTATCTCTATATCTTCAGCGGGCATTTCTTGTCTCGTGCGCCTATATATGACCGTTACTTCCTCGGCACCCAGCCTCTTGGCGCATCGGCAGGCGTCCATGGCAGTATTGCCGCCGCCTATGACGGCTACCTTTTTGCCGATGTCCACTGATACGTGGTTGTTTACGTCGTATAAGAATTCTATCCCGGCCAATACTCCCTTGAGATTCTCTCCGGGTACGTTAAGGGGCGTGCTTTGCCAACAACCGAAGGCAAGCAACACGGCGTCATGTCCTCTTTGAAGTTCTTCCAACGTCATGTTCCTTCCTAAGGCCATATTGGTCTTGACGTTAATGCCCCATGACAACAGCCAATCTATTTCTTTCTTTAAGACGTCCTTTGGAAGCCTATAGCCGGGTATCCCATAGCGCATCATGCCGCCAAGCTCTTGTTCCTTCTCATATATTGTGACCTGGTATCCTTTTTTCCTCAAGAAAAAGGCAGCAGATAACCCTGCCGGTCCGCCTCCCACTATGGCAACACTGTGACCATTATCCTTGATATCGTCTATGTGCCCAAGGTTGCCACGCTTTAGTGCCCAGTCTCCCACGAAGCGCTTTATTTCCCTTATGGAGACCGGCTCTTCGTCTACGAAATTTCTTCTGCATTTTTCTTGGCAAGGTGCCGGACAGATCCTGCCTATAGAGGCTGGCAGCGTAACATTTTCGTGAAGCAGGTCCAAAGCCTCTTTATATAAGCCCGATACAGCCAGATTGACGTATCCTTGTACGTCTCCCCTGGCCGGACAAGCTAAGGTGCATGGTGGTCTGCAATCTCCCACATGATCGGACAGAAGCAATTCCAGGGCAGTCTTTCTTGCAAGCCTGGCCTTTTCAGTGTCAGTGTATATTTCCATGCCATTTGAGATCTTGTTGGAACAAGCCCTAACCAAGGTTTTGGCGCCCTTAACTTCAACGAGACATACGGAACACCCTCCATGAACCGATAAGTGTGGATCGTAGCAAAGGTACGGGATCTCCACGCCGCAGTCCTGGCAAAGCTCTAAGATTGTCTGTCCCGGAAAGCCGTATACTTCACGACCATTTAGCAATACCCTTACGTTTCGTTCCATATTTCGAAGCCTCCTCACTACTCAACGGATATGGCGGAGACAGGACATGTCTGTTTGCATTGTCCGCATCTTACACATTTAGAGTCGTCTATCTCATGAGGTTCCTTGACCTTCCCAGTTATGGCGCTAACTGGGCAAATTCTGGCGCATCTGGTGCATCCGATGCATTTTTCGCTATCTATGACATAATGTATCAGCGAAGGACATACCTTTGCAGGACAACGCCTGTCCTTTACGTGGGCTTCGTATTCCTCTCTAAAATACTTAAGGGTGGTAAGCACCGGATTTGGCGCCGTTTGACCCAGTCCGCAAAGAGAACCTTCTTTCACCTGCAAGGCCAGTTCGTAAAGTAGATCCAAGTCTTCCATCTTACCCTTACCTTCGCTGATGCGCTCAAGTATTTCCAGCATCCTCTTTGTGCCTATCCTACAAAATGGGCATTTGCCACAGGATTCTCGCTGTGTAAAATTCAGGAAGAATTTGGCCACGTCTACGACGCAGCTTGTCTCGTCCAAGACAATCATTCCGCCCGATCCCATGATGGCACCCGTTGCCGTGATTGACTCGTAATCTATGGGAGTATCCAAGAGTCGTGACGGTATGCAACCTCCAGAAGGGCCACCCATCTGTACTGCCTTTATGTTCTTTCCACCGGCAATACCGCCGCCTATGTCGAAAATTACCTCCCTGATGGGCATTCCCATGGGCACTTCGACAAGCCCGCCTTTGGCCACCTTTCCGGCCAATGCAAAAACTTTGGTTCCTTTGCTTCTTTCCGTGCCATAACGCGCAAACTCGTTAGCACCGTGCCTTATGATCCAAGGCACGTTTGCGTAAGTCTCTACATTGTTTATGTTGGTAGGTTTCCCCCAGACACCGCTTTCGGCAGGGAAGGGAGGTCTAGGACGAGGCATACCTCTTTTTCCTTCGATAGATGCTATTAATGCCGTCTCTTCGCCACATACGAAGGCTCCGGCTCCCTCCTTTATCTCTATGTCGAAATTAAAACCGCTGCCCAATATGTCACTGCCAAGGAAATTTTCTTGCCTCGCCTGGTTTAGGGCTATGTTAAGCCTCTTTATGGCAAGCGGATATTCTGCGCGACAGTAAATGTAGCCATGAGAAGCACCAACGGCATAGGCACATATTATCATCCCCTCGATCACGGCATGAGGATCGCCCTCGAGTACGGATCTGTCCATGAAAGCACCAGGGTCTCCTTCGTCGGCATTGCATATGATATATTTGGGCTCCTCCTTAGCCTGTCTGGTGAACTTCCATTTTAGTCCGGTGGGAAAGCCAGCTCCGCCTCGACCTCGTAGGCCCGATCTGTAGACCTCGTCTATAACCTCTTCTGGAGGCATGGTTTTCAATGCCTTTGCAAGCGCTTTATATGCTCCTCTAGATATGGCCTCATCTATCCTTTCGGGGTCTATAATCCCGCAATTTGCCAGGACTATCCGAACCTGCTTGTTCATCCTCCTGTTTTCCGGGGCTTCCTCGATCTCGTTGCTATAAACAACTTTTTCTCTTAGTGTTTGAGTAGGCGAAAATGACGAATTTACAAGCTCCTGTGCCAAGGCGGGAGTCATATCTCCATAGATTGTCCTTTTGCCGTCAATGTCAACTTCCACAAGCGGTTCATAAGAACACAATCCAATACAACCAACCTGCTTTAATATGACCTCATTCTTGCCTTCAAGGAGTTTTTTAAGCTCTTTGTAAACAGGTTCAGCTCCAGAGGCAAGCCCGCAACTGGCCATGCCCACTCGCACAGTGATCTTAGCCATTATTTTATTCACCTCTTTCAGCTTTTCGATAGGATTCGAGCACCTTCACGGCCTTATCGGGCGTCAGACGACCATAAACATCGTCTCCTACCATCATGACAGGTGCCAGGCTGCAACATCCAAGACAGGCAACTAGTTCCAGGGTAAAAAGGCCGTCGTCTGTAGTCTCACCTTCCGAAACGCCCAAGTACCTCATTACCTCTTGTGCTATGAGCAGGGAACCCTGTACATGACAAGCCGTACCCCTACATAGCTTTATAGTATACTTGCCCAAGGGCTTAAACCTGAAAGCGGCATAAAAGGTTGCTACGCCGTAAAGGGTTGCCTCTGGTATATCAAGCTCTTTTGCTACCTTGCTGACAACTTCTTGGGGTAGATACCCAAATGTGTCTTGAATCTTGGATAGGAGTTGTATCGTGATGCCCCTCTTGCCCTTGAAGCTTTCAACGATATCTCTTATCGCCTGTTCGTCATCTTGTTCGACAGAAAGCATTAACTTCCCTCCTTAATTAAGGCCAACATTTTTCTAAAACACGAGCATATAATATAACACCAACCTGTATGGCATAAAAGCTACATATCTTATTTTGAATTATTGCACCTTTTGGGGTAATGTGTTATAGTCCATATGACAGATGTTTGGTATGCCTAATTTTAATTTAAGGGAAGGTGAAATCCATGAAAGTCAAGGTTTATAGCACACCCACGTGTCCTTGGTGTACTAAGGTCAAGGAACATTTGCGAGAATTGGGCGTAGAATACGATGAAATTGATGTCAGCAAGGATAGGGCTGCTGCTATGGAGATGGTAAGACAGACCGGACAGATGGGAGTGCCTGTAACTTTTATAGGCGATGAATTTGTCGTAGGTTATGATCCGCAGGCCATTGATGAGCTTTTGAGGGAAAATGACCTGTTAGCTTGATGTTAATAGTAAAAAGGAGGAACGCGCTTTGGATGAGCTTCTGAGCATGTCTATAGGTGGTGCCATTTTTAGCGGTAACTCTTCTATAGAAGATGAGATCGATCGTTTGTCTATAAAAATAGAAGAAGCAGATGTACATTTACGCGAAAAGGGCAGGGACGATGCGGATGGTTACGGATGGGTCAATTTGCCCTATCAGGATTTGACAAAAATCATAGAGACGGCCGATTGGCTTGCCCGTTCCGATGCGATCGTTCAGATCGGAATAGGGGGCTCTGCTTTGGGCAACAGGATGCTCGTAAATGCGCTTCTTCCTCCTTTTTACAATGAACTCGAGGCGCCCTTAAGACGCGGACCAAGATTTTATTTGTTGGAAAATTCCGATCCGGCAACTGCGGCAGCTGTGCTAAACAGGATCGATGTATCAAAGACCGCTTTTGTTGTCGTCAGCAAGTCCGGTAGCACGACAGAGACCATCGCTCATTTCCTTTGGGTATGGCAGATAGTCAGGGATAAACTAGGCAACAAAGCTCAAGAACACTTTTTAGTGATAACTGACCCCAAAAAAGGTGCTTTGCGAAAGTTTGCTAAGGCTACTGGTTGTAGGAGCCTAGGAATTCCCGAAAGCGTCGGTGGGAGGTATTCCGTTTTGACTTCCGTGGGCCTTGCAACAGCCGCTGCAGTTGGTATCGATATAGAGAAGCTGCTCCTTGGAGCAAGGCAGATGGACCAAAGGCTCGCAATGCGGCAACAAACTTGGGAAAATCCGGCTTGGGCCTTGGCGGCTTTAAATGTCATCCATGCAAGGCTTGGAAGAAATATGGCGGTCATGATGCCCTATGGAGATGGGCTTTTGGCCTTTGCCGAATGGTTTGCTCAGCTATGGGGAGAAAGCTTGGGTAAAAACGGGTTTGGTACAACTCCTGTTCGCGCCCTGGGAGCAATTGATCAGCATTCGCAGCTTCAACTTTATATGGAAGGTCCCGACGATAAGCTCATCACCATGATCGATGTTCAAAACAGGCCAGGCTTTGAGTTGCCAAGAAAAATTGAAGATGATGTTTTAAGGGAATTTGACTTTCTGTGCGACAAGACCTTGGGGGATCTTTTAAGCATAGAGGCTCGTTCGACGGCTTCCGCCTTGATCAAGGCAGGAAAGCCGGTCGTTTACTTAAAGATACCGGAGATCTCCGAGATATATGTTGGGGCATTAGTCTTTTTCTACGAGTACGTGACGGCGTTGGTCGGGCTTTTGATGGATATTAACCCCTTTGATCAACCGGGAGTTGAACAGGGTAAACGTTACATATATTCCCTAATGGGACGTCCGGGGTATCAGGAATATGAAAGTGAAGTCGAAAAATACTTCGGAATTTGCAGCAAGTTTGAGATCATAGTTTAATAGCAACACGTGCCTGTTTTATTGCAGAAGAAGCAAAAGGCTAGTAAGAAATAGGCGATGGAGGAAAACATAAATGACGGAGGCACCATTGCTTTACTTAGATGATATAACAGTTAGCAGAGAGAACGGTAAGAAGCTGCTTGACAAGGTTACTATAAAGGTCGGGCATGGCGAGATAACGGGAGTGTTGGGCCGAAACGGTGCAGGCAAGACGACGCTTGCTTACACCATCATGGGGTTGCCCTCCTACAAGCCTGATTCGGGACGGATATTTTTTGAGGGCGAAGACATAACGGGCCTTTCTATAACGGAGAGGGCCAGGCTAGGGATAACTTTGGCATGGCAGTACCCGGCAAGGTACGAAGGCATAACGGTAGCAGAATATTTAAGGTTATCCCGAAGGGACGCAACAAAACGCGAACTGGAGGAAGCCTTGGATTTCATTCAGATGGAAGCCTTTTACCTAGACAGGTTCGTCGATAAGGCTCTATCGGGAGGGGAAAGAAAGAGGCTTGAGCTTGCCTCGGTTTATTTGATGCGACCTAAGCTTGCCATACTTGACGAACCCGATTCGGGCGTCGATATGCTCGCCATCGGAGATGTCGTTAGGCTTTTCAAGAGGCTTGCTGATTTTGGGAGTAGCGTCTTGGTGATAACGCACAGGGATGATATAGCATCCGCATGCGATAGGGCTTATCTGTTGTGTAACGGGAAGGTGATGCTCGAGGGACAACCGGTAGCCGTGAAACAATACTACATGTCCTTGTGTGGACCATGTTCCGATCCGCTCTTAGCCAGCGAGGTGACTTCTAATGAATCTAAATGAAGAATATTCAACCTTGATAGAAATCGCTCGAAAGACCGGGGATCCCATTAAATCCGATGAGGCACATGTGATAGTTCATGCCAATAACATTCTCGCCTCAAAGGATGTGCCGGGCCTTGTGATTGACGCTGAAGAAACCGAATATGGCATCAGGGCAACCTTTACCGTAAAGGCAGGATTTGTCTTAAAAAAACCTGTACATCTTTGTTTTGGCCATTTGGGCAAAGAGGGCAAACAGGTCATAGAAAGCAAGATCGTTTTAGAAGATGGGGCTAAGGCCAAATTTTACTCTCACTGTATTTTCCCTAATGCCATTGAGTTTCTTCATGCCATGGAGGGAGATATAGTCGTGGGAAAAGGTGCCGATATGACCTACGAGGAAGTACACGTACACGGTCCGGAAGGCAAGATAGAGGTACGGCCAGTGACGCGCGTCATCGTCAACGAAAAGGGCAGGTATGTCAGTAACTTTGCCCTTATAGAAGGTCGAGTAGGCATTTTGTCCCTCGATGTAGATGTTGACGTCATAGGACGGTTGGGAAGTGCCGAGATCACGTCAAAAATTTATGGCAAATACGACGACCAGTGCAGCGTCAAGGACGTGATTCGCCTTTCAGGCGAAAACTCAAGCGGCTTGGCCAAGGCAAGGGTTGTGCTAAAAGACCATAGCTTCGGAAAGTTTTATGGAGAGGTGCAAGGAGCTGCGGAAGGGGCTAAGGGCCATGTGGATTGCACTGAAGTAGTTCAAGGATATGCCAAGGCAGAGGCTGTGCCCGTGGTCTCGGTCATTCATCCCGGGGCGGAGATAACGCACGAGGCAGCCATAGGCAAAATAGCGAATGAAAAGCTCTGGGGGTTGATGGCCAAGGGTTTAAGCGAAAACGAAGCTATAGACGTCATAGTTTCGGGCCTTTTGCGGTAAAGGTCTATGTCTGCGCAAGAACAGGAACTTTTTGCCTTGGCGAAAGAGGCTCGTGAGAGTGCATACGCTCCATATTCGGACTTTAAAGTGGGGGCGGCCCTTCTTGGCGAGTCAGGCACTATATATTTGGGGTGTAACGTGGAAAATGCTTCCTTCGGTCTTACTGTGTGCGCTGAAAGGATAGCCCTCTTTAAGGCCGTTTCGGAGGGGGAGCGGGTTTTTAAGGCGATAGCCATATACGCCGGCAGCAAGTCGGTACCTCCTTGCGGAGCATGCCTTCAAGTAATGGCGGAATTTGGGGATCTTGATATCCTTTTGTTTGATTCGAAAGGAAGCTACGTAAAGTGGCGGATTTCGGAGCTTTTGCCTCAGGCCTTTCGCCTCAATGGCTAGTAGTCCAAAGGGCTCTCTTAAGGGCTGTTAACGCGCTATACTCCCCTTGGGGAGCCTCTTTTGTTATCTCGTTTAACAGTTCCTTCATGAACTTCCTTTTGGTATTATCGCCGTAAGGGCATTTGGGGCTACTCAAAGGGATTTTTACTAAGGAGGCTGCGGACAGTATCTCTTTTTCAGGCAGATATATTAGGGGCCTTATCACCCATGTTTGTGTCCGGCTTTGCCAAGTCTTGGGTTGCAACGTATGAAATCTTCCAGAGTAAAACATGTTGAGCATCAACGTCACAATAGCGTCTGTGAGGTGATGCCCCAACGCCAATTTTGCAAACCCCTTTTCGTGGGCTATTCCGCTTAAGATTCCCCTTCTCATGTTGGCACAAAAGCTACAGGGCGAGCTTTCGTTTCGAAGCTTTATTATCTCAAAGATGGGATAGGGGTAGTAAATGTGGGGTATGTCAAGGCTTTTACAAAAATCCCTGAGCTCTAAGGCGTCAAAATTGCCTCCAGTTGGATCCACCGTCAATGCTGTAATGCTAAACTTCGTGGGGCTCACTTGCTGTAGGTGTTTTAGGGCCAAAAGTAATAAGGTACTGTCCTTTCCGCCAGACAGCCCCACCAACACGTTGTCACCGTCTTCGATCATCGAATAGGCACATACGGCTTCGCCTACTGCGTGCTTGATTTGTTCGGGCAAAAATACCATGCGCATCACCAGGTAAAAGCATATCATTTTTTTCTTTTCTGTAAACAAAACATGTATAATTAAGGTTACTCTTGAGGGGATAGCTGGAGGTGTATTAGTGAGACGTTATCAAGTTTTGTCATCTGTGGATTATGTATATAAAGAATTACGTCGTATGATAATGAATAAAGAATTTAAACCCGGACAGCGCCTTCCGGAATTGTCGTTAGCCGAGCAGCTGAACGTAAGCCGCACCCCCGTGAGGGAGGCTTTAAGACGTCTTGCAAGCGAAGGACTTGTTGTCATAATACCCAATGAGGGCGCCAGGCTAGCTAATCCATCAAGAAAGGAAATTGAAGACACTTTTGAAATTAGAGCGCACCTGGAATGTTTGGCCATCGAGAAAGCAGTACCCAACATAAGGCCCTTACAGATTTGCATGCTTGAAGAGGAAATAGAAAAAGAGGAAAATATTTTTCCAGAAAAAGACCTGGAAAAATATTTGGAAGTAAATAATGCCTTTCACAAAATTATTGCGGAAGCCAGTGGCAACATAGTTCTGTACGAACTTATAGATAATATACTTTCTCGGTCCTTTGTATATTTAGTGCTCTTTGGGTCCTTTTTTGACCTCGAAGATAACCCTAGTCTCGACGAACATCGAGAAATCGTCAAAGCCCTAAAAGAGCGAGATGCTAAAAAAGCAGTTGAGCTAATGAGATCTCATGTTCTATCCTCCTGCAGGTTTGCGCAGGATCTGAACTAACCCGCCTGTATCATCTCATTAACCTGAAGATATATTTTTTCTCTACTCGCAATTAAGACTATTGCGTTCAATTTTTGTTCGGTATTGACAAAGTTGTCAAAATCATGTATGAATACCTTGTATTCCAAGAATACTATATGAGGATTTGATAAGCTGGGAGGTGTTTTTAATTGAAAGATAAAAATAATTTCATTTATCCCTACATCCCAAATTCGTTGCTCGAATTTAAGCAGTCTATGATGAGGGAAATAGGAATAAACGAGGTAGATGAGCTTTATCAAGATATTCCGAAAGAACTTAGATTCAAAGGAAAGATGAATTTGCCCAAGCCCCTACATTCGGAAATGGATCTAAAACGACACATGGAGGAAATATTATCTAAGAACAGGACATGCGAGGAAAATGTCAGCTTTCTGGGGGCCGGTTGTTGGCGGCATTATGTACCGGCCATTTGTGACGAGATCAACAGCAGAGCTGAGTTTTTGACGGCTTATGCAGGTGAACCCTACGAAGACCATGGAAGGTTTCAAGCGCTCTTCGAATATGAAAGCATGATGGCAGAACTCGTCGATATGGACGTGGTAAACGTACCAACCTATGATGGAGCGCAAGCTGCAGCGACTTCCTTGCGGATGGCCTCAAGGATTACCGGGAGAAAAGAGGTTTTAATTGCCGGTGCAATACATCCTGAAAGATTGCTCGTGATTAAGAATTATTTAAACCCCGACATTAAGGTCATATCGGTAAATTACGATAAGGTTTCAGGTCAGGTCGACCTTGAGGACTTAAGGCAAAAAGTTTCTTCAAAGACTGCCGCAATTTACTTTGAAAATCCCACATATTTCGGATGCATAGAATGCCAAGGCGAAAACATTTCGCGAATAGCTCACGAAGAGGGAGCCCTCATGGTGACCTTCGTCGATCCCATTTCTTTGGGCGTCATTGCCCCTCCTTCCCATTATGGGGCAGATATTGTGTGTGGCGATATACAACCGCTTGGAATTCACATGAATTACGGTGGTGGATGCGGAGGTTTTATCGCGACTCGTGACGAAGAAAAATTTGTGATGGAATACCCGTCACGTTTATTTGGAATAACCAGGACGGTCGTCGAAGGCGAATGGGGTTTCGGGGACGTGGCATATGAAAGGACCTCTTTCGCCAAGAGGGAAGAGGGCAAGGAATTCGTTGGAACTGCAGCTGCGCTTTGGGGCATTACCGCAGGGGTTTACTTGGCTTTGATAGGGCCTCAGGGAATGAAGGATATAGGCAAAACGATCATGCAAAAGGCTCAGTATGCTGCCCGTAAACTTTCCGCGATAAATGGAGTAAAGGCGCCCTTGCACGATGCACCGTATTTCAAGGAGTTTGTAGTTGACTTTAATGCCACGGGCATAACTGTGGAAGAGGTCAACAATGCCTTGCTCAAGGAAGGAATTTTTGGGGGTAAGGATTTGTCCAGGGAATTTCCTCCTTTAGGGCAAAGTGCTCTTTATTGCATTACGGAAGTACATTCAAAAAATGATATAGACCATCTCGTTGAAACATTAAATGAAATACTTACACGATAAGTTTCCGGAAAGATATTTCTGACGCCTTTATTTTAGTTGTAATCTGGGCATCTTAGTTTTTTTAGAAGGGAGAAATAACATGCTAGAGAATAAAAAGGCTAAATTGAGGAATTTCCATCAGGCCCATTGGGATGAACCGGTCATATTTGAATTAAGCGCCAAGGGGGCAAGGGGCATACTCGTGCCTGAGGCTGAAGAGGAAATAAAAGCAGAAGTGGGAGACGGCATTTCAAGAATTCCGGCGCACCTTCGAAGAAAGGAGCCGCCAGCGCTGCCGGAATTGTTTCAAGCACAAGTTTTAAGGCATTATCTTCATCTTTCTCAGGCAACTTTGGGGGCTGACCTGAACATCGAGATAGGACAGGGAACGTGTACCATAAAATACAGCCCAAAAATTAATGAAAGCTTTGCCACATCTTCGAAAGTTACGGAATTACATCCCTTTCAGGCGGAGGGTACCGTACAAGGGGCGCTTGAAATACTTTACAAGACCGACATGTTTTTAAGGGAAATATCAGGGCTGTCTCGCTTCGTATTTCAGCCGGGAGGTGGTTCCCATGGGCTATTTGCCATTGCATCTATGATAAGAGCGTATCATGAGTCGCGCGGTGAATCAGGTAAGAGGGATGAAATTATAACCACGATCTTTTCTCACCCATCGAACGCCGCAGCAGCGGCAGTCAAGGGTTTTAAGGTCATAACGTTATACCCTGATAAGGATGGCTATCCCGATGTAGATGCTCTCAGGGAAGCTGTCTCAGATAGGACTGCAGGTCTTATGATAACGAATCCCGAAGATCATGGATTGTTTAACTCCAAGATCGCTGAGTTTACGCGGATCGTTCATGAGGCAGGAGGGCTTTGCAGTTATGATCAGGCCAATGCCAATGGCATTTTAGGCATGACGAGGGCTTTGGAGGGAGGATTTGATTTTTGTTTCTTCAACCTGCACAAAACTTTCTCATCTCCTCATGGCTGTGGGGGTCCGGCTGTTGGAGCAGTTGGTGTAAGGGAGGAGTTTGAGCAGTTTTTGCCGGTTCCCTTGATTGACTTCGATGGGGAAAAGTATTTCTTGAATTACGATGTTAAAAATAGCATCGGAAAGGTGCGGATGTTTTACGGCGTTCTTCCAGTAGTGGCAAGGGCATATGCATGGATAATGAGCTTGGGCGAAGAAGGACTCAAGGAGGTGGCAAGGATAGCTGTGTTGAACAACAATTACTTGATGAGAAACATTTCAAAAATACGTGGTGCTACCATTCCCTATGATGCCCCGGGCAAGCATCGGTTGGAGCAAGTTAGATATAGTTGGGAGAAATTGACGAAAGATACAGGCGTTACGACCGAAGATGTCCAACGTAGAATGTGTGATTTCGGCATGCATTATTGGACAAGCCATCATCCTTGGATAATCCCGGAACCCTTTACTTTGGAGCCTACTGAGTCTTACTCAAAGGAAGAACTGGATGAATATGTAGCTGCTTTAAAGCAAGTCTCGGAAGAAGCTTATACAGACCCAGAGAAGGTAAAAAACGCTCCTTACAATAGTTGTATCCATAAGATAGATCCCTCGTTATTGGATGATCCAAAGAAATGGGCCATAACGTGGCGTTCATATCTTAAAAAACACGGGAAGGATATCGATGCATAAGGTAGGGTTGATCGTAAATCCCATAGCGGGCATGGGCGGAAAGGTAGGCTTAAAAGGAACTGATGGCTCTGAAATAGTAGCACTTGCGCGAAAACTTGGCGCTACCGCCGAAGCACCTTTTCGTGCCCTACAAGCTCTAAAGGAGCTTGAGATTTTAAAAGATAGCATAGAGATAATAGCATGTCCTGGAGCTATGGGGGAAAGCGTAGCGAAGAAGTGCGGGTTTAAAGTGGGCATCATAGGACCTGCGAAGGAAGAAACCTCTGCCGAAGATACACGTCGAGCAGCATCGGAAATGATGAAGCTGCAAATTGAATTGTTGCTCTTTGCCGGCGGCGATGGAACGGCCCGCGACATATACAGCTCAATAAAGGATTCAGGGCCAGTCATAGGAATACCTGCCGGGGTAAAGATGCACTCCTCGATCTTTGCACTCAATCCCAAAAGGGCAGGAGAGTTAGCTCTTCTTTACTTGACCGGAAAGGTAAAAGAGCTTAGAGAGGCGGAAGTTATGGACATCGATGAAGAGCTGTTTAGAAAAGGCGTTGTGTGCGCCAGGCTTTACGGTTACTTAAAAATCCCCTTCGAAAGAAGATATGTCCAAAACGTAAAGGCTGCCACCCCTCCAAGTGAAAAATACGAACAGGAAGTAATTGCCGCTGAGGTAGTAGAAAATATGGAACAAGGCTGCATTTACATAGTAGGTCCAGGCACCACTACGAGGCAGATTATGCAGTTATTGGGTTTAGATTACAGTTTGCTTGGAGTGGATGTTGTAAGCAACGGAAAACTTCTTGCCAAGGACGTCTCGGAAAAACAACTGTTAGAAATCATCGACGACAAACGTTCCAAACTGATAGTCACACCTATTGGAGGACAAGGATATATCTTAGGTCGAGGAAATCAGCAATTGAGCCCGAGGATCATCAAAAAGATAGGAAAGGACAACATAATAGTCGTTTCCACCAAGGACAAGCTGCATTCCTTGAAAGGGGCTCCACTTCTTGTGGATAGCGGCGACGGCGAAGTCGATGAAATGCTTGTCGGATATATAAAGGTTATTACTGGCTATAAAGAATACGCCATATATCTTGTTTCTTTTTAGGATGGGGCTGAGGCAAATCATAGTTTCTACCAAATGCCCTTAATTCAAGTAGATACTTTCAAACAGAAGGTGAAGAAAATGATGAAAGATAGAGATGTTCTGTCGCTGGAAGGAAAAGTAGCCGCAGTTACAGGTGCTGCATCGGGCATCGGGCATGCTACAGCCGAACTTCTTGCAAAATTTGGTGCACAGGTAGTTTTACTCGATGTCGATGAAGCAAAAGGCGAGTTGTCTGCCCAAAAGATAGTGGATCAGGGCGGGAAAGCATGTTTTATGAAATGCGACGTTACTTCGGAAAAAGCCTGCAAAAAGGTCATTGAAGAGATAAAAGACAAATTTGGCAGGCTCGATATCTTACATAACAATGCGGGCATCATCATTAGGAAGACCGTAGTCGAATTAGATGAGAAGGAATGGAATCTGGCTGTAGATGTCTGTTTAAAGGGAACATATTTGCTTTCAAAACATGCCATACCGCTTATGGCTGCAGGTGGTGGAGGCAGCATCATAAACACCGGCTCTGGATGGGGTCTAAAAGGTGGGGAAAAGGCAGCTTCCTACTGTGCTGCGAAAGGCGGCGTTGTAAACCTCACGCGTGCGATGGCCATAGATCATGGGAGGGATAATATCAGGGTAAATTGTGTTTGTCCCGGCGACATAGATACACCTTTGCTTAGAGGAGAAGCACGTCAACTTGGGGTTAACGAAGAAGAGTTTCTGCAGTCCTCTGCCAGAGAAAGGCCTTTGGGAAGGATAGGAACTCCTAAAGATATAGCTAATGCAGTTTTGTTTTTGGCAAGCGATCTATCTAAATGGATAACGGGTGCTGTATTGGTAGTGGATGGCGGTGGGTTAGCCTAATAATAACCGAACCAATAATTATTAAAACTATGTAAAGATTACATATATTTGGAGCATGTTTTAAAAAGGCATGTCCCTTTGTTGTTTTTATAAACACCACTTGAGTTGGTATTGAGACCTGGTATATTAGGTGCATGATCCGACGTCCAATAACCCGGAAAAAGCATGATAATTAAGTGATTGGAGGAACAGCAAAGATGTTTTTCCTATCGATAGCTCTTACAATAATATTTGTCATTTCGATAGGCATCATAGCTTCGGGCAGGAAAGTAGATGCAGAAGGGTACTCGTTAGCTGGTCGAAAGGCAAACCCCTTTGCCGTTTCTGGAATATTGCTCGGTGCCCTAGTTGGTGGTGCATCTACCGTAGGCACCACGGAAATGGCATACGTTTACGGCTTATCTGCATGGTGGTTTACTTTAGGCGGGGGGATAGGGTCGCTCTTGTTAGCTCTATTTATCGCTGAGCCATTAAGGAATTCTAAAGTTACTACATTAGCACAATTTTTGTCGAAGCATTACGGTTTACAGATGAGCCGTCTGGCTGCAATAGGTTCCGTCATCGGCACTCTGATGGCTATCGTGGCGCAATTCCTTGCCGCCTCCGCTTTGTTATCGGCTATTGTACCGTTACCTTCTTGGACCTTGAATGTGATGATTGCCATTTTAATCCTTGTTTTTATATATTCGGGCGGCACTAAAAGTTACAGCGCTATTGGACAGGTAAAATTGATCTTGCTGTACTTGACTTTAATTGTTTGTGGCGTAGTAGCCTATAGATTAGGCAGCACACCACTAGCGCTTGTTAGAGAGCTACCGAGATTCCCATATTTTTCGCTTTTTGCAAGGGGAATATCCAAGGAGCTTAATTCCTGTCTATCGCTGATTGTCGGGACTTTAGGCACGCAGATTTATGCTCAGGCAGTTCTTTCGGCATCGAGCGAAAGGACGGCGAAAAGAGGGGCGTTGCTCTCGGCGATTTTAATGCCTCCTATTGGACTTTTGGGGATTTGGGTTGGACTAACACTAAGAAAAGAAGGCGTTGTAATAGAACCTGCGCAGGCTCTTCCCTATTTTTTGTGTACATATCTTCCTAAAGCCTTTAGCGGCATCGCTTGGGCAACCCTTTTCATAACTTCCCTAGGAACCGCAGCTGGTCTGTCTTTGGGAGTTGCCACGACTGTATCTTACGACCTTTACCTTTCATTTAAAAGGAAACTAGCATCTAGCAGTAAGATGCTTTTAATAAATAGAGTCAGTCTGCTTTGCGTGATCGTCGTATCGTTAATAATTAGTTTAAAGGCAGCTAATTCTCTTATACTACAGTGGAGCTATCTTAGTATGGGATTAAGAGGTGCAAGCGTTTTTGTGCCGTTGATGGCGGCTATATTTTTTGGTGTCCTTTCTCCCGGCATGGCACTGCTATCGGGCGTTGTCGGCATAACAATAGCTTGCCTATGGCCAATATTGATGCTTCCTGGAGAGGGCATCTTACTTGGCGTATGCGCTTCTGCCGCAATAGCCGCGTTCGACATATACAGGAACAAGAAGACACGTTAAGGTTTCACGTGTCTTCTTGTGAACTTGTGCTTTACTGGCTGTGTGCCTTTGTAGTTATGATGACTTGCCGACGGATCCAAGTTGAGAAACGATCCCAGACAGCCAACTTGCCTGTTGGCTTAGTTGGGATAAAATTGTTTCCATTTGCGAGTATTGTTCTATCAATCCCTTTTCTTTTATGGCAAGCCTATTCTCGAAGTCGGCAATCCTTTTATCTATTGCGTTTATCCGATCATTCAGGTAGTTAACCTCGCTAGCAAGCCGTCCCTTCGTTACGACTGTAGAGCCTACTGTGACAGGAACGTTATCTACGGTATCACCTATGAAATTATCGAGTTTAGTCATGACCGTGGTCATGAGAGAAGAGACATCATTAGAATTTGTGGTCATCGCTTCCATAAATTTATCGGCGTCGAATACGAGCTTTCCACTTTTGCCGTAATCCGTGGATTCAGTCGTTATCCCAATCTGAGATAGCATTTTAAAGGCGCCACTCGTGGCTATGGGGTCTGAAATAATGGCCCGTAGCCGAGATTTAGTTTGCCATAGCAAGGGGTCTCCTCTAAGCATGCCTATTCTTTTTTGGTAATCTTCCGTAGGATCTTCGATCGGCTCTTCGGAAACTCTGATGTTTATCCAGTCTATGGCATTATTGTAAGCTTCTACGAAATCGCTAATGGCATTTACCGCTTTTTCGGCGTCCAGCACTACATCGGCGACAACATGTCCTGTTCCTTTTAGGTTAAACGTAAGTCCGTTTATTAGATCGCTTATCTCGTTTCCGGACCTTTGGACCTCTAGGCCGTCTATTTTAAGTTTGGCATCTTGTGCTGTCTTTAGAGTGTTGGTAAAGGTCGAGCCGTCCCAAATTTGAATAGCACCAAGAATATCGTTGGTGTCTGTGACCTTTATGGCGTTGGCTTCCCCGGTGCTGTTACTGGTCAATATTAGCCGATTGTCCAATATCTTTGCCGTTACGCCGATGCTTTCCCCCTCGCTGGTTTTAGCAGAATTGATCTTAGAGGCCAAAGATGACAACGTATCGCTGCTTGTCACCTGAATTGTTGCTATATTGTCTCCGGTCCCTATGGTAAAGCTTCCGCTGGTAAAGTCCTGAATGAGGTCTGCCATGGTCTTTGTCGGGTCATCGATCCGCGCACTTGCTACGCTATGTGCCTGTGCCAACTGCAAGACCTCGATGTCGTATCTTGCAATTTCAGCGTCGGGCGTCGCTGTTATGCTCAATACAGACGATGGGTCTAACGAGCTTCCAAGGTTAGTCATCTCCGCTGTCTTTGCGAGGTAGGTGGAAGAAAGTTTAAGCGACGTCAGGCTTGAGCGTAATGTCTTGAAGTTTGCGCTGAATTCATCATATAGGTCCTTTTTGAATTCCAGCTTTTCTTTCTCTGCAGTCCAAATGTCTGTGATCTTTCGTTCCTGTTCCATTACTTTGTCTATCATTGTTCCCCAATCTATGCCGGAGGCAAGTCCGGTAACTTGAAAAAGGGGATCAGTTGTAGCCATGAGAATATCCTCCCTTATGGGAAATCATCTAAACTGCTATAAATTATATCGACGTATAATGCCACAATCTTAAGTTGTACGGTATTGCCTAATGGTAAAATATATTACTGCGAGTATAAGTGTATGTAGTTCTTTTGGAGGAACTCAGTTGAAGATAAACCCGCAGAAAATCAGAAAAGTCTTGGTCATAGGGCTTTCGTGCCTCGGCGATATGGTAATGGCATCAGCTGCCCTGTGGAACTTGAGGCTTTATTTGCCTAGCGCCAAATTTACGGTCTGGGTAGGCCCGAGAGCACTGGGTGCAGTCTCGGAGGATCCTCTATGGGATGAAATTTTTGTGTATGATAGGGGTGGAGAATTTGCCGGTCTTCCTGGAAGAATTAAGGCCTGCAAACTGATGAGGCTTGGCAGTTATGATTTGGTGATAGATCTTAGGTCTACGCTGATGCCCTTGTTTTCAGGGGCGATTTATGCCCCTCTTTGGGGCTTAAGAGAGTGTTTATTGCCAAAGAGCCTGCATGAAGCGGAACGGACGCTTCAGGCGATGACCTCAATTGGGGTGCCC
The DNA here is from genome assembly GCF_900129645.1 of Acetomicrobium flavidum. Classification (NCBI taxonomy): domain Bacteria; kingdom Thermotogati; phylum Synergistota; class Synergistia; order Synergistales; family Acetomicrobiaceae; genus Acetomicrobium; species Acetomicrobium flavidum. The sequence goes on from NZ_FSQZ01000001.1 coordinate 1,684,507, forward strand.
ATAAGGATCAGACAGTTGAGGTTTTACATACCGCAAGAGCTTAAAGAGTTGATTCAGGCAAAATACATGGATAAACTGCAAGGGCGAAAATTGGTGATATTTAATCCAGGCGCAAATTGGCCTCCAAAGAGGTGGCCCGTGGACAACTTTGTGGGACTGGGCGTTAAGTTGATATCGAAATATAATGCCGTTATAGGAGTTATAGGCTACTCCGATGAGGAAGAAAGATTGGGCAAACAAGTTTTAAGCGCACTCGATAAAAATAGCGCATTAGACTTAACGGGCAAATTGCCTTTGAAAGAGCTAGGGGCATTACTTGAGTCATCATCTCTCTTTGTTACCAACGATACTGGGACGCTACACATAGGCAGCGCTGTTGGTGTTCCAATGGTTGGACTTTACGGTCCTTCAAGTCCCGAACGATATGGCCCCTGGGGCACGCGACATCGCATAGTTGCGCCTTCCCTTCCCTGCGCTCCGTGCATAGGTAAAAAGTGTTTGTACGGGGATTTTGCCTGTATCTCTAAAATAAAGGTTGAAGAGGTATTTAACGCCTGCGAAGAGCTCTTACATTAGGAGAGGTGAATTTTGTTGCTTTCAAATATAGAAGAACAGATCAAAGCCTCGATCGAGGTTAAAAAGATGATCCTGGATAAACCTTATCTAGAAGCGGTTGAAAGAGCCGCGAACTTAATGATAGAGGCTTATAGACATGGCGGCAAGGTGCTTTTCTGTGGGAATGGCGGTTCTGCTGCAGACGCTCAGCACTTGGCAGCTGAGCTTGTTGGAAGGTTTAAAAAGGAAAGAAGGGCCCTTCCGGCCATTGCTTTACACGTCAATACGAGCGCTTTGACTGCAATAGCCAACGATTACAGTTATAGCGAGGTTTTTGTAAGACAACTTGAAGCTTTTGGTATGGAAGGAGATGTATTGGTTGGCATCTCCACCAGCGGCAAGAGCGAAAATGTCCTAAGGGCCTTGGCTCGAGCCAGGGATAAGGGTTTAAAGACAATCGCTCTTGTCGGGATGGATGATTCAAGGGTCACGCCCCTTTGCGATGTCGTTTTAGGGGTACCGTCGTACGACACACCTAGGGTCCAGGAGGTACATATGCTTTGGGGGCATATCATCTGCGGGTTGGTGGAGGGAGAGCTTTTTCATGGTTAACAACGGTAAACTAGCCGTCATCCTTGCCGGTGGCTTGGGCACTAGGCTTAGAAAGGTCGTCTCTGATGTGCCAAAATCGCTGGCGCCCATAGCGGGAAGGCCTTTCTTGGATTGGTTGCTGATGGCGCTTTGCCGGAAGGGTGTGGATGAGGTATTGCTTCTTTTAGGGTATGGCGCCGAAAAGATCAAGGCCTTCGTTGGCAACGGCAGTAAATGGGGAATTAAGGTGACTTACAGCTTAGAAGATGAGCCGCTGGATAAAGCCGGGGCATTAAGGAATGCTTTATCGTTGATAAGCAGACCAACCTTTTTCTTTTTAAACGGAGATACATTGCTGGATCTCAATTTTGACGAGATGCTTTCCTTTCACCTTAGCAAGAAAGCAAAGCTGACCATAGCAGTTAGGCCCTGGAAGGATCTTTCTCGCGTCGATCCCGTCAAAATAGATGATGAATTTAAGATTACCACCTTTGGTGTTAAAGACGTTCCATCGGAAGACGATGGGCTTTGGCTGGTTAATGGTGGCCTCTATGTGGTTGAGAAAGATATAGTAGAAGGACTTCCTCTGAAGCGTTTATCATGGGAAGCAACCGTGATACCTGATCTTGTTGAACGAGGTGTCGTGTATGCTTATGTATCGAACGGTTACTTCATAGATATCGGGGTTCCCGATGATTATTTCCGGGCGCAAAGAGAGATACCGGAGATTTTAAGGCCTTAGGGGGTATTCAGTTGAAAAAGGTATTTATCACGGGCATCGGTGGTTTCATAGGATCTCATCTTGCCAAGCACATGGCTGAAATGGGATATGAGGTTTACGGTTCATACTTTCGTCCGACTTCGGATATTGGTAATGTCCTTTCCTCAGCTACCAAAGTTTATAATGTAGATGTAAGATACAAGCCACACCTCAAGGAAGCCTTGGCCGAAGTAAGGCCTGATGTGGTATATCATCTTGCCGCCCAAAGCTATCCTATGGTGTCCTTTAAAGAACCTCTTTACACCATGGAAACTAATGTACTGGGCACGGTAAATTTATTTGAGTTACTTGTAGAGCTAGGGTTAAAATCTTCAAGGATAATGCTAGCTTCTTCTACAGCCGCATATGGATTTATTGATCCTTCGGAGACCCCTGTTAGAGAAGATCAACCCTTTAGGCCCGCCCATGTGTATGGGGTTTCCAAAGCTTCCCAGGATCTGCTCGGGTTTACCTACTTTAATGCCTACGGCCTTGATATAATAAGGCTTCGAATAGGCAACTGCGTAGGTCCCGGAAGAAAAGGAGAAGTTGTGTCCGATTTCACTTACAGGCGAGCTCAAATTGAGCTTGGAATTATCGAGCCGATCTTTCGTGTTGGGAACCTTCATACCAAACGAGCCTTCCTCGATGTAAGGGATGCCGTAGAAGGCTTTTTGCTCCTTCAAGAGAGGGGCAAAAGTGGTGAGGCTTATAACATATCCGGTGAAATACCTTGTTCCATTGAAGAGCTCTTGGAAGTTGTACTAAAAAGTTGTCCGGTAAGGGTAAAAGTCGTAGTCGACCAAGACCTTGTTCGCGAGAAGGACGAGCCAATTTATTGGAACGACTTGAGCAAGATAAAAAGAGAGACGGGCTTTACCCAAAGGATACCGCTAGAACGAACGGTTGAAGATATGGTGAAATGGTGGTTAGACAACTTAAAAAAGAGAGAGGGCGATGGTTGTGTATGTCGAAATTGACGGTGAAAAGCGCGACGTTAGGGAATTGGTCATAGAGGCTTTGGAAGAGACAAAAAAGTATATTCCGGTCGTCATTCAGGGTGTAGATTTGGTTGCCGATAAACTTGAAAAGGAGGAAACGCAGGAAGCGCTGGATTTGATGGCCAAATTGATGGAGGGCATCAGCTGGGTTATGAAGGTCATTCAAAACAGCATAATGTTGCTCGGGCTTAAGGGGGAAAATGTAGCTGACGGAAAATTGATTGAGGCCAGCCAGGCGTTAACCCATTCACTTGAGGATGCCATGCCCTCCCTCCAGGATGGTAAATTCTTTGAATTGGCCTATCGATTAAGGGAAGAGATATTGCCCAGGTTCAGGGATATGAAGCCCTACGTTGATGAACTCCACGACATAGCCACAAAGGAGGAGTAAATCTTTGAGGGCTGCGATTTTCCTGGATCGGGATGGGACGCTAATTCGAGAGGTTGGCTATCTTTCTTCTCTGACACAAATAGAAATACTGCCTGATGTGCCGAAGGCTCTTAAACTACTCAAATCATTAGGATATCTCTTGATAATCGTCACAAATCAAAGTGGCGTTGCAAGGGGTTTCTTTGACGAACCCTTTGTCTTGCAAGTTCACAGCGTCCTTCAGGAAAGGTTTATCGAACAAGGTGCTAGGATAGATGCCTTTTACTACTGTCCTCATCACCCAACCGAGGGCAAGCCGCCATATGATATAGACTGTGACTGCAGGAAGCCCAAAACGGGCATGTTGAAGAAAGCCGCAAGTGAACATGACATTGATATATCCAGATCTTGGGTGATTGGGGATTCTTTGGTTGACGCTCAGCTTGCCCAGAACGCTGGTTGCAAGGGCATCTTCCTTAAAGTGGACTGTGACTTGTTGTTACCTCCTTGCTGCATAGTAAAACCTGACCTCTGGGAAGCAGCCAGTTACATAGCATCTCAAGGTGCTTTGCGCTAAATTTTGCATTGATATGTGATGCCCAGATGATTCTAGCCAAATGGGAGGCCTGATCCTTTGTCGCTGAAGAGGGGTTTATTGTACTTCATCGGATTAACCGTAGGTGTAGGCGCTTTAGCATTGTATTACACCAGCGATAATGAGACATGGCATATACTTTCTAGGGCGAGGTGCTCTGGAATTGCTGTAGCTTTTATTGTATCAGCCGTAGGATGGATATCTGATGCCCTTCGCATACAGGTAATAGCCGATATCATGGAAGAACACATAGAATTTAAGACGTCTCTTCAATTGGTCTTTTTAAATTCCTTTGGTTCTGCCATTACCCCTTTTCAAGGTGGCGGAGGACCCCTTTTAATATATGTGCTTCACGGTAAGGGCATTCCCATTGGAAAGGGAGTAGCTTTAACCTTGGTTAGGACTATCTTTACGGTTTTAATGTTAGGTTTGTTCGTGCCGTTATCTTTTCTTTTTGTTCCGGAAGTATTAAAGGAAAGCGCAGCTATGACTGGTATATTTTTGTATGCAATAATATTTGGGCTTTTGTTCGGCGGGTTGATAGTCGTAAGCATAACCAAATCCGAAACCGTCAAACGCATCGCGAAGATCGTTACCCTGTGGATGGATCGGTTGAAGTTATTTAGGATGAGCGTACTCTCAACAGTTCGTTTTTTAAACAAACAAATTGACCTGTATAAACAAAACATGAAATTGCTCTTCAGGGGTGGGGTTTTGAAGTTCCTGTTGGTCGTTTTATTGACAGCCTTATATCTTGTTTCTTTAATAGGCACTTTACCAGCACTTGCCTGGGCATTGGGAATGCATGTATCCATTGAAAAGACAATCCTTGTCCAAGGGTTGTTTTTGTTTGTGCTTTATTTTGTTCCTACTCCTGGAGCCAGCGGAATAGCGGAAGGAGGAGGCGTGGCTGTTTACAAGGTCTTATTCCCCCTCAACATGACGGGGGTCCTTTCGATAGGATGGCGTTTTTTAGTCCACTATTTACCGACCCTTATTGGGGCAGTTATGGCGGTCGAAATGATAGGGTTAGAAATAATGTCTAAGATCATGCGAGGCAAGGATGATGAACTTAACTGATATAAGAAGTGTCGCATTTAAATGGAGAGGCGGATTGTGGACTGTTCTGTACCTCATAATTTTATTGCTTGCTAAGCCTACGCGCGAAGGCATATTCTTTGGGCTCATCTTTGTAATTGCAGGACAGATGGTAAGATGTTGGGCAGCCGGCTCCATTGGGCTTTATAGAGGTGTTGAAGTTAAAGCATCCAAACTGGTTACATGGGGCCCCTATGCCTTTGTCAGGAATCCCTTATATCTTGGTAATGGTCTAATAGGGTTTGGGTGGGCCATTATGGCCGGCGGATGGTCCGTTTCTTTATTTGTCACATCGTTTGTGATAATCTACTGCTTTTTGATAATCCCCTATGAAGAAGCTTTTTTGGAAAATAAATTTGGCGACAGCTATCTTAGATACAAGGCAAGAACTGGAGCTCTTTTAATTAGAAGATGGCCAAAAAAAGATGAAATAAGCGGGCCATTTTCGTTAGAGGTATTGCTGAAAAGCGAGAAGCATTCTATATACGTTACCCTAGTTGGGACAATATTACTTATAACGAGATTGTGGTGGTAAAACGTGGAAATTATTCTAGTAGATCCAAGGTCCATAGTGCCCACGTTATGCGTACTGGGAAGCCCCGTTTGCCGTTTCGAAGTCATATATAGCAATGAGATAATTTTAAGTGTTGGCCCAACCGACAAGTTGACACAATGTGAAGCTCCATCCTGGTTGAAGGAAGCTTGGGATGCAATTTGGAATGGCGAAATGCCTGAGGTGATATTGGGGACGACCAAAAGAATTTCGGATTTCGCCCAAAAAGTATATCGCATTGTGAGAGAGATACCCATTGGGGAGACCAAAACTTACGGCGAGGTGGCCTTTTTAGTCGGCAAGCCAAAAGGGGCAAGGGCTGTAGGCTCGATCTTGAGAAGTAACCCCTGGCCCCTCTTTATACCCTGTCATAGGGTCATAGGTAAAAGCGGCAAACTTTTAGGTTATGGCGGAGCGCAAGGAATCGAATTAAAGGGACGCCTTTTGGCTTACGAAGCTGACAAATGTCGTAGTCTATACTATCCTCCATCCGTATAATCTTTCCCATGTTTGTGCATACACTTTATTTTTAGGTATGGGATTCAGCGCTATGCCTTCCTCGACAGCGGCCTGAGCAACGGCTTCGGCTATTCGAGGAGTTGTCTCATCGCAAAATATGGGAGGCACTATATGGTCAGGAGAAAGGCGATTTTGGTCTACGGAGTTGGCAAAGCCATCTGCTGCCTCTAACAGCATTTTTGTTGTTATGGCAGCGGCACGTACATCAAGAGCTCCTCTCATTATGCCAGGGTATACCTGGAAACTGGCGATTGGATTGATCGTCGCGGTCCAAAATTGGCTGCTTGCCACTATCGCGGCTCCAATTTCTTTGGCGAGAGCAGGGCTTATCTCCGGTTCGGGCATGGCCATGCTGAAGACAATGGGTTCCTTATTCATAAGCTTTATGTAATCTGGGTCAAGCGCATCCTTGGCCGATAATCCTATAAATACGTCCGCATTGCTCATGGCCAGTTTTAGATCTTGATAGTCAGCGTCTATGCCAAGCCTTTCAGCCAGTTTAGCCTGTTCCTGGTTCATAAATGGGTTTGCAGGCGTAAGGATTCCATGGCTATTGACCATGACGATTTGTCTTGCACCCGCATCAAGGAGTAGTCGTGCCGTTGATATGCCTGCCTTGCCAGCCCCCCATATCGTTATTTTTATATCTTGAAGTTTTTTTCCGACCACTATTAAGGCGTTTTTAAGGGCTCCAAGAAGCGCTACTGCTATCCCGTAGTGGTCATCCGAAAAAACGGGGATGTCCAAAGTGCTTTGCAACTCCTCCAAAATCCTAAAGGAAGTTACCGACGTTATGTTGGATAAATTAAGGCCGCCTACGGTCGGAGTGATAAACCTGCACATCTGTACGATTTCCTCAGCGCTTTTGGCTTCAAGGCAGACAGGGAAGGCGTTGATGTCCCCAAAGGTCTTGTATATCAAGCATTTCCCTTCAAGTATCGGCAGCACGGCGTAAGGATTTGGCTCTTCAAAATTTAATATGGAAGACCCATTGGATACCACAAAGATGCAATTACCCCTTCCCGTGTATTCGAAGGAGGCGTCTTGGTCCTTGTCTATGATATTTGCTACAGCGAGACTTCCGGGAAAGTAGTTGCAGGCAAGGTCATCCGTCGTGCGAAGCCTGCTAGATGGATACACTGTTACCTTGCCTTTAACTCGCTTGTGTAACTCGATTGCGCGATGCCATTCAGTTGACATAAATTATCCTCCTCATAAATTAGACTCGATATCCTCTAAATCAAACTCCTGTCCGTCAAATGGCGCTATTACCTTACAACTGTCATTTGTCAAGTTATGGGCTATTTTTTCCGGCCCGGCCTCTATCACGCCTTTACCAAAGTGATTCAGTATAATAGCCTTAGGTGCAATGATATCTCTTATCAATGCTATGTGGTCTGCGGCTAAATGGTCTATTCCATTTCTAATGTGATGAAATGTCATATTGACTACTAAAAGCTCGCAATCGCTATACCTTCTTATGATTTCCTCGTCATATCGCGTATCACTGATAAACCCCAGAGTTTTCAATTTAGAATGTCTCAATATGAAACCATAGCACTCTACGCCGTGATGTATGAGCTTGATAGCTTCAATATTTCCATCGGGTATGTACACCATTTTTTTGTCCTGCCAGTAGCTAATGCATCCTATTTTCGAGTGGTAATGGGAAAGTAACACGCGCCCTTCTCCCAAGGCGGCGTCTTCTGGCAAGAGGAGCGTTCCCCGCTTTTTAAAACCTCCATGCGTAACGGCTTCTATCATGACGTTTATATCGTTGCTGTGGTCCAGGTGCTTATGGGTTAAGATGATCATTTCTATATCTTCCGGGTTAAAGGGTTTGCCAGCCTCACAAATTCTGACCAGCGAACCTGGTCCCGGATCGATTATGGCATGATATCCGTAAAGCCCCAACCATATACCACCAGTTGAGCGGGTTTGATTAATCATCACAAACCTTGCTCCTCCGGTACCTAGAAACTTTAAAAATGCCCCATCGTAGAGCCGGTTTTGCTGCATATGATCATTGCTCCTTAAAGTAGGGTAACAGCTGTTTGAATTCTGGCGTGCCAGATACGCCAAGCCACTGATAAACTATGCTTTCAGTTGGCAATACAAGGGCGCCACATTGAGAAAGCGTTCCAAGGGCTGCTAGGTGATGTTGCTCACGCCTGCTACCCGATGCCTCCGATGCCACTATCACGGAGTAACCTTCCTTTAACAGATCAAGGGCAGTAGCTAATACGCATATATGGGTTTCTATGCCGGCCAATACTATTTGTTCCCTTTCTTTGCCCAAGAACTCGATGAATCCCGGTTCATCGCAACAGGAAAAATGCACCTTTTCGAAACGAGGCGTTTCGGGAGCAAGGAGGCATGATATGTCCGAAGCTGTATGGCCAAGCCCCTTAGGATACTGTTCAGTGTATTTTATGGGGATAGACAGCAGTTGTGCGCTTTTTAATAAAAGCTTAATGTGTTTTATAATTGATTCATTGCCTGTTATGTTTGGCAGCAAACGTTCCTGGACATCTATAATCACCAGTTGGGACAGATTTTTCTTGAGCGTGTAAGACGTCATAAGATATAATCTCCTTTCTAAGGTATGCTTATATTTATTTTGCTTCAAAAGTAGTATTTTTTCTACTGGAAATTTTGTTCCCGTTATGTTATTCTCGTTCGGCCATCGGTTGCATATGATGGCAGGAGGTGTATAAGCCATGGCAGGTAAGAAAGATAAGCATAATGCAAACGATGATGAACAAGTTTATGTGGAGGACTTGCTCAAGATGATGTCATTGCAAGACTATCCGCCGTTCATCGAGAGATTGCTCTCTCAAATGCAGGGGTTTATGTGGGGATTTGTGTCTGACGGTGAGGAGGTTAAAAGGGTAGAGGAGCTTGCATCTGAAGGATATGATCTCGATGATCCTCAATATTTGCTCGAGCAATTAGCATGGATTAAAGAATATGCCGATTTGATAACTCCCGAGATTGAGGAATGCAATCGTGAAGAGGCTGTTATATTATCGTTTACCCCTATAGATAACGATGAGGCAATAAGATGGGCCGTTGATCATGCAGCCTTGTTTGCCCGCGGTATTTGCCGCAGGATATGGATCTTAGGAGAAAACTGGGATTTGAGTGAGGTGCTTCAGTACTCAAAGCATATAAAGGCACTTGCAAAGATAGGCGTATCGATAAGGTTTCTCCTTCTGACGCCTTGGGGGTGGACGGAGGTTCCTCTCTTTAAGGAAATAAGCGGTGACGAAAAGCGTGGCCTGCTTTGGAAGGAAAGGCATAAAAAGAGAAATAACAATCTGCCAAAGGGAAACGACGAAGGAAAGACGCCATAGTTACATAGAGGGGCAAGTTGCCCCTCTATGGTTATTATAGCTGTTATTATTCGGTCAATTGGTTAATTTGGAGGACCGTTTCAGGTTCTTCATCAATTCTGGTCATAGTTATATTAAAATAACCGAAAACGAGTAATGTCAGTACCGTTAGGTAGTTAAAGCACGCATAGGGGTCATAAAGGAATGGAGTTATGCCCAGCGTTCCCTTTATGAAAGCACCGCATGTGTTCCATGGAACCAATGGCGAGGTTACGGTTCCAGCGCATTCCAGGGCTCTTGAAAGGTTTTTGGGATGAAGCCCCATCTTTCTGTAGGCATTTGCATACATGCGACCAGGCAGGACTATTGAAATATATTGTTCCGGCAACAGCATGTTTGATGTTATGCATGTAGCTGCAGTTGCTGCAACCAGATTTCCAACGGTCTTAACTTTTTTGAGAAGAGCATTTACCAATACTTCGAGTTGTTTTGTCTTTTCCATTATGCCTCCAAACATCATTGCTATTATGGTAAGGGATATCGAATACATCATTCCCGTGAGCCCTCCGGCAGTAAGAAGTCCATCTATCATGGCGTTGCCTGATTGGCTCACATAACCTCCATATCCAGCGTTTACTATGTTGCCGAAATTGACGTCCTGAAATATGAATGCTGCTATGGCTCCGGCTATGATGCCGATCGTTATCCCTGGGATTGCAGGAGCCTTCAGTGCTATGCAGATTATGACAATGAGCGGGGGCAACAATAGAAGAGGATTGATGTTAAACTGCGCCGACAGCGCATCTTGAATAGCCTTTATCTGAGACATATCCATGTTTGAAGAGGAATACCTCATTCCCAAAAGAAAGAATATCAAAAGAGACAAAGGATAGGATACCGCGCTCACCTTAATTGTGTGTTTGACATGTGTAAATATATCGGTGCCAGCCATGGCAGGAGCCAAGTTAGTCGTATCCGATAAAGGCGATATTTTGTCGCCAAAGTAGGCTCCACTTACGATGGCACCGCCAGTTTGAGCAGGCGGTATTCCAAGCCCGGCCCCAATGCCCATCAGTGCAATTCCCATTGTGCCCATGGTACCCCATGACGTCCCGGTGGCCAGGGATACTATCGAGCAAATTAATAGAGTTGCAACTAAAAAGAATTTTGGAGAAATTATCATAAGTCCATAGTAAATCATGGAGGGTACTACGCCTGCTTCTATCCAAACTCCTATAAGAACTCCTATGATTGCCAATATGACTATCGCTTGTAATGCTTGAGTAATACCCTGCATCATGCCCATTTCTATGTCCTTCCATTTGTATCCGACTTTTAGGGCGATGATGCTCGCAAAAAGCGATCCCATCATCAGCGGAACGTGGGGATCCGTATGGTAGACGGCAAGGCATACTGCCATCACAATTACCAGCAGCCCTATTGAAACCAAAGAATCGATGATACTTGGTCTAGGCTCTTCCTTCGTGCCCATTATCAATACCCCCTCTGCCTTATGATTTTTAAATGAGGTGCTCTAACGGCAAATTTCCACTAGAGCACCTCAAATCTTTATAAGCTATTTCATTATCGAGCAGACTATTTAATTAGTAACCAATTTTACCCGCCGCTTATCATGTGGATGACCTGGACGTCGTCGCCGTCATTAACAACGGTAGTCTCAAATTTGTCGCGAGGAATCGGTTTGTCGTTTATCCAAACCCCAATCATGGGAAATATAAATTTCTTGGCTTCCAGGATATCCTTGACGGTCATCCCTGGATGCCACTCCATTTCCTCGCCGTTTACCTTTATCATGTTTGCCCCTCCTTAACTTTCCCATTCATCCTCGGGCTTAAGGTGTCTTTTTACTACCTCAACAACTTCCGGATAGTCGATCCCCAAACGCCTTAACGTCTCGATTGTTGGTATGCCGTTTTTGTTCCACCCTCTGCGCCTGTATACGGCATCGACGAGCTGCTCCCATTGGGACAAACGGTAATTTTGCAGCTTTTTGATCTTTTCCTCCGTCGAGAGATTTTCGGGGTCGATGCCTGCAGCTTTCAGCTCATTGTCATAGTAGTCGCTTCTTGCTTCCCATTCATCGGGAAACACCGGCCCTATTGCCCGCAAGGGGATGTTGTGGTCTTTTCGAGTCCCCCTGCCTAGCCTTAACTGAAAGACCCGCTGGAAGTTGTAAACCCTTTCGGATTGTATTATCAGCTCTTCCTTGGTGATTTTCTTTCCGGTCACGGCGTTAAAAAGGTCTACGTAATTTTGGACGTGTTCAGGCACCTTGGCAGCTTCAATGCCTTTATATTTGATGGCGTTGTCGGCTGGCTCAATGTCGTTCCATGGTAGTTTGCACAAGCCCACCAAAGAAAACCATAGCCTGAAGTTGGGGAAGTAATGCAAAGCTTCGGCCTTATCCTCGAACGTGGGTAATTGCTTGTTCACTCTGTCCATGAAGATCAGCCAGGCCTCGTCGTGTTGCGGTCCTTTTAGCGTGAGGAAATATCCGCCCCATTGAGCGACAGATTCCTTTGGTACATATTCCGATACCTCCAGGCCTTGACCTTCCATGCCTATGTTTTCGAGAACATCGCTAGGAGCTCCATACTTTTCGGCAAATATCTTTTTCATCCGGTGGATACCAAGGCCAACAATGCGGGCAAACTCGTCGTCGCCACGCCCCATCCTGTGTATTAGCTCCATGATGTCATCCTTTGCCCCGAATTTCAACTCAAGTCCGTTAGTGATTTCCTTGTTAAGGAAACCAAGCTCGTAGCATTCGCACACGAAAGCTATGCCCGTTCCCAAGGATATGGTATCCAGTCCGTAATGATCGGCGTAGAAGTTGGCCTCGATGATCCATTCGGGATCGAAAACGCCAATATTGGAACCTAAACCGGCACAGGTCTCATACTCAGGTCCATCTACCGTAACTTTCCTGCCCTTTAGGGGGCCGGTTTTGAGCTCGAATTTATCGGCAGCTTTAGCGCAAGCCATGGAGCATCCATACCAACATCCATCGGGGATTCCTTGGGTGAATATCCGTTCAAAGACCTTTGAGTGGATCTTTGAGGCGTCCTTGTGTTGGCCGAACTTGTAGTTATGCACTGGGAGGAGGTGATATTCGTTCATTATCTCGTTTAAATGTGGAGTACCAACCTTGCGCATCTTGTTTTGCTGGTCATCAAGGTCTCGAATCTCCTTGTGGAGTTTTAGGCCAACCCGTTGAAGTGTGGTTAGGTCCGCTGGGTTATTGCTCGAGGGCCCAATGCCTCTTTTCTTGACCACGATAGCTGCTAATTTTTTGTCGCGAAAGACCGTGCCGCCTCCGCCTCTTCCGGCTTGTTTTAGACGAGGTGTCTTTCGACGGAGATCGTAGAAGCTCATGTTAAGACATCCCCAGTAACTGTTTTCTGCGCCCTTGCCGGTAGACACCACCGATATGTTTCGCTTATCCTCCTCGTCTTCCGCGAAATATTCATGCAAGGCTTCGGTCACCGTAACGGCATTTACTTCTTCAAAGGGCGATTCATAAATCTCAACTCTATTGTTATCTCCATCGATGAAGACGACGATGTCGCGATCGGCTTTTCCCTGGATTTCCAGTGCATCCCACCCCGAGAATTTAAGTAGCGGGCCAAAGTAACCGCCAGCATTGCTATCGTATGTTTGCTCCGTTAATGGTGAGATAAACACTGTATAACATTTGCCTGAACCAGGGTACTGGGTTATTCCACACAAAGGTCCCCCTGATATTACAATTTCATTTTCGGGATCGTTCCATTTTGTCGTATCCTTCACAGCGTCCCAAAGCAGCTTAAGGCCAAAGCCCCTTCCTCCTATGAACTTTTCCTTCATATCTTCAGATACGGGTCTTTCCTCGAAGCTAAAATTGCTGATGTTAACGTAAAGCGTCCTTCCGGCGTATCCTCTATAAATATTCACAGGTTTGTATTCCCATCTTGCGAGGAGCCTCATCTTGTCCATTAAATTTTCCCCCTTTCGCTAATCTTGCTCCAATACTAGTGCCTCTGGCGGACATATCTTACTGCAGATGCCGCAGGCTATACACTTAAAGGGTTTTTCCTTGTTATCGGCAGTGAACATGCTTTCCGTTGGACAAAACCCGGCACACATAAGGCATCCTACGCACTTGCTCTCGTCAATTCTGACAACTCCCTGAGCATCTCTACCTATGGCTAGAGTGGGGCAGGTATCGATACACACACCGCATTGGTTGCATACGTTAATCACGTACCCCGAATCGCCCTGTGTCACCCTGATTCTGGACAGCTCCTTATCTTCTTCTTTGAACCAAGTCTTGGAGCAAGTTAACATACAGCTTTCGCATCCTACGCATCGTTCCGGATAAGCTGCAAGCCGCTTCATGGCTTCCCCCCCTTGTTCTTCGGATGTAAACCATTTCCCCCTAAGGTAGTATACTTAATGGTAATTATACCGTATAAATTATTATGAAACTACTATCGAAGGTGCAATTTACGTTGATTCATATAAGATAAAAAAATAAAGCCTATGGGAGGCAATTTTCATGATCAGAGCTGTGGATGTCATTAGAAAAAAGAGGGACGGTGTGCCCCTGGGAGACGATGAAATAGATTACTTTCTAAAGGGCTGCTGCAGTGGTGATATTCCCGATTATCAAACGGCAGCATTCTTAATGGCCACGTATTTTAGGGGAATGAACGAGAAAGAAGTATTCTCGCTTACTGATTCTATGGTACGTTCTGGCAAAGTGGTTGACCTTTCTGGCATTAAAGGCACGAAAGTAGATAAACACAGCACTGGCGGAGTGGCCGATACCACGACCTTAGTCGTGTGTCCACTTGTCGCGTCATGCGGAGCGCCCATATCCAAGATGTCTGGCAGGGGGCTCGGTCATACTGGAGGTACTCTCGATAAGCTCGAAGCGATCCCCGGCATGAAGGTCTCTCTAACGCTTGATGAGTTCGTCAATATCGTAAATTCAGTTGGAATTTCGATAATAAGCCAGACTGACGATCTCGTTCCCGCGGATAAAAAGCTTTACTCCTTAAGAGATGTTACGGCCACTGTCGATTCCATTCCCCTCATAGCCAGTTCCGTCATGAGCAAGAAGATCGCCGGCGGTTCTGATGTCATTGTTTTGGACGTAAAGGTCGGCAAGGGCGCCTTCATGAAGGATTTGAAGGACGCCATGGCGTTGGCTAAGATGATGGTAAACATCGGTGAAACTTCTGGCAGGCGTACGGTGGCAGTTTTGACGGACATGAATCAACCTCTGGGCAGGGCAATAGGTAATTCCTTGGAAGTAATAGAGGCATGTGAGGCTTTAAAGGGCAGAGGGCCATCCGAGTTGATGGAAGTGTGTCTGGCTCTTGGTAGCTATATGCTTATTTTAGCTGGTATAGCGCAAAGTTTTGATATTGCCTCAAAGATGTTGCAAGATGCTTTGGTGAGTGGAAGAGGGATGGACAAACTGAAGGAGATGGTGAAAGCGCAAGGCGGTGATATTAACGCTTTAGAAGATTATTCCTTGTTGCCCCAAGCAAAGATAAAGTATGAGTTAAAGGCTCAGGAAGACTTCTATATTTCGGAGCTGGATGCGGAAAAGCTTGGGCTGTGCGCCATGAAGCTTGGTGCGGGAAGAGCTAAAAAGGAAGATAAAATTGACCTTGCCGTTGGCATGGTCGTCAATAAAAAGGTTGGAGATTACGTTAGTAGCGGTGAAAGCGTCGTTACCATTCATGGAAATGATGAAAGGCTTGTCGAAGAAGTGTTGCCTGAGATCAAAAGTGCAGTTAAAACGTCGAAACAAAAGGTGGCAAAAGGAAAGTTAATACATGCAGTAGTCCAACGAGGCTTGGCGCAATTTCTTTGATCTACCAGGTCGGGTTAAGTTCGATGGGTTACTGCGAGATTTTTAGAAACTTGTGGTTGAAAGCCGTGCTTGTTAATGATAATATGATCGCGTTCGGGGCGTAGCGCAGCCTGGTTAGCGCGCCTGGTTCGGGACCAGGAGGTCGGAGGTTCAAATCCTCTCGCCCCGACCATTTTTTTGATCAATATTGACTATTCTAGCGGGTTTCGGTATACTTTGCATTGGAGGAAAGGTGATGGACAAAAAGATAATTGCCCAAAACAGAAAAGCTCGTCATGATTATTTTATATTAGAGACATTCGAAGCCGGCATCGTCCTTACTGGAACCGAAATTAAATCGGTACGGGAAGGGCGGGTTAATCTAAAAGATGGGTATGCCAAGATAGAAAATGGTGAATGCTGGTTATATAACGTCCATATATCACCTTATGAGAAAGGAACTTACTACAATCACGATCCTTTAAGGCCAAGGAAGTTGTTGCTTCGCAAAGATGAGATTCGAAGGCTTATCGGCAAAACACAACAGAAAGGCTTAACTCTCATACCGCTTTCGATATACATAAAAGACGGTAAATGGGCAAAGGTTGAACTGGCTTTGGCCCAGGGTAAAAAGATTTACGACAAACGTCATGCTATCGCTGAAAGAGATGCACGCATTGAAATGGAAAGGGCACGAAAGGTCGCAAAACGTTAAGGGGGCGAATGGTGTCGACGGCATGTGGAGGGTCGTGAGGAGCGGGCCGAGGTCCCCGCAAGCCTCGTAAAACAGGCGGGAAAACAATAAGTGCCAACGAAAATTACGCACTGGCTGCTTAGTTAGCGGTCACGCTTGCGATGCCGTCGCCACCGCGGCGTCGACAGGCGTCACAAAAGGTGGCTAGCTTTCAGGCAGTTCCTCCCTGCCTGAAGGGGACACCGCAGGAGGATAGGCTAACGCGATCCTGTCCCTGGGAGAGCGCTTAGCCGAAACCTAAAACAGGGACTACGCCCGTAGAACTTCACGGCTGGCCCTTGTCGGACGGGGGTTCGATTCCCCCCGCCTCCACCAGAAAATAAAAACGGTCCTTGTGCAAGATTGCAAGGGCCGTTTTTTATTGTAAAGATCCTTAAATCTCCTTGAACTTTCGAAAATAGTGGGGTATCCTTTCCATTGATATGAACTCAACCAACTTTGGAGGGTGAGGGGACATTCATGAATATGATAACTAATGCACAAAAATTTCGTTCTATATTTCTGATGATTTTTATAGTTGGTTTGTTATTTCCCTTATGTGCCTACGATAAGGCCTTTGCTCAGCAAGGGAGTTTTATTGTTCATATTCCGTTTACCGGTATAGAGATGGGCACGGAAGATGAGGTCTACATAGATGTCAGTTTTCGAAATCCAACTAACACCGAAATGGAAGTCAAGCTCGATCTGGAGCGCGACCCCAAAGCCAAAAACTGGGATGTCAAATTCGTTAGCTCTCAATGGGGCGGTTTTGGAGTTAACCGGGTCCGCTTGGACGCAGGAAGCGGAAGTGAAAATAACGAAAACAAAGAAGTCAACATAAAATTGCACATTAAACCAGGGGATAACGCACATCCCGGGAATTATAGGTTTGTGGTAAAGGCTTCAGGCGGTGGGACTGTGAGGGAATATCCGATCTATGTATATCTTAAGGGCGGTAAAGTAGCCGTAAATGCGGGGGCTGGGAAACTAATAGAGCTGGAGTCCAAATATCCTGTCCTGGAAGGCGCTGCCGGCCAACCTATTAGCTTTGAGATTAAGGTCAACAACAACTCCGACAAGGATACGGTGGTGGATTTTGTCACTGTAGCCCCATCTGGCTGGAATTCCTATATAACTCCGCGATGGGAGACCGATAAGCGAGTAAACTCGATAAAGATCAGTGCGAACTCGAGCGAGACCCTTAATTTCACTGTTGTTCCTCCCATAGAGGCAGAAAAGGGAGAGTATCCTCTAGAATTTCACGCTAAAGTTGGAAATAGCGATACAAAGTTGAACCTCAAGGTTAAAGTGGAGGGCACTTATAAGCTCCAAATTGCTCCTGAAACTAGAAGGCTTAACTTCGACATGGTGGCGGGCAAGGAAAGCCAACAGATATTTTATGTTTGGAATGAAGGTTCCGCTCCCATCGAAAATATATCCTTTTTGGTCACAAGCAAGCCTGAGGATTGGGAGATAACCTTTAAGCCCGACAAGCTGGGAGTGCTTGAGCCGCTGGCCAAGACGGAAAAACCTGAGACAATTCAGATCACCTTTAAAGCCCCCGAAAGGACTATCCCTGGCGACTATCAGGTAGTCCTTACCGCAGCTGGTGATCAGGACAAACGAACCATAGAGCTTAGGGCAACAGTTAAAGTGCCAACCACGTGGGGATGGATAGGCGTTGGCGTTATCGTAGTGGTAATAGCTTTGCTGTTTGGGATATTTGCTAAGCTGAAGAGGCGGTAAATATGAATGTCGTGGTCGAAGCCCAGGATCTGGTAAAGGATTACAATGGTTTTAGAGCCGTTAATGGCGTAAGCTTTAGCGTAGCTCAAGGCGAGATCTTTGGGTTATTGGGACCTAACGGTGCCGGAAAGACGACGACCATACTTATGCTTTTGGGGATGACTGAGCCGACATCTGGGGTCGTTCGCATTTGTGGATATGACCCAACCAAGGAACCCCTAAAAGTGAAGAGAATTACGGGTTATTTGCCGGAAAACGTTGGTTTTTACGAGGATTTGACGGCCAAAGAAAACCTACTCTATCTAGCTAAACTTAACGGTATTAAGGAGGACGTGGCACTCAAGAAGATCGATGAGGTTTTGGCCACGGTAGGTCTTTTGGATGTAAGAGACAAATTGGTGGGCACCTATTCTAAGGGGATGAGACAAAGGCTTGGATTAGCCTCTGTCTTGATAAAAGATCCAAAGCTTGTGATCTTGGACGAACCTACGACTGGCATAGACCCCGAAGGCACGGAACAGGTGCTGGATCTTATACGTAGGATGAGCAGGGAGATGGGCGTAAGCATTTTGCTGAGCTCCCATCTCCTTTATCAAGTCCAGCAGGTCTGCGATCGAGTGGGAATAATGTTCAAGGGCAAGATGGTAGCTCAAGGAAGCATAGAAGATATCGGAAGACAGGTCTTGGGCGAACGAGAGGGCGTTATGAAGTTGACATATAGTTTCATTAATGAAGAAGCATTAAAGAAGCTCGATGGAATAGAAGGCATAACAGAAAAAAGAATCGCAAACAACACTATAATTGTGAAGTTTGATGAAACTAGAAAGCTTGATATAGTCCGAGAAGTTGTCATGAGGGGATTTCTTCCTATAGAGGTTAAGGGTAAGGAGTACAGCCTGGAAGAAATTTACATTCGCTATTTCCGAGAGGGGTGATCGGAAAAATGAATGGTTTGCTGCCAGTGTTCCTCAAGGAATTAACGGATCAATTCGGAAGCAGGCGCTTTATGCTGATAACTTTAATAATTGTGATAACAGGATTGTTTTCTTCATACACAGCTTCGGGAGCGTTAGGCGAGGAGCAATTCTTAAGTGAGGAATATCTGTTTTTGAACTTGTTTACCTCGGCAGGGGGAGGTCTCCCTTCATTTCTATTTTTTATCAGTTTTTTTGGCCCTTTGCTGGGGATTATCCTTGGATTTGACGCCATTAATGGAGAGCGCACAAGAGGTACGTTGAGCCTAATACTTTCTCAACCAGTTTATCGTGATGTCATAATAAACGGGAAGTTTCTTGCCTCTATAGCCACCGTTGCCATAATGATAGCCAGCATCATGGTCATGATCGCAGGAATATCGATCGCAAAGCTTGGAGTGGTGCCTAATGGCCAAGAAGTGATGAGGGCTTTGCTGTTTTTTGTGGCTTGCGTTCTGTATGTGGCCTTTTGGACTAGCCTTGCGATTCTTTTTTCCATCGTTTTCGAAAAAAGCTCTACCTCTGCCTTGATGTCAATAGCCCTTTGGATATTCTTGGCCTTTTTCGTCTACATGATAGCGGGTGTCATAGCAGATGAGGTATATCCCATAACTCAGCAATCTGATCCTGAATTGTTAGCAAAACATGAAAGTTTGCGGACTATGTTGCTTAGATTTTCGCCGGCGGTATTGCTTGAGGAGATATCGATTGCCCTTTTGAATCCCACCGTTAGGGTATTTGGCCCGATGTTTGAAAGCCAGCTTAAAGGCCTGATCTTGACCCCACTTTCGCTTGGCCAAAGCGTATTGGTCATATGGCCTCAATTTGTTGCCCTGATTGCAGCATCTATAGTGTGCTTTGCCGTGTCATACCTGGCCTTTATGAGAAAAGAAATTAGGTCAGTCTAATATGTGTTGCATTATAATGGCACGTATTTTTTATTTTTGGTTGAAATAGTGGTAAAATAAGTCGTTATTTAAAATATAAAATGTTTGTAAAATAAATATATTTAATTAAACTTATTGTTGTTTGTGGTTTAAAGTTTTTCATTGCGCAGTATACATTATGATTTTCGCTTTTAAGCAGGACCAAGAGGGGGTGTGCGTCATATGGTTATTTTCGTAGCCTCAGTTGTCATGTATTTGCTTATTGTTTGGTCGGGCGGGGCAATTCCCCTAAACGAGTTGGTGATAGCAGTTGCTTTAGGTGTAGTAATCACTTTGGCTTGTCGTTCGTGGAGTCCGGGATTATACAGATTAACGGCTCTGCGGCCGGATCGATGGATTAAGCTAATCGCGTTTATTTTTGGCCCCTTTTTATGGGGAATGACGAAGGCAAATCTCGATGTGGCTTACAGAGTGATCACCGGAAAGATCAATCCAGGGATCGTACGCGTTCAAACCTCTTTGAAAAATTCTTACGCGATGACCATGTTGGCCAATTCCATAACATTGACTCCTGGCACTTTAACGGTCGATGTAGACGAAAACAACGGTACCTATTACATACACTGGATTAATATCACTAAAGTCGAGCCGACAGGCGAGGATATTTATGGCTCCTTTGAGGAGTGGGCAAAGAGGGTGGTTGAGTCGTGAGTACGTTTGTATTTGCGTTCCTGATTCTAAGTGTTTCCGTTTTTTCCATGTCTGTTCGTTTGGTGATGGGGCCCACCGTTCCCGATAGGGTTGTAGCTTTGGATACCATGAATACCTTTGTTGTGGCGATGATGATAATTCTTGGAGCTGTATATGACTCCATCGTCATGGTAGATATAGCTATAGTGTATGCTGCCCTGTCCTTTGTTGGCACATTGTTCATCGCCCGTTATATCGAAGGGGGGTTTTAGCTTGAGCGGATCGACGGAGTTCCTTATTAAATTATTTTTGGGAATAGGATTGGTATTCAATGTGCTAGGTACCATTGCGTTGTATAGGTTCCCAGATGTATATACCCGTCTTCACGGAACGACAAAATGCACCACCTTTGGTTCTATATTTACGTCTCTATCAGTGCTGGTATATGCGATATCTAAATACGCAATGACAGGTGAAGCCAGGTTTATGACCTTTGCCATCCATGTAGTAGTTGCGATATTTGCACTTCTGATAACAAACCCTACAGGTGCGCATGCCATAGCGCGTGCAGCTCACAGGAGTGGAGTAAAACCTCTAGGTAATATTGATAGGTTGGCCGAGAAAGAGGCAGGTGAAAAATAGCCATGATGGACGCAGGTCATATTTTCATATTGCTGATGATTGCAGTGAGCGGGTTCTTTGCAATATGGTTCGATAATTTGCTGAATGCGGTAATATCCTCATGTGTGATGAGCCTCCTCATTTCCTTGGAGTTTTACATTCTCCAGGCACCGGATGTGGCTATAGCTGAGGCTGCTATTGGAGCCGGGTTGTCTACCGCCATATATATTATGGCTTTAAGGGCTTGCAACTCGCTTGGATGGCGCAGAAAGGGGAACGATCAAGATGAAAGGTCCTAGGGTGCTTTTTCTGATCTTTTTCGTGGTCTTCGCGGGGATCTTTTGCCAGGGATTGCTCGATATTCATCCCTTTGGAGAGCCCAGAGATTCCAGCATGGACGATTATTTCATAGCTAACGCTCAAAGCGAATGTGCAGCTAACAACGTAGTTACTTCAATAGTATTTGATTACCGTGGTTTCGACACATTGGGCGAAGCTGCTGTGCTGCTTACAGCAGTGATGTCCGTCGCTGCGCTCTTTCGAAAGGAGGAGTAGGTGGACATGAAGCCTATGTCGATAGTTGTAAGGACTATATGCAATATATTTGCCTGGTTTGTGGTTGTCTTCGGTGCCTACGTGATCATACACGGACATCTTTCCCCGGGAGGAGGATTCCAGGGCGGTGCCATTGTTGCGACCTTTGTCGCTCTTTTGCTCGTGGCCCACGGCGGGAAGCGTTTTATGGAATGGCTTAGGAGCGATATTTTAACGGTATTTGAGTGCGTTGGATTGATCGCCTTTATTGGGATCGGATTCTTGGGATTGCGCACCACATATTTGTACAATTTTTTGGCGCTGAAAGGTGGTCTATTTGGCAGTCCTGTACCCCTTGGACCAAATGCAGGTGTCCTGAACAGCGCGGGTACGATCGCCTTTGCAAACATGGCAGTAGGCATTGAAGTGGTCGGTGGGTTGTCCACGATAATTGTGTTCATGTTTTTGGGAATGCGCCACGTCATCGAAAGCCGCAAGGGGGTAAAGAGAAATGATTGACAACTTGCCCATGATCGTAGTCGGTGCTCTATTTGTCATAGGACTTTACGGAATCATGTTCAAACGCAATATTATAAAAATAGCGATTGCAGTGAGCGTAGTTGAATCTTCCACGAATCTTTTCCTGATAGTGTTGGGCTACAGGACCGGAGGGTCTATTCCGGTATATACCCTGGCTGGAGAGTTCAAGAAAATGGTCTTGCCCACCCCACAGGCTTTGACGCTTACGGCTATCGTTATTGGGTTGGCTACCACAGCTCTACTGTTGTCCTTGATAATGCTTCTATATAAACACTATAAAACTTTGGATGTCTACGAGATAAGGAGGCTAAGGGGATGAGCTGGCAAGTACACCTTCCCGCCCTAATTTTGACTATTCCCTTGCTGGGGGCTTTTGTGTCAATAGCGTTGACTAAACCGCTATTGCGCAACCTTTGGTTCACCTTCATTTTGGCTGTAACTACTGTATTGGCCTTTCTTTTGTGGAGGCGAGTTGGGATATATGGCACTTTGATATACGTCATGGGGGGGCAGAGTTGGAATTTTACGTTGCCTTCGGGCATGTCTTTGCCTATACGTATCATCATGGAAGTCGACGCCTTTGGCGCCTTTATGGTCTTGACAGGTTCTATAAGCGCTTTAGCCAGCGGTTTGTTTTCCATCAGGTTTTTGGACCGCGTTCATGACGGAAACAAATTCGTATCACTGTTTCTCCTGCTTCTTACGGCGATGCTGGGCTTGGAAGTTACGGGAGACCTTTTTAACTTCTTCGTATTTCTTGAGATAGCCTCTGTGGCATCCTATGGCCTCATAGCTTTTTGGCGAGATACGCCGGAGGCAATTGAAGCCAGCTTCAAGTATACAGTTTTGTCTACCTTCGTTGCCCTTCTGTTTCTCATCGGAGTAGGCATCCTTTACGGGGTATATGGAACGCTTAACATGGCAGCGCTTGCCAAGAACATACAGGTTGGTTTCCTCGAAAAGGTGGCATTGGTGCTCTTTATCACCTCAATGGCCATGAAGTGCGGAGCCGTTCCGCTGCACATGTGGGAACCGGATGCATACGGCCAGGCACCGGCAGGAATACCTTGTTTTTTGGTCGTGGTTGGCCAGGCTTCCCTTTACGGCATGTTTAGGATTGCATTTTCGATATATGGGCAGGCCTTTCATGGATCAATCCTGGCATGGATCGTAGTGGTCTTTGGCTTGCTTTCGATGTTCATAGGCGTCGTCATGGCGGTCATACAAAAGGAAGCAAAACGGTTAATGGCTTACCATTGTATCTCGCAGACCGGCTATATGCTCATGGGAATTGGCCTGGGCCTGCTTGCCCTGTCAAGTCCACAAGCAATGAGCGAGTTTGGCTTTACGGCTATGAAAGGTGGCATCTTTCACATCATTAACAATGCCATGTATAAGGGATTGTTGTTTTTGACAGCAGGTTCCCTCTTTTACGCTACGGGAACGACGGACTTGAACAAACTGGGTGGCCTTTCTAGGAATATGCCATACACCACTGTCATGTTTGCAGTGGCAGCTGCTGCCATTGCCGGTTTGCCGCCTTTCAACGGTTTTGTCTCAAAGCTTTTGATATATGAATCTTCTTTCGTCGTACACCCCTTTTTGGCCGTCGTAGCTATGGTGACATCCATACTGACGCTCGCGTCGTTCGTCAAGGTCTTCCAGTCGGGATTTTTGGGGCCATCCAGGGAGAACATGACGAACGTAAGGGAAGTCCCACTGAGCATGATCATAGGCATGTCGGTCTTGTGTCTGATGATCTTGACTTTGAGCTTAATGCCTAATTGGGTATTATCCAATTTGATTGAGCCTGCTGCGCGAGATTTGGTCAATCAGGCCAGCTACATTCAGGCAGTGATGGGGAGTGGTTTACAATGACGATTGGGACCGTATACACGGGTTTCGGGTTTTGGAACGTATATGCCTGGATGATGTTTTTTGCCCTTGGGGCATTAATAGTTCTATACATTCGCTCGACGGGCAGAAGCGACTACGAGAAGGGCACATACCAGGACGAGGTATTTTACGGTGGCAACCCTGTTCCGCAAAATGGGCAAGATTTGGCCGTTCCAGCCAGCTCTTCCTATTGGGGATTTACTAAGGCCATCGCCTCCTTTTATAACCTGCTCGTGGGCGTTCACACAGGAATTCTTTCGGACTACATGGGGCTTTTGATCGCTACGGCAGCCGTCATTTCGATATTAATTTTGTTATAGGGAGGATCTAGACATGTTTAAGGTGGATATAAAGAAGGAACTAGGAATCCTGCCCAGATCGATTTGGGCGTTTCACTGCAACAGCGGATCCTGCAACGGTTGCGACATAGAGATA
The DNA here is from genome assembly GCF_900129645.1 of Acetomicrobium flavidum. Lineage (NCBI taxonomy): Bacteria > Thermotogati > Synergistota > Synergistia > Synergistales > Acetomicrobiaceae > Acetomicrobium > Acetomicrobium flavidum. The sequence continues at coordinate 1,708,806 of NZ_FSQZ01000001.1, forward strand.
GTAGCTCTTCTTACACCGAGGTATGACATAGAACGTTTCGGGATGAAGCTGGTCGGCACCCCCAGGCATGCCGATGCGCTTTTGGTAACTGGCCCTGTGACGAAGTACATGACGGATCGTCTCAGGAGGATTTATGCCCAGATGCCAAATCCGAAGGTCGTCATAGTCGTAGGCAACTGCGGTGCATCGGGCGATGTATTCTATAAGTCGTACAACCTGGACGGACCTGTCGATCAGATACTTCCCGTTGACGTATACGTCCATGGTTGTCCGCCAAGGCCTGAGGCCATCATAGATGGCGTGGCAAAGGCCATCTTAAAGCTCGAGGAAAAAAGAGAGGAACTTTTAAAGACTGGAGGCGCCACAAATGCATAAAGCGATGCTTAACGTGGTTGCCAAATCGCCCGAGGAGTTTAAATCCTCATTGGAGAAGAAGTTCGGTGACAAAATCCATAACGTTGAGGTAAGGGGCAGAGTGGCAGGCAAGCAAGACGAAGTTTCGTTTTACGATGTTTGGATTTCCTGTCGAAAGGACGATTTAGAAGAACTAGTCGAATTTCTTTTTTCATTCGATTTCCCCATCTTCCATGTCATGTCGGGGGACGACATTGGGAATGCTGTGTTGCTGAACTATCACTTTTCGCTGTTTTCCGGGGCCGGTCGAGGAAAGAGGATCGGCGTAGTTCTGTCCGTTGAGGTGCCCAAAGAGGATTTAGTCATGCCTTCTTTGTACGACAAGATTCCTGGTATAGAGTATAGCGAGCGTGAGATGCACGAAATGCTTGGCGTGTCCTTCAATGGCTTGCCAAATCAGTCGTTGGTGTTTTTGCCGGAGAACTGGGACGAGAAAGTCCATCCCTGGAGGCGGGACGATTCGGGGCTTTCTCCTAAACATATTAGGGAACTTTCTTGAAAAGGTGATGAATGATGGCTCTTGGTGAAAATAAAACCTACACCATTCCAATTGGCCCCGTTCACGTCGGCTTAAAGGAGCCCATAACCGCTTGGTTGCAAGTGGACGGCGAGAGGATAGTCGACGTGCGCATCAGGCCGGGTGCAATACATAGGGGAATAGAATATATGGCAAGGGAAAGGAATCCCATACAGGTCATATATCTGGCAGAAAGGATATGCGGTATCTGTTCGTTTGCTCATATCATTTCCTTTGTCAGAGCTGTGGAGGATGCGGCGGGCATCCCCGTGCCGTCCAGGGCGAAATATATACGGACCATATTATTGGAGCTTGAGCGTGTCCATTCTCATATATTGTGGGCTGGGGTTGCATGCTATACCTTTGGTTATGACTCGGCCTTTAACCTTGGGATGCTCCTCAGGGAAAAAGTCATGGACGTATTGGAGGCCATGACGGGCAACAGGGTAAACTATGGCGTAGGCACCGTTGGGGGAGTGCGACGCGATATTACACCTAAAGTAGCAGATGCCATAAAAGAAATGCTCGATTACTACAATCGCGAGTTCTCGTACTTCTATAATGCCGTTACAGAAGACCCTATCGTAAAGGCTAGGATGAGAGATATAGGCGTATTGTCCTATGAAGATGCCGTTAGGTATTGTGCGGTAGGGCCCACTGCCAGAGCAAGTGGGCTTCGAACCGACCTTAGATGGTCGTCTCCTTACGAGGCTTACGCAGATCTCGAAGTAGAGCCTATCGTCCCTCAGGATTATTTCGGGAAGGCCCGCGGAGATATCTTTGACAGATTTTTTGTGAGGGTAATGGAGGTCTATCAGTCCCTGGAGATAATAAAGAAGTGCATGGACGGCCTGCCGGAAGGGCCCATCATGCATGAGCCAAAGCCTGCAAAGCTGCTGAACATATTGAAAGATGCAGACGGGGTGGGGCAGTCCTCCATAGAGGCTCCAAGGGGCGATGACACCCACGTCATTAGGCTGAAAAAAGGCGAGGAAAACGTGACATGGTGGAAGGTCAGGGCTCCAACTTACGCCAACGCAATGTCATGGCCGATAATGTTTAAGAACCAGGAAATAGCCGATGCGCCTTTGATCATAAATAGCATAGATCCCTGCATATCCTGCATGGAAAGAGTGCTGGTTGTGGACGAAAAAGGTTCCTCTTCTGTAGCAACTAAAGAAGAGCTTATCAAGATGTGTCGCGACAAGACTAGGAGGCTGATGCGTCGATGAACCTGCTTTTTTCCAAAATCATATCCGGCTTTGCTCTCTTTTGTCTCGTCATAATCATTGCCCTTCTGTATGAGGGGATCGACAGGATCCTGCACGCCAGGATGCAGAAACGCTTTGGTCCGCCCCTGCTGCAGCCATTTTATGACGTGATAAAGCTTCTTGGTAAGGAATCGATAGTCCCAAGGAGGGCGGTAAGGGCTATATTTCAGGCATCTCCGTGGATGTCTATGGCATTGGTGTTACTGATATTTCTTTACATACCCATTGGGTCCATCCCGCCCATAATGGCCGGGAACGGCGACATCATCCTGATCCTTTACCTGCTGGCGGCATCGGCAGTGATGATGGTCATTGGAGGATTCGCCAGCGGTTCGCCTTACGCGAACGTTGGTTCTCAACGTGAGATGGTCCTCATGATGAGCTATGAACTTCCTTTAGCTCTAGTGACGCTTACTTTAGCGTGGGTGATGTATAAAAAGGGAGTCCCTGGAGCGCCATTTAGCTTAGAGACGTTCGTTACCGTGCCGGTTTGGAACACCGTCGGGTTCATAGGCGGCATGGGCTTGTTCTCTTTGCTTCTGGCGTTGCTTGGCGTGGTTCCGGCAGAGGTGGGCAAGGTTCCCATGGATATCGCTGAGGCGAAGACCGAGATCCTCGAAGGTCTTTTGGTCGAGTATTCGGGGAGAAATTTAGCGCTTTTTAAGCTGACCTTTGCCTTGAGATCCCTTGCGATGTCGGCATTGCTGGTTCCCTTGTTTTTCCCCTTCTCGTTGGGCAAAATCCTTGGCCTGCACGGCGCATACTTTGTTGTGGTTGACTTTTTATGGTTTTGGGTAAAGGTCTTACTTGTTCAAATTGCGGCCATAACGATAGTTAGGACGATGTACGGAAGATTTAAAATATGGCAGGCCTCACAGTTTTACTGGTTTCAAATGGGGGGACTGGCATTGGCGGGCATGATACTCGTTACGCTCGATGTGGTGCTCTTTTAGGAGGGATAAACTTTGATAAACAAAATGTTGTTCATCATCTTAAAGCAACTTTTTAAGAAGCCCTTTACTAACCTGTTTCCCCTTGCGCATATACCGGATCGATTGTCCACTGTGATAAAAAAAGCTGAATCCGGCGAGCTCGAGATCAATCCACCTCTGCCTACTCCCGAAAACTTCAGGGGAAGGATTTCGTACGATAAAAACAAATGCATAGGATGCAGGTTGTGCATCAGAGTATGTCCTGCAAATGCCATATCCTACGTTGCTGAGGAGAAGAAGATCAAAGTGCATGTGGACAGATGCTGTTTTTGTGCCCAGTGTACCGAGATTTGTCCTGTGCAGTGTTTGTCCATGAGCGATGAGTTCTTGTTGGCCTCTTACAATCGAAAAGAGCAGGTTGTGACGGGAAATAACGGCTAAGATTAAATATGGGCCTCGATGACTTTATCGAGGCCCATATTGTTTATGAAGATCATAAAATTTCCCAGTAAGCAAGTCTCTTTTTGGTTTCCTCCGGACCGAGCAGCTCTATTACCTCAAATATGCCTGGGCTGACTTTGGTGCCGGTCAAAAGTATCCTTAAGGGCATCGCGATCTTTTTAAGCGGCACTTGTCTTTCCTCGCTCCACCTTCTGGCAAATTCCTCCAAGGTCTTGGTATCCCATTGAGGAAGCTTTATCATCTCCTCGCAGAAAGGGCGAAGGATATCCTTTGAAGTTTCGACATACTCCCTGTCCACCCTTGCCTTAACGGGCTCGAAGGTAAGGAAGTAGTCTGTATACTCTGCAAGCTCCCTTAAAGTTTGCCCTCTTCCTTCCATTATTTCCAGGACCTTTGCAAGGTATTGAGGGTCATGCTGCTCAAAGGGGAGACCCAGGGCCTTCCAAAAAGGTTTAACTGCCTCAAGCCGGCTTTGCGGGTCCATGAGCTTGATGTGTTCCTGGTTAATGTGGCGTAATTTGTCCATGTCGAAAACGGCAGCACGTTTGTTTACGTCCTTTATGTCGAACCATTCGATCGCTTCCTGAATGGAAAATATCTCCCTGTCATTTCCCGGCGACCAACCTAGTAGTGATAGGAAGTTGAACAATGCCTCCGGCAAAAAGCCCATGTCCTTGTATTCGAGGACGTTTGTTGCTCCATGGCGCTTGGAGAGCTTCTTTTTGTCCTTTCCCAGTATCATGGGAAGATGGGCAAACTGAGGAACGTCCCAGCCAAAGGCCTTGTATAGCAAAATCTGTTTTGGGGTATTGGCTATATGATCCTCGCCCCTTATCACGTGAGTGATCCACATTGTAAAATCGTCGATGACTACGGCGTAGTTGTATGTGGGCATGCCGTCGCTTTTTATGAGGACGATGTCCTTTAAGGTCTCGCTTTTGACCTCGATATGGCCATAGACGATATCATCAAAGGATACGACTTCCCCGGGAATTACCCTGAAAATGATGGCCTCTCCTTCTCTGTAGGCAAGCCCATCGTTTAAGAGTTTTTCTGCATAGCTGTGATAGATGTCTAGCCTTTCTGATTGCCGATAAGGTCCATGAGGGCCACCAACCTCAGGGCCTTCGTCCCAAAGCAATCCCAGCCATCTTAAGCCCAAATATATGCTTTCCTCAAATTCCTTGGTTGAACGTTCTCTGTCCGAGTCCTCTATGCGAAGCACAAATTTGCCGCCCGTGTGCCTGGCCCAGAGCCAGTTAAAAAGAGCAGTGTGAGCACCTCCAATGTGAAGGTTTCCCGTTGGGCTTGGAGCAAAACGAACCCTTACCTCTTCATTCATGACGTATACCTCCTATGCTGAAGACGTCTGATGCTATATGTCAGTAAATGCCGAAACGCCACAGGAATTACCTTTGCCGTAAAATATTACATATACTACAATTGTATCAAAAACAACAAGGAGGACATCATCTTTTGAGCGGAGAAAGGATCCTTTTGGTAGATGGACATGCCTTGGCGTTTAGGGCCTACTACGCCTTGCCCGAACTTAATGCCCCAGATGGCACTCCTACCAATGCCGTGCTTGGCTTTATAAACATGCTTCTTAAGATAATAAACGACGAAGCTCCCGATCGTGTAGTGGTATTTTTCGATGCTAAGGGCGAAACCTTTAGACACGAGGCATATAAGGAATATAAAGAAAATAGACCCCCCGCACCGGAGGAATTTAAGTCTCAGATCTTCATAATCAAGGAACTCATGAAGCGTTTCGGCTACCCCGTTATTGAGATCGAGGGGGTTGAGGCGGATGATGCCATAGCTTCATGTGCCCATCGCTTGAAAGAAAAGGGAGAAATCCTCGTCTTAACGGCTGATAAGGACATGCTTCAACTGATACGAACAAACGTCAAAGTATTAAGGCCGATAAAGGGTGTCTCGGTGTTTAAGACGTATGACGAAAAGGCCTTTGAAGACGAGTTCGGCTTTCCGCCTTCTTCCTTCCCTGATTACTTAGCCCTGATCGGTGATAAGGTCGATAACATACCGGGGGTTCCTGGGATCGGACCTAAAAGGGCGTCAGCGTTGATCCAAAAATACGGTACCTTGGAGAATTTATTTGAGCACCTGGACGAGCTTCCCGAAAAGATAGCTCATCTTTTGAGGGACAGAAAAGAAGAGCTGTTTCAGTGGAGGGAGCTTATCCGTCTGCGCGATACCCTAAACATAGATCCTAAAACATTAGAACATAACGGTAGACGCGATGACGAGGCCTTGGTCGAGATATTTAACAAGCTGGGTTTTAAACAAATACCCGAGAGGCTTGGGCTAACGGCGAAAAAAGAAGAAGCAAGAAGGGGCGTTTCAGGGACTTTAAGCGAGACCGAGGACATAAGGCCAGATGTATACAGCGGCAAAGCTGTTGCCTTGGCCTATGCCGGCGAGGGACGTTACCCCCAAGGATACAAGGTTTCTGAATGCGTCATAGCTGAAGGCGACGACTCGCTGAATGTGGTTGATCTGACGGAGACGGCAGGCCTTGAGGCTTTGATCGAAAAGATCAGAGGCCGAAAGGTGTTGCTTTGGGGTTACAAGGAGCTTACCACTGCCCTGAGGCGTCCCCCCTGTGCCCCCCATGAGGCATGGGACGGAAAAATCGCTTACTATCTTCTCCATCCGGATTATGCCACCTCCAAGGAAGGATTAAGCGAGATAAAAAGACTTCGACAATGCGAGATGGGGCTTGATAGGGAAGCTCTATCGCTTTTTGATATATACGAAAAGCTAACATCACAGTTCGATCAGGAACTTAACGAACTCATGTATAAGATAGATATGCCCCTATCGGTCGTGCTCTCCAAGATGGAGGTACACGGCATACGACTGAATTTGGACCTCCTGTGGGAGATTAAGGGCGAACTTGAAAGGACACTTGAGGACGTCGAGGCATCCATCGATATGGCTGCCGGATCTAAGGTTAACCTGAATTCCCCGAAGCAGGTCGGGTGGCTCCTTTTCGATCATCTGAAGTTGCCCGTCATAAAGAGGACCAAGACAGGTTATTCTACTGACGTGACGGTACTTGAGGAACTAAGCCGTTTAAACAGGCCCGAGGCCCTGGTTGCGAAATTATTACTGGACCATAGAGAGCTTTCCAAGATGTTGTCGGGTTTTGTTCAACCGCTAATCGATGCCATAGATCCCAAGACCGGCAAGGTACACACTACCTTTGAACATACAAGCACCGGTACGGGTCGCTTAAGCAGCAGGGATCCAAACTTGCAAAACCTTCCTGCATATGGAGATTGGGCTAAAAAACTGAAAGAGGCCTTTATCCCCAGCAATTCTGACGGGATTTTCATTGGAGCAGATTATTCGCAGATAGAGCTTAGGGTGTTGGCCCATATATCGGGTGACGAGAAGCTCCGAGAGGCCTTTGAAAGAGGAAGGGATATTCATGCCGAGACGGCGGCGTGGGTATTTGGAGTTGAGCCGGAAGATGTCACAAGTGAGCTTAGAAGGATGGCCAAGATGATAAACTTCGGACTGCTTTACGGCATGACACCCTACGGCTTGGCTTCGAGGCTTGGAATAAGCAGGGACGAAGCCAAGGCAATAATAGACCGCTATTTTTCTGGTTTTCCAAGGGTAAAGGAGTACATAGAGAAAAGTTACGAGGAAGCCAAAAATAGAGGTTATAGCCTTTCAATCTTTGGCAGGAGAAGGCCATTGAACGAGGTGACAACCGTAGAGGGAAACAGTACTGCTGCACTAAAAAGGGTTGCCATAAACACGCCAATTCAAAGCAGTGCAGCGGATATAGCAAAGATGGCCATGATACGTTTTGACGAGGCCTTACAAAAAGAGCATATCGACGCTGCATTGGTGCTGCAAATCCACGATTCGCTGATATGCGAGTGTCACGAGAAAGACGAAGGGGCGGTTTCTGATCTGCTTAAAAGAAGCATGGAGCACGTCATAAGGCTTTCAGTGCCCTTGGAAGTCAACCTGAAAAGCGGGCGTTCCTTGGCAGAAGTGTAACCGTCATCTTACGATAAATGCACACATCAGCATCCATAGGGCAAACCAATAGAAATGTGCCCCTTGCGGCAAGATCCAAAAACCCGCTCCGAAAAGTAGAAACATGAACGCCATGGAAAGACGGGAGATGCTACCGGATTTTTCTTCCGTCTTTTTGCCTGCTCCTACGGATACCGTCATGGATATGTCGAAGAAGGCCTGTTTAATTTTTTCTTTGCCAAGCTCCATCATGAGCAGGGGTTTAAGATGCAATATAGACGTAACCTCTTGGAAGCTTTCGTCCAACAGCTCTTCGAAACCTATATTCGGGTCAAGCGTATGCAGTGTTCCCTCCAGCATAGACAAAGCCTTGACCTGATAGAGAAGCGGCTTGGGGATCTTTATACCCCAGATCTGGCTTTGAGAGACCATATCCTTCAACATGTCAGGCAGGGAAAGCTGGCCCAAGGGCCTGTGCAGGTAGTCCTCAAGGAAGTCGTATATCTCATTTTCTATGGCCATGGGATCGACGTGCCCCTGGATCACCCCAAGCGATGCCAGGCTGCTGTAAACCAAGCTTATATCTCTGCGCAAAAGCCCCCAAAACAATAGCATCGATTTATGCCTTATCTTTTCGGACAAAAAGCAGGTTGCGCCATAATCTAGCAGTACGAGATGTCCATCGTCGTCTATGAGTATGTTGCCGAAGTGTGGGTCGGAATGGACCATGCCGTCCTTCAGGAATTTGTACAGGTAAGTTTTAGTTAGCGATAGGGCCAGGAAACGACGCCTGAACCTGGACAAGGCAGGTACCGCCCTGTCCAGCCTTTGTCCGCTGTGAAAGGTCATGGTCAAAATATTTTTAGTGCATAATGAGGGATATCCCTTTGGAACCTTGACCTCCCATTCGACGGGGAGTCCCTCTCCATATTTTCTCATGCAGGCAAGCTCCCTAAGCAGGTCCAACTCCTTGATGATGTTTGTCGAGAACTCATCTACCATATCCTTTAAGTCTATGGGAAAACTTTGGGTGTCGGGGAGCCTTTTTATCAGAAAGCGCATTATCCTGATGTCCTCGTCGATTACCTGTTCCACGCCGGGCCTTAAAATCTTCATGGCAGCGACCGGACCGTTTTTCAAGTTGCACTTGTGCACCTGAGCCAGGCTTGCGGCTCCGATGGGTTGGGGATCCCAGTAGGCGACCTCTTCCATGGATCCTCCCAGCTCATCTTTAACCAAGTTTAAAACCTTATTGGTGGGGGATGGAGGCAATTCGTCCAATAAGTGCGACAAGGCCTCCGCGATAATTGGAGGCAATACGTCGTAATGACAGCTCAACATTTGGCCAAGCTTTATAAAGGAAGGCCCCAGGCGCTCAAACCTTGCCTTGAGGTCTTCTACTTCTTCTTCTGGGATGGTCTTGTAGCTTCGCATGCTTAAGCGACGAAGCTTTACAAATAAAGGTATGGCGTTTAGGGCTAATTCGCTACCTCTCGTTAAAATGCTCAAAGGTTACCACCTCTTCGTTCGATGAATATATTATATACGGAAATGTACTTATTTTGTTACAATAATCGCTGGCATATACTATAATCTATTGAGCCTAAATTGACTTTGGCGTATCATGGTTTGCGAATCAGAAGGGAAGAAAGGGGAAGGTAGTAATGATTTTAAAAGCACTTCGTACCAGGACAAAAGGGATCATGATTGCCGTGGCTGTGGCATTTGTGATTTCTATCTTTGCCGGATACGGTATCTATACGAGGAGGGGAACCCAGTCGGCTGGAAAGGATCATGTGGTGGCAAAGGCCAACGGCACTAAAATTACGCTTTCACAGATCGATGCCGGGGTTAAGCAGCTTATGGATCAAATGGGGATAAGCAATTTGCCTCAAGAGCAGTATTATGTGTTAAGGAAGCATGTTTTGGATCAGATGGTCCTGGATATGGAGTTGGATAAGGAAGTCAAGAAAAATAAGATAGAAGTCACGGATGACGAAATAAAGACAGCTATGGACCGGATAATAGCCCAGTTTCCAACAAAGGAAGCCTATCAGGATTACCTAAAATCCTACAACATCAAGGAAGAGGATTTGAAGAAGGAACTCAAGAGGCAACTCGCTCAACAGAAATTGCTTCAGGTTGCCGTGAAAGTGGATGAAACTGTAACAGATGAAGATGTAAAGAAGTTCTATGCGGATAATGGGGATACCTACTTTGTCAGGCCGGAGGGGCTTTGGGTTAATTACGTTGTCTTCTCTGAGGGTAGTGTTGCACAGGAAGCAAGAGATGCCTTGGCTGCAAAGCAGCCTTGGGATGATGTCATGAAGCGCTATGCCGACAAGATAGTACATAGCACTCCCTATGACAATCCTTTGTTGGTGCCAATGACAACGATTGAAGCACAGAAGGAACTGGCTCCCCTGAAAGATCTGAAAGTCGGACAGATAAGTCAGCCCATTCAACTGGATTCTGATCACGTGGCAATATATTTGGTTAAAAAATATCAGAATCAGGAAAAGATTCCTTTTGAAGAAGTAAAGGACAATATCAAATTGGCGTTAAGCCAACAGAAGGTTCAGGCACAGCGACAGGCATATCTACAGGGATTGATCGATAGCGCTAATATCGAGATAGTCGATCCTTCCGTCTTTGAAGCCCCGCAACAAAGTGGGCAACCTGCAGATCAGGAAGAAAGCGGAAAGCAAGAAGCAACAACGCAAAACGGCTCTCAAGCTCCGACGTCTCAACCCGATAACCAGCAATCTCAGCAGTAGTTAATCATGAGGGGGCATTTGCCCCCTCATGATCTTTGTTTCGGCTATTCTCATAGAAGAGACCTAAAAAGAGCAAGGTTTGACTCAAGCACTTTCCCGGATAAAAGGTCTTCTAAGGCCATTTCGTAGTGCTTTACGTCAATCGTAGGGATAAGGTTTTCCCTTGCGAGGGTGGCAAGTATCGTCATGTTCTGCATTCGCGGATCGGGCACCTTTGCCGTCACTGAGTATTCTTTGATGGAGCGTCTTTTGCATTCCCTGGTTATATCTTCGCATGTTACAGGCCTTTCCCTGCCAAGGCGAACGTTTAGAGGTTGTAATGATACATTGTAGTAAACCAGTATACCACCATCCTTAAGGTGGCTGCTTAACCCTCTTAAGGCTTCGTGTATCTCCAAGGCCAAAACCATATCCGCCTGTCCAGGCATGATCAGAGGCGAAAAAGCCCCATCTCCTATTCTAATATGCGATGTAACCATGCCCCCTCGTTGAGCCAATCCGTGTGTATCTACCCCTTTTACCGGCAAGCCCGCGTAATTTGCAGCCCGTATTATTGTTTCGCTTAGCAGACCTATACCTTGGCCCCCCACGCCGATCACAAAGATGTCCCGTTTCATCTTTATCCCCCTCCAGTCATCTCTCAAAATACGACTAGTCCTCGTACCTTAAGGCCTTTACGGGACAGGTTTGAACACAAGAGCCATCTCCTATACACAACTCTTCTGATACCTCAACCGAGCCGTCATCTTTCAACTGAAAACTGGGGCATGCAAAGGCCTTTACGCATTCATATATGCGCTTGCATTTTTCTTGATCAACGGATACCTGTCTTTTTGTCAATTTGCCCTTTCGGCGTTGTTCTCTCGTGAACTTGAGCATACATGGATGTGAGGCAATTACGACGGAAAACCCTTCCTCTAATACTGCCTCTCGGACTGCCTCTGTCAGTTTTTGTTGTGAATAGGCATCGACCACCCTTATGGACTTGACCCCAAGGCCTTCGAGCATTTTCTTTATGGAGATTGCGTCCGTGGGACCATTAAAATTCTTTCCCGATCCGGGATGATCTTGATGACCCGTCATTGCCGTCGTGCCATTTTCCATTATTACCAGCGTCATATTGTGGCGGTTAAAGACTGCGTTGATAATCCCTGGTAGCCCTGCATGAAATAGGGTGGAGTCGCCTATAAAGGCCACGACCTTTCGTTCATCGTTAAAAAGCGAAAGCCCCGACCCTGTGCCTGTGGAATGTCCCATGCATAACATAACTTGCCCCATCTCGTGAGGTTCAAGGTAGCCCAAAGTGTGACAACCTATATCTGCCACTGTTATGTCGGTATCTTTTAAGGCGCGTATTATCGCGTAAAATGCAGATCTATGCCCGCATCCAGGACATAGCTGAGGGGGTCTCGGCGAGGGCATAGGGCCTTTAGGCGAGAAGCCCATATCCGGAAGCATGTCCGGCCAAGTCTTTTTCATGACACTGTAGACCTTTTCCGGCACGTATTCGCCAACCCAATCTTCCAGGTCCTTTTTACCGATGATCCTGCTTTTTATGCCTGAATCAAAGGCTATGGATTTTACCTCAACTTCTATGAAGTTATCCAGTTCTTCAAGAACCTTGACCTCATCGTGAGAGGCTAAAAAGTCGGCAACTAGCTTTCGGGGTAAGGGGTAGGCCATGCCCAACTTTAAGATGTCCGGCTTTTCATCAGCAAATTGAAGGACGTCCATCAAAGAAAGAAACGGAAGTCCTGCCGTTATTATTCCGCGCCTGTTGTTGTCGTTTTTAACAAACAAATTAAAAGGCGAAAATTCGGCGTATTCTCGAAGTCTTTCGACATTTTCAAGCGCCCTTCGTTTCATCGGGTACACGGTAGCTGCCGTTAGAGGGATATAGCTATCGGATTTTGGATCAAATCGCGGCGTGGGATCGAGAGGTTTGGGATTCCAGCGACCAAACCGCACCTTTTCCTTGGCGTGGCATACATGCGTCGTGAGCCTTACTATGACGGGCATGTTATGTTCTTTCGACAACTTTGCTGCCTCAAGAAACATCTCGTATGACTCTTTGGGCGATGCAGGTTCGAAAACAGGCACATACGCCAAACGAGCAAGATGTCTGTTGTCCTGCTCGTTTTGAGAGGAGTTTGCACCAGGGTCGTCGCCCAATACTATTACCATCCCCCCCAGAAGATTCATCATCGACAATTGCACGAAGGAGTCGGCAGCGACATTTAACCCTACGCTTTTAAAAAAGCAACAAGACAGATGTCCATTTATGCTACCGCCAAACGCTACTTCAAGTGCAACTTTCTCATTTGTCGAAAACTCAAAGTAAAATGGGCGTCTTTCGTGTGGAATGGAAGCTATTGCTTCAGCGATCTCAGGGGTTGGAGATCCTGGATAGGATGAAGCTACCCTAACGCCAGCTTCCACCATAGCTCTAACTATGGCAGTGTCACCCATAACTATCTCGCTGAAGGGTTCCTCCCTCAAAAGCATTTCTCCCATATCCTTCAAGGCCATCACCTCGCCTCGTGTTAATTGAACTAAATTTATTTTAGCATAAACATCAAGATACTTTTATAAAGAAATATTACTTGACAAAAAATCATATAATGCGTATCCTTGTATCCAGGATCCTGGAATACATTTATAAATACGACATTCATTGTTCTTTTGGAGGGGGTACTAATGAGCGAACTGAAGTTTATCGAACCGATATCTTACGATGAATTCCGACCAATAAGGGATTTAGTGCTCGAACGTTTACGTGAAGCAATACTTAATAAAAAGTTAAAGCCAGGAGATCGTATAGTTGAATCTGAACTTGCTCAGGCACTAAACGTCAGCCGCACTCCGGTACGTGAAGCTTTGCGAGTTCTTGAAGCCGAAGGCCTTTTAAAGAGAGCGCCGAGGAAAGGTCTATTTGTTAAAGGCATTATGATTGAAGATGTAGTGGAAATTTATTCAATTCGTATTGCATTAGAAACGCTAGCCGTTTCAAAGGCCGTCAACTCCATAAGCTTGCCAGAGATAAACAGACTTAAATCTCTTGTCGAACAAATGAAAGAATATACGGATTCCAGGCAATCAGAGAAGCTTTTTTCAGTTTGCCAGGAGTTTAACGACATCCTGATTAGAGCTTGCAGAATGCCAAGGCTAATCAAACTTGTCAAAGTCTATATGGAATACTTGGAAGATTTTCGTGCCATCTCGATGGCAAAGCATGAAAGACAAGTAGCAGCTCTGAAAGAACATGAAGATATTTTGCAGGCTGTAATCGATAGAGATCCGCAAAAAGCCGAAAGAGCAGTTAGAAAGCATCTACAAGGGGCTTTAGAGTCTTTCTTGAAGGAAGAAGGGCTTTATGAAGAGCATGAAGCAGATAAAAAGGTGGTGAAATAGAAATCATGGATGAAATTCGTGTCCTTACGCCAAATGGAATGTTGGGTTATGGTTTTCCTGTTAAGTGGTTTGAGCGGGCTTTATCTATGAATCCTCACGTTATAGCAGTAGATTCTGGTTCTACAGACAGTGGTCCCCATAAACTTGCGACTGGTGTCATGACTTGTTCGAGAGCGGCTTATACTAAGGACATATCACTTCTTTTGGATGCTGTGAACGAAAAGAAAATTCCTCTTTTTATCACTTCAGCTGGTGGGGCCGGTACTAATGATCAAGTTGACATTTTTTTGGATATCATTAGGGCTATATCAGAAGAAAGAGGCTACCACTTCAGAATAGCGGCTATATATAGTGAAATAAATAAAGAAATCATAAAGAAAAAACTGAGAAACAACGAGATCGCTCCGTGTGGACCGGCTTCACCTCTTACAGAAGAGGAAATAGACTTGGCTACAACTATAGTAGCTCAAATGGGAGTAGAACCACTTTTAAAGGTGTTAAATGAAAGTGAAGTAGATGTTGTAGTTGCTGGTAGAGCCTACGACCCTGTTTCGATAGCAGCCATCCCTATTAATAATGGATTTGATCCGGGACTCGCCTGGCATATGGGGAAAATTATGGAGTGTGGAGCCCTTTGCGCTGAACCAGCAGGCAAAGTGATGTTTGGAATAATACGTAAAGATCACTTTATTCTAGAACCTGGCAGCCTTGAAGAGCGATGCACTGCATGGTCGGTGGCTGCGCATACTTTATATGAAAAATCTCACCCCTATATGTTGCCTGGTCCCGGTGGTACGTTAGACTTGTCTAATGCCAAGTTTGAACAGGTAGATGATCGAAGGGTTAAGGTATCTGGCAGTAAATTTATACCTTCTGATAAATATACAGTTAAACTAGAAGGAGCTAAAAGAGTTGGGTTTCGTTCGATATTTATTGCCGGGGTCAGAGACCCCATTTTAATAGAGCATATCGATGATGTTATAACTCAGGTTACTGAAGATGTAAAGGATTATTTCAAAGACATATCGGCTGATCAATATAAGATGATATATCACATATATGGCAAAAATGGGGTTATGGCCGAATATGAGCCCATGAAGGATTTCAAGCCTCTTGAATTATGCATTATTTTAGAGGTTGCTGCATCTACACAGGAATTGGCCACCGCAATATGCTCTAGGGCTAGGACGGAACTTTTACATTGTCCTTATGAAGGACGCATAGGTACAGCGGGCAACATAGCACTTCCATTTACACCTCTTGAGATCCCTTTAGGAGAAGTATGTGCTTTTAATGTTTATCATCTTATGGAGATTGATAATCCTGCAAATCTTTTTCCCGTCAAGTATTTGGAGGTGTAGGTATGAATAAAAAAACTGTAAAACTTAAAGATATAGCAAAGGTTATAAGGAGCAAAAACGCTGGTCCATTTGAGATAACTTTCGACATAATATTCAAAACGAAAGAGGATTACGAAAAGGTCAAAGCTTCAGGTGTGCTGAACAAAGAACTTATAGCCCGTATATATAGCTTAGATCCGCAAAGAATTTTAACATTTGTGTTTTATGATGCAGCCAACGCCGTAAAGATCACCATACCGCGAATGCGACCTCAAGGGTCAGTTGGAGAGGTTGATATGCACGGCGCACAGCAATATGTGCCACTATTTGACATTGAAGTCCCGATAGGTGCATGACATTGTTTTATGGGGCAATACAAAAATATACATTATAAGGGAGGTATGGCAATGAAAGGGAAGGCGGTCTGGATCATAGGAATCGTCGCAGCTGTTCTCCTTATAGGGACTATGGCTGTCGCAAAGCAGGAATATCCCAGTAAACCCTTCGAGTTTATAGCACCGGCCGGTCCAGGTGGGGGGTGGGATACTACCATTAGGATGGTAGCAAGGGTGTTGCAGGAGGAAAAGTTGGTACCTGTTCCGATGCCGGTTGTTAACAAGCCGGGAGGGGGTGGCGGTGTTGCTTTGGCTTATCTGCAACAGCGTAAGGGAGATCCATATACTGTGGCAGTTTATTCACCGCCACTCTTGTTAATTAACCTGACAGGTCAAACCAAGCTTTCCTTTAAGGATACCACTCCAATAGCCATGCTGATCAGTGACTATGGTGCTTTCGCAGTGCCAAAAAATTCTCCTTATAAAACGATCAATGATGTTATGAATGCTTTAAAGAAAGATCCTAAAAGCGTTAAAATTGGAGGCCTCTCATCTCCTGGATCAATGGACCACGTGCAATTTCTCATTGTCGCCAAGGCTGCAGGAGTAAAAGATTTGGCACAGATTCCCTATATCGCTTTCCAGGAGGGTCAGCATTTAGCCGCCCTACTTGGCGGGCATATCGATCTTTTGAGCACAGGATTAGCTGAAGTGCAAGGACCCATGCTGTCGGGTGACATCAGAGTGCTGGCTCTTTCAAGGCCCGAACCGTATGCGGATGGTCCTTTCAAAGAGGTTCCTACCCTTCGTCAGGCTGGAATTAATGCCGAATTCATAAATTGGCGAGGCTTGTTTGGCCCTCCAGAAATGCCTGACTATGCAGTCAAATATCTTGAAGAAAAGCTCGCACAAATGGAAAAGACGAAACTGTGGGATGAAGTATGCAGAACGAACGGATGGGATAAGAGTTTTATGCCCTCAAGTGATTTCAAGGCATTTTTAGCGAGGACAAATGACGAATATAAAGAAGTTTTGAAAGCAATAGGTTTCTATAAAGGCGAGTAATTTTTAAGATACAAGGGGACAGCTTGGAATATAAAAGGCTGTCCTCTTGTAAAAGGAGGCAGTGTAAGATGAATCCTGATATTATCGTTGGCATTGCAGGGTTTGTCCTTGGAATATCTTACCTAATTCAAAGCCTTAGCATACCGAAAGCATTTATAGGTAATCCATGGGCACCTATTTATTTTCCTTTGTCTTTAGGAGCTTTAATGACCTTGTGTAGTATCATGCTTTTGTTTCAGGCTTTGCGACAAAAAAAGAAAGGTATGAAGTTAAGCACTAAAGCCCCCTGGTTTCTGATTATGGGCACGATAGCAATAGGGTCTCTTTACGCTGTCTTGTTTAATAGAATAGGCTTTATCTCATCTACCATTATATTCATAGGAGCAATGTTATTTTTGGTTAACGGTACAAAGGGCTGGTTTCTAAACATCGTGTTGGCGATTTGTTTAACGCTAAGTGTTTGGTATTGCTTTGAGAAGGTCTTGTATATTACATTGCCTTAACGGTGAGGTGGGCGATATTGGAGACAATTAATAATTTATTATATGGATTATCTATTGTCGTTCAACCAGTTAATATAATTTTTATGTCAATAGGGTGCATCCTTGGAACGGTACTTGGAATGTTGCCAGGGGTCGGTCCGGCAACTGGAGTAGCTTTATTGCTTCCGTTAACATTTACTATGGAGCCCGAGACAGCATTGATTACTATGGCAGCAGTATATTATGGTGCGATGTTTGGTGGTTCTAGAAGTGCGATACTTTTAAATGTCCCTGGCGATGGCGCTGCGGTAGCTTCATGCTTTGATGGATATCCCATGGCAATGAATGGAAAAGCTGAATCTGCTTTGGCCATATCTGCGGTGGCTTCTTTTATAGGTGGCTTGGTTGCTGCAGTTATTTTTCTCTTTTTGGCAATGCCTGTGGCCAGGTTTGCTCTGCGTTTTGGGCCTCCCGAGTACTTTATGTTGATGGTCTTTGCCCTATCTGCTACTGCCTCTTTAACTGAAGAAAGCCCTATAAAAGGTTTTATGTCATTGCTCTTTGGTCTTATGATAACGACCATAGGAATAGATCTCCAGTCGGGAGTTTTGCGTTTCACTTACGGGATTCCCGAACTTCAGACAGGGATCGATTTTGTGGTGGTTATTGTAGGAATATACGGTATAGGAGAAGTATTCAAGAACTATGAAAACATAAAAGAAACAGGAATGTATGCTTTAAAAACGACTTTTGGACGCATATGGTTCACGTTGGAAGAATGGCGTAGGTGTGTGTGGCCTATACTTAGAGAGTCTATTGTGGGGTTTATTGTTGGAGTTTTGCCTGGCGCTGGCGGAACCATTGCGGCGATGATGGCTTATAGTAACGAAAAGCGATTGTCTAAGGAGCCAGAACGTTTTGGTACAGGTGTACCGGAAGGTTTGGCGGCTCCGGAATCGGCCAATAATGCAGCTTCTATTGGGGCAATGATACCAATGCTTACGCTTGGTGTACCCGGTTCGGGTACAACGGCGGTAATGCTAGGTGCGTTGATGATTTATGGATTGCAGCCTGGCCCTCTTCTTTTTCAGCAACATCCTGAGATAGCATGGGGAGTAATAGCAAGCTTATTTGTGGGAGATTTGATTTGTATAATAATTAACCTCCCATTGGCGGGATTATTGGTCAGGTTGCTGTCAGTACCAGGGCGTCTACTTTATCCGCTAATAGTTGTAATAGCTTTCTTTGGAGTGTACACTATAAATTTTTCGATCGTAGATTTTTATTTGCTTCTTATCTTTGGATTTGTAGGATATTTTATGAGAAGGTATAAAGTTCCATTGGCACCCATGGTATTGTCAGTTGTCTTGGGGTCTTCAATGGAAAATTCGTTTCGTCAGTCGCTGATGCTTTCGGACGGAAGTTTAACGATTTTTCTAAGGTCAGGTATAAGTATAACGCTTATGGTACTAACTTTGTTGTCGGTAATATGGCCCATAATATCAAGAAATATAAAAATGCGGCGTGTTTCAACCAAAGGTGTTAGTTAGTGTGAATATTATTTAAAATAATAAGAACAAAATTTAAATAAGGAGGTATTTTTTGTGGCTTTAACTATAACTGAAAAGATAATAAAACATCACTTAATAAATGGGACATTGGATAGGGGAAGACCTATAACAATCAAGATAGATCAAACTTTGGTCCATGATGCGACAGGAACTATGGCCATGTTAGAGCTTGAGGCCACGGGGATTAAACGTGTTAAAACAGACCTATCTGTCGCTTATATTGATCACAACATGATTCAAGAGGACTTTAAAAATCCCGATGACCATAGATTTTTGCAGGATATGGCTGCAAAATATGGGGTCATGTTTTCAAGGCCTGGTAATGGTATTTGTCATCATGTCCATCTCGAGCGTTTCGCAGTTCCAGGTAAGACGCTCCTTGGCAGTGACTCTCATACGCCAACGGCAGGTGGCATTGGCATGCTTGCCATTGGTGCCGGAGGTTTGGATGTGGCACTTGCTATGGCTGGTGAACCATTTACGTTGATAATGCCAAAGATTGTTAAAGTGAACCTAATAGGCAAGCTTCCATCTTTCGTTTCGGCAAAAGATGTAATATTAGAAGTACTGCGTCGTGTTTCGGTCAAAGGTGGAGTGGGGAAGGTCTTTGAGTATTGCGGCCCTGGCGTTAAATCCTTAAGCGTGAGTGAGAGGGCTACGATAACCAACATGGGAGCAGAGACTGGAGCTACCACATCTATCTTTGAAAGCGACGAAGTAACTCGTCAATGGTTAAGAGCACAAGGAAGAGAGCGTGAGTGGGTCTCCTTACACCCAGATATAGATGCCGTTTACGACGAAGAGATCAATATTGACCTGTCATTGCTTGAACCACTTGTAGCAAGGCCATTCTTGCCTGACAACGTAGTGCCAGTTAAGGAAGTTACAGGTATTCGGGTTGACCAGGTAATGTTCGGTTCATGTACAAACTCCTCGCTACGGGATATTTTGACTATAGCTCATATGCTTAAGGGCAAAAGAATACACCCTAATGTTGATGCCGGTCTTTCCCCCGGAAGCAGGCAAATTTTACTACAAGCAGGAGCTGAAGGTGCACTTGAAGATTTGATCACTGCAGGAGTGAGAATTTTAGAGGCAAGCTGCGGGGCCTGTGTTGGTATGGGATTTGCTCCTCCCTCGGAGGGCGTTTCTGTTCGGACTATAAACCGTAATTTCTATGGGAGGTGTGGGCATACCAGCGGCAAGGTTTACCTTGCTAGCCCTGAGGTGGCGGCGGCGGCGTGCATCACAGGTGAAATAGCTGACCCTAGGGACGTATTTGTGGAGCCATTTTATTTTGAGATGCCTTCGGGTCTTATCGTAGATGAAGGAATGTTCATAGCACCCTCGCCAGAACCTGAAAAGATTGTCGTTAGAAGAGGGCCAAACATCAAGCCTTTGCCTGAAATGGGTCCATTGCCCGACAAGCTTGAAGGAAAGGCCTTGATAAAAGTTGGTGACGATATCACTACAGACCACATCATGCCAGCAGGAGCCAAGTTTTTGCCGTTGCGATCCAATATTCCTGCGATCTCAGACCACGTCTTTGAGGTCTTGGATCCCACCTTTGCTAAAAGGGCTAAGGAATTAAACGGTGGATTCATAGTAGCTGGAGCAAATTACGGACAAGGGTCAAGCAGGGAACACGCAGCACTGGCGCCCAAGTACTTAGGAATCAAAGCCGTTGTCGCCAAAAGCTTTGCGCGCATCCATCTAGCGAATCTAGTTAACTTTGGGATACTCCCATTGATTTTTGCTGATGTCAAAGATTATGAAAAAATAGATCAAGGAGATGACTTTTTCTTCGATGTCACTCAATTGGATGCTGAATTTCGCGGAACTTTGCACGATTTGACTAAAAATATTGAAATTGAGGTCGTATGCCCCCTAAGTGCTGACGACTTGAAGGTCGTAAAGGCTGGCGGCAGGCTTAATTGGATAAAATTAAACGCTTCCAATGACAGGAGGTAACATTAAATGTTGAGTTTCCCAGGACTTAAACTTAGTAATATCGATGCGCCTTCTGCTGGTTCTCCAATTACCGTGACAGATGAGGGTATGCTAGTTGTGCCAGACGATCCTGTTATTCCTTTTATCGAAGGAGATGGTATTGGTCCTGATATAACTAGAGCAATGAAGCTTGTTGTGGAAAGTGCGGTTAATAAGGCGTACGATGGTAAAAGACAGCTCTTCTTTTGGGAAGTATATGCTGGCGAAAAGTGTAATAAAATGTTTGGTAACTGGCTAATTGATGATACTTTGAAGGCAATTAAGTATTTCAAGGTTGCTATCAAGGGACCTCTAACGACACCCGTAGGAGAAGGTATACGCAGCATCAACGTCAGACTCAGGCAAGCGCTTGAGTTGTATGCATGCATTAGACCGGTTCGTTATTTTGATGGAGTACCGTCTCCTCTAAAAGAACCCTGGAAAGTCAACATGGTGGTATTTAGGGAAAATATGGAAGATGTCTATGCTGGTATAGAATGGCCAAATGGCAGCGTCGACTGCGCGAAAGTCCGCAATTTTTTAACGAATGAAATGGGAATTACTTTGCGAGAAGATGTTGGGCTTGGCCTTAAACCTATATCGGTATTTGGGTCTAAACGAATTATGCGAAAGGCATTGAAGTATGCCATTGAACAAGGCAGATCGAGCATAACAATAGTACATAAAGGAAACATCATGAAATATACCGAAGGGTTGTTTCGAGCCTGTTGTTACGAGGTGGCAAGGGAAGAATTTTCAGGTCTAACTGTTATTGAGGAAGAAGCTCAACAAAAGGCGACGAGTAGTTTGCCTCGTAGTAAGGTATTGGTAAAGGATAGGATTGCGGATGCCATGTTCCAGCAGATCTTGCTCAGACCTGAAGATTACGATGTCATAGTTACTCCCAATTTAAACGGAGACTACCTCTCCGATGCAATAGCAGCTACGGTTGGAGGATTGGGCATTGCTCCTGGGGCCAATGTTGGCGACGAAGTGGCTGTGTTTGAGGCCACCCACGGTACAGCTCCAAAGTACGCAGGTATGGATAAAGTAAATCCGACTTCATTGATCCTTTCATCTGTTATGATGTTGGAGCATATTGGCTGGAAAGAGGCAGCTGCACTTATCATTAAGGGCATAGAAAGGGCTATACAATCTCGAATCGTGACTTATGATTTGGCAAGGCAAATGGAAAATGCAACGGAAGTGTCGTGTTCTAAGTATGCAGAGACAATATGCAAGAATATGTAAAAGACCTACGATGGGCAATCATGCTTGTTTGTAAAATAGGGATTGACACAAAGCTGGTTAATTTCTAGAATGACTATGCAGGGTGGGATGGCCGAGCGGCTGAAGGCACTCGCCTGCTAAGCGAGTAGGGTGGCTAAAACCGCCCTCGAGGGTTCGAATCCCTCTCCCACCGCCATAGTTCCTAGGGGGTGCGCCGGTAGCTCAACTGGATAGAGCATCGGACTACGGATCCGAAGGTTGGGGGTTCAAGTCCTCTCCGGCGCGCCATGATTACGAAATCAAAATTAAATGCTCCCTCGCTATGAAGCGATGGAGCATTTTTATCGTCATAGAGCCTAATATTTTAAGGTTAGCGAATGCTCAAGTACTTTTTGGGCACTTGGATGTTTGTCATGCCCAAAAATCCTTTTCCAAAGACATAAGTATCTTGATATAGGAGTATATGTCGCTTGTTTTCTATGCCGGTGTTTAAGTCCACATAGTAACTTCCGTTCCATTTAGCTCCCGGAGTATATTTTTCGAAGGCAACCACTAAGCTTTCGAGATCTAGCTTGGCTTTGCCATCTATCACTCGCTTGGCAAGTTCGACCAGGCCGGCGGAATTGGTGTATCCATAAGAGTAGGCCCATGTTCCCAGCCGCCCCGATGCGCCCTTCTCTTTAATGACTTGCTCGATCTTTTTTATTATCGCAGGAAAATCTCCCTTCTCAGCAGACAGGTCTATTCCCAGCGCTCCGGGGTATCCCATGAGAGGGGAAGGAAGATCGGCCTCGACGAAATAACCGCCGTAAGCCACTATCTGTCTGATCAAAGGTTCGGTATGGGCATCGTTGGTGCAGAAAAATGCAGTGTTTTTGCCGTACTTCTGCAGCCATGCAGGGACCTTCTCGAGTATGAACTGCTGAGCTCCGGCTACTCCTACGTCGCTGACCGGGTCCGGTGCCGTCTCGAAGTGGAACTTGAGGCCTAGATCATTACATGCTACCTCCATGATGTTGCGCCTTCTTGAAAGAAGCTCATAACTCATGTGGCGGGGGAAGGAGATGTGGACGAAGTCGGTCGCGCCCATCTTTTTAGCTGCCATAGGGATCAAATATCCCCTATGAATGTTATTGACGTTGGTGATTAGGTCCGCTATGGAGCCGATAACTCCCGGGTCTTCATGTGCCTCTGCCGCAATGCACAAAATGTCCGGCCTTTTTTCCTTTATGCGCCTGAAGGCCTCGGTAGTGCCGGGGATAGCGTTGTTGACGATTATAGCTTTCATCAAAGGATCATCAGCTAAACCTACAATTTGGCTTATGACCGTCTCCATCTCCTGCATGAAGTTATCGGGATATGTGATGTGTTGGATCATGCCGCCGCGAGCTACATCGCCATACTCGCGTATGGCTCGCTCCGCTCCTCGCAAGTCATCCTCGGCCTGCGATACCGTCTCGGTGCAAATGCCGATGTGATAGGGAGCATTTGCTGAGGCTGGCAGCACGAAATACCCAAAAATCATCATGCAGATAAATGCAAATGCAAAAAACCTCTTCATCCCTTATCCCTCCAAACGAAATGTAAATATTGATTTAAATTATCCTATGCCGTATTTGGTTGTCAATCGCTTGTTAGTGTCGGGTATCAAATTTGGGCAACATATCATGGCATTGGGGATCTTTAAATATCCTAGGGAATATTTTTGACGTTTCATAGACGGCAACATGTCATATTAACAGACAATTCGAACGCAGTTTTTTGAAGGAGAGCTTGAAATGGAGATAAAGATGATTTTAAACGGCAGGGACGAGTTTTTTGACGTGGATCCGAGCATAAGGTTGATAGATTTTTTAAGGTCGAGAGGGCTTACAAGCGTTAAGGAGGGTTGCGGCGAGGGCGAATGTGGTGCTTGTACCGTTTTGTTGGACGGCAAAGCCGTCACCGCCTGTACTCTATTTGCCTTTCAAGCACATGGACATGAGATAACAACGCTAGAAGGATTGCAAAAAGATGGAGAATTAGATGTGATTCAAAGAGCTTTTATCGAAAACGATGCAGTCCAATGTGGCTTTTGTACTCCAGGCATGATTATGGCAGTCAAAGCCTTGCTTAAAGAAAATCCAAATCCTACCGCTGAAGATATATACATTGCAATAGAGGGAAACTTGTGCCGATGCACTGGCTATCTCCCGATAGTGAAAGCGGTGTTGCAAATCGTTAGAGAGGGTGCAGGTAAAGAATGTCTTTAGATATCATGAATTTGATGCCAAAAGATAAGAAAGAGCTCATAGAGTGTTTGTCGCAAATGAACGAGGATACCCGTTTTGTTGCCGGTGGAACGGATGTACTACCTTCCCTTGAAGGAGGGTTAAAAAAATTTACGTATATCGATATAACGCATGTTAGTGACATGGATGCAATTAAGGTGACCGAAGATAAAGTGATTGTAGGAGCTACAGCCACTTTCTCTGACATCGCAAGAAATCAATTTATTAGAACATATGCGCAAGCCCTATCAATGGCCGCATCTCAAATAGGTTCCGTACAAATTCGAAATAGAGCGACCATAGGAGGAAATGTAGCTAACGCTTCGCCTGCAGCTGACTCCTTGCCTGCGTTGGCCTTGCTGAATTCTGAGGTTGAAATCTTGGGCCCAAATGGCCAATCCAAAATGATTTCTGTCTTGGATGTTATAGAAGACGTGGGAGTTAGTGCGTTAAGGCCTTATGAAGTGATATGGGCTTTTCATATCCCTATACGACCGCATGTGCGTTCGGCATTTGTGAAGATTGGAAGCAGGAAGCGCGTAACCATATCACGTCTTAATTTAGCAATTTCTGCCAAGTTTAGCGGGGAAGGTTTAAGCGACGTTAATGTCTGCCTTGGCACTTTGGGGCCCCGTCCGCTGCTGATCGCCAATATAGATCGCGACTTCAAGGGCATAAGCACCAAAGACTTTCCAATTGATTTTTTTCTGAACCTCTTGACTAATGTAGTAGATCTGGCCATACCAAACAGACCATCCAGGGCATACAAAAGAACGGCCGTAAGAGGTCTGGGCATTGACGTTTTAGATGTCCTGTTTGGACGGAGGTGTATGCTTTGAGTGCTCAAGGGAAGACGATTAGGGAAGTCCAAAAAGATGCTTATAGAAAAGAGGCCTATAGATACGTAGGGCAAAATGTCACCCGGTTGGATGCCAAAGAAAAGATAACCGCAGCGATAAAGTATATCGATGACATTGACATGAGAGGGATGCTCCACATTAAGCTGCTTCTTTCTCCTTATGCAAATGCAATTGTAAAGTCAATCGATTCAACAGAAGCAGAATCCATGCCAGGCGTCGTTAAAGTGTATAGCTGGGTTAATACCCCTAAAATACGTTACAATAGTGCGATTTTTTATCCTGGCCAAACGGACTTGGAAGACGAAACGCTCTTTTCGGAACATATGCGATATGTGGGCGACAGAGTAGCTGCCGTAGTGGCTGAATCTAAAGAAGCTGCCGAGGAGGGGATGAACAGGCTTAAAGTGGAGTACGATAAGCTTATTCCCCTCCTAGATCCGGTCAAAGCTTTGGACCAACAACATGAGGAGCGTCGGGAAGTCAATCTCTCCTGCGGTGACATTGAGAAGATAAAAGGCGATACGACTGATCTGGTTGTCGTAGAAGATGAAGTACGTACACAGAAGATTCATCATGCAGCCCTCGAGCCTCACGCCTGCATCGCTTATATGGAACCTGGGGACATCGTGACGGTGCTGTCGCCATGCCAACTTATTTTTGGAGTCAGATATATCGTGTCTAAGGTTTTAGATCATCCCCTTAGCAAGGTTCGGGTTATCAAGTGGGCAATGGGTGGGACTTTTGGAGGTAAACAGGAAGTGATCCTTGAACCATTATGCGCCTATATAGCTAAAGATTTGGGTCGCCCTGTTAAATTATCGTTAAATCGCAGCGAGACCATAGTGGCAACACGGACCCGTGCGGCAACTGTGGGCAAGGTCAAGACAATAGTATCAAAAGCTGGCAGATTCATCGGTCGTGAAGTCGATATAGTCACAGATGCAGGAGCTTATATGACAGGTGCACATCGCGTTACTACGGCCATGGGTAAAAAACTCTTTAGACTTTATCGTATACCTCATCAATCATATAAGGGAACGACAGTGCGGACGAATACGACCCCTTCAGGTGCCTGCCGAGGTTATGGCTCCCCTCAAATACATACTATCACCGAAATAAACGTGGATCATATCGCAAGAGAGTTAAAGCTAGATCCCGTCAAGCTAAGGTTGAGAAACCTTGTAGTTCCTTTTGACGATGATCCTTCTGGAGGCCCTAACTTGGGAAATGCCAGGATCATCGAATGCGTTAATCGTGGTGCAGAAGCCTTTTGTTGGAAAGAAAGGTTTTCGTTCGTTCCCCAAGGAGGTAGGTTTAGGCGTGGCGTTGGCATGGCCTGTTCCACTCACAGTAACGGATACGCGGGGTCCATATATCCGGATTTCACGGCCATGAATATGAGATTGACAGAAGATGGTGCTGTTTTGGTCAATGCCGGACTTCATGAATTAGGCAACGGTACTTTGACGGTCATCGCCCAGATTGTAGCTGAAGTCCTTGATGTAAATATTAAGAAAGTCGTGGTTAGCGAAGGGGACACCACGCATTCTCCATATGATGTAGGATGCGTAGCAAGCAGGGTCACCTATGTATGCGGAAATTGTGCGAAAAAGCTTGCCGAGGAAATCAGAGAAAAGTTTCGCGCACTGGCTTCTATCGTTTTAAGGGTGCCTTTAAATGAGATAACGTTTTATGATGGCAATATCATAGTGAAGTCAAATAAAGATAGGGCTTTTTCTTACGGGGAAGTTATATCTGAGATCGGAAGGACCTTACAGGAAGAGGTGGGGGGATACCTATCGTATAAGTCGGTGGCAAATCCTGGGTCTTACGCTGCGCACTTTACTGAAGTTGAGGTCGATACGCTGACGGGATCTGTTGCGGTCATTGACTATCTGGCTGTTCATGACGTGGGTAAGGCAATTAATCCCAAATTGGTCGAGGGGCAAATCTACGGTGGGGTTCAAATGGGCATAGGAATGGCTTTATTTGAGGAGCTTACGTATGATTCGCAAGGTAACCCTCGAAATGCATCCTTCAGTCGTTATACCATGGTCAATGCTCCGGAAATGCCCAACGTCAAGGTCATGCTTGTTGAAGACGAAGAACCATCCGGGCCGTTTGGGGCCAAAAGCGTTGGAGAGATAGCGACCGTTCCTGTAGCATCTGCGGTTGTCAATGCAGTAAATTGGGCTCTTGGGACTCATTTAGCACAGCTGCCACTGACTCCTGCCAGTATCATTTCATCTATTAAATAATCCATACGTGAAAGGAGAAAAGAGAGATGAGAAAAAAGATGATGTTTAAGGCATTCCCTCATGCTTATGTCTTGCTTTTTGGGATCATTGTATTGATGGCAATAATGACATGGATAATACCGGCAGGGGAATATGCTCGCGTTCAGGTCGGTGGGCGGACTATAGTGGACCCATCCAGCTTTCATTATATACAGCGTTCGCCCGTAGGCTTTTTTAAAATGTTCGTAGCGATTCCGAAGGGCATAAATTCGGCTTCGTCTTTGTTGTTCATGATAATGATAATAGGTGCTTCCATTCAGCTTTTCGATAGCACCGGAGCCATTAGAGCTGCAGTATTTAAGCTATTGGACATAATAGGTCAACAAAGAAAGTCTTGGGTAATAGTGGTAATCATGTTGTTTTTTGGTTGCCTTGGGGCTTTTCCCGGCATGCTTGAAGCTGCTATCCCCTTTGCGCCGCTTTGTATAGGTATCGCTTTGGCGTTAGGTTACGATGTATTGGTAGGAATATCTGTTCCGGTAATTTCCATCGTCGTAGGATGGACCGCGGGGCCAACTAACCCATGGACCGTGGGCATCGGTCAAAATTTAGGCGAGCTTCCGCTTTTTTCGGGGCTTGGTTATCGGCTCGTGGTTTTTGTAGCGTTGATGATGCTAGCGATCAGGTTTGTACTAGCATATGGCGAACGGGTACAGAGGGATCCAACTTTAAGCATCGCCGATGGCCTGGATATGTCTCATCTGAGAGACCTACAAAATATGAATGTCGAAGCCTTTACGACCAGGCACGGGCTTATTTTACTGACCTTCGCCGCGACAATTTTCGTCGTAGTCTATGGAGCCATAAGATGGAACTTCGGGTTTTTCGAGATGTCGGCGGTGTACATCATAGGTTCTATTATTGGTGGCATAATAGCAGGTTATGACGGCAATGAGATCGCCGAGAAGCTGATAGGGGGAGGCCAATCCATATTTGTTGGTGCCATTGCTGTGGGCCTTGCGAGGGGTATCAGCGTAGTTATGGAGGAAGGCAAAATCATAGATACTATAGTCATGGGACTTGCACGTGTGATGGATTTCCTTCCCTCGTGGTTGTGTGCGATCGGAATGTTTGTAATGCAGACCTTCATCAACTTTTTCATTCCTTCCGGCAGCGGTCAGGCTTTGGCAACTTTGCCGATAGCGTTGCCAGTGGCAGATATAATAAACCTCAATAGACAGATTGCAATTTTAGCATTCCAATTTGGAGATGGGTTATCAAATCTTTGCTATCCGACCGTTGGCGTTTTAATTGCCTATCTCATTTACACAAAGGTTCCTTTTAATCGGTGGCTTAGGTTCATCATGCCTTTTATGTGGAGCTCCTGGTTATTGGCAATTATCCTATTGTTGATTGCAACTTGGATGGACTACGGGCCTTTTTAGGCTTAAAGCAAATTAATCTTAATATAGGGAAAAGGAGTGAGGACGATGCGAGGAAAGAGTTTGGTTAGGATAGCTTTTTTGTCGTCAATCGTAGTGATGCTTTTTGCGTTGCCATCGATGGCGGCCACGACAAAAGTTGTCCTGGATGGACACAGTTTGACAATCGACGAAGTTCTTAGCGTTTCAAAGGGAGAAGTTGAGGTCGCAATATCACCGGAAGCGATGAAGCAGGTTGAGGCCGGCTTTGCTGTGGTGATGGAGGCAGCTTTACAGGGAAAACCCGTTTATGGCCTAACCACTGGAGTGGGGTGGAACAAGGATAAGTCAGTTTTCGAAGAAAGGGACGGCAAGAAGGTATTGTCAGAGGAGCTCTTGGCGCGCTCAAGGGAATTTAACATTCTTTCGTTGCGCGCTCATGGTGGCGGTGTTGGACCTGACCTTCCCGCAGATGTCGTTCGGGCAGCCATGTTAATACGCCTAAATACTTTTCTGACAGGAATCCCGGGAGTGCAACCTGCCGTTGTTAACCAGTATCGGGACTTTCTGAACAAAAAGATCACGCCTGTTGTGCCTTCAAGGGGCTCCGTCGGAGAAGCTGATATTACCATTGCATCTCATATAGGCCTTGCGATGATAGGGGAGTGGCAGGTTGATTATAGAGGGAAACGTATGGCGGCTGCTGACGCCTTGAAGGAAGCTGGTCTTTCTCCGATCAAGCCGGTGGGCAAAGATTTTCTGTCCATGCTTAGTACTAATGCGGTAGCAGCAGGACAAGCAGTATTGGCTGTTGAAGAAGCCAAAAATTATGCCAATAAAGCTATAGTGGTATTTGGTTTAACTTTGGAAGGACTTAACGGTAATATAGCCCCTTTTCTAAAGGCCACGACGGAGATTCGCCCTTTTCCGGGAATGCTTAAAGCTTCTAAAATGATTCGCGATACTTTAGAAGGAAGTTATTTGTGGCAACCGGCAGAAGGAAGACCACTTCAGGACCCTTTGTCGTTTAGGACAATGGGTTATGCCCTCGGGAATGTCTTGGATGCAATTGAAGAAGCGGAAAAAGCCCTCATTATTCAAATAAACAGCAGCGACGATAACCCAGCTGTTATTGCAGGAGTAACTGAAGTTGAACGACCGGACAGCGAGTACATCACTAACTATTTGGTGAAAGGCGAGCAAAAAGGGGCGATCTATCCTACCGCCAATTTCGATATGCTGCCCGTAGTTGCGAGAATTGAGCAATTATCTCATTCGTTAGCCCGCATGTCTCAGAACATAGTCATGCAGACTATAAGGTTTGAAAATCCAAATATTACAGGGTTAAGCAGATTTTTGGCTTCAGAGGAGAATACGTTGGGCCATGCCTTTGGAGCCATCCAGAAGCCTTTGGGAGAGTTGTATGCAGAAAACAGGCAATTGGCAATGCCCGTTTCCATGGATGGCTTTGCCCTTGCGGGCAACATAGAAGATACATTTGCAAACAGCTTATTGGCCATTCGCAACCTGGAAAAGATAACTGATAATATGTACTACATCTCCTCGATTCAGATGCTACATACCGCCCAAGCAGTTGACCTTCGCGGTAAGGTTCAATTGGCCAAAAAGACAAAGGCGTTGTACGATGCATATCGCAAGGTAGTTCCCTTCGTATCGTTTGACAGAATATATACTGCTGACTTTACTAAGGGATATGAATTCTTGAAATCTTATACTGTTAAATAACGCGAAATATCTTCATGGGACAAAAGGCTTGTCAACAACTTGCAAGCCTTTTGTCTCTCGTGTTCTATATGAAGGCCTTCGAGGATACAAACTGCTTCTTTAGCATATTCTACGGCACTTTCAGGAAGCTCATCGATCCATAAATGTTTGAATTCATCGCGATTATCCATAATATTCCGCATTATTCCCTTAGTATATAACAACATACCTATCCAGTATTTTTTATTTAATGTTGCACAGATATGATTTGCCTTGCGAAGGTTATCGATAGCCCTTCCTGGTTCGCCTTCTGTGGCCCAATATAAAGCTAAGAGGGTGTGCGATATCGCGGCCCCTCTTCCGCCATTATGTTGTTCGTTTAGCTGTATCGATTTATTGAGATGATAAAGCATAAGCGAATGGTCTTTTAAATCGAAGGCAACATGGCCGGCATTTGCGTGAAACAAGCTTAAGCCATGATAT
Organism: Acetomicrobium flavidum; assembly: GCF_900129645.1. Classification (NCBI taxonomy): domain Bacteria; kingdom Thermotogati; phylum Synergistota; class Synergistia; order Synergistales; family Acetomicrobiaceae; genus Acetomicrobium; species Acetomicrobium flavidum. The sequence continues at coordinate 1,739,618 of NZ_FSQZ01000001.1, forward strand.
AGACCTTGTTTATTACATAAGGATATACAATATTCATAGAGACTTAGCGCTTCTTCGAATCGACCTTCCCAGTGCCTTACATCGCCAAGGTAGTTTAGAGCTGCTATAATGCTTAAGCTGTTTCTGGGCCTAGTAGTGTTCAGTCTTTCGAAAGTTTTTATCGATGCCTTAAATAATCTCTCTGCCCTTTTCAGATCTCCAGTTAACAGATATCCTAGCCCAAGAAATCTCAGTGAGACTCCTATATAAGAATCTAAAAAGTTTGACTGAGCAGCCTTAAGCATGTCCAGTGCATATTTTTTAAGCATTTGTCCATTCTCAGTTTGTATGCCGAAATAGCAAAGGCCAAGGAGGCAATCCAATTCCAATTTAGTTTCTCCTCTATTTTTGGCCCAGTACAAGGTATCGTAGATTTTCTTTAATCCTTCCCTGTATTTTCCATACCATATAAGATAGCTGCCATCCAGCCAGTAATATGTCCTTTCTAGAACTTCAAGTTCATGGCTTTCCCCAATAGTACAGTGAATTTCATAAAGTAAATCTCGAACATCCTTTCCATACGTAGCCATAGACTCCATTTCGGAGAAGGGAACCCTAGCTGATTTTAGCGTTTCGTCACTCAGCATTGGAAACAGTTCATGGTTAAAGCTTAAGTGCAATTTGAGCAAATTTAACCTAGCTTTAAGTTCCTCTATCAATAAATTAGCTTGATGTAAATGGTAAATTGAATTTAAACCTTCTTTCCATTTTATGTTTGACCAATCGCCCATGTCTTCTCGAGTTAAATATGCCAATCTTTCGTGAAGGGATCGCTTGTGTTCTCGTTCAATAAAGTTGTATATAATACTTTTGATCTCTGAGTGCGAAAAGGCATAATGTCGATCGCCGTCCTCTATTTTTTCGATGATAAAACCTTTATTCATCAGAGAGTTGATTGCCTCGGCGAGTTCCTGTTCATCTGCATTATTTAGGATTGATTTGAGTAATTTATAACTGGCATCAACATTGAAGACGGATATGACCTTGAGAAGTTCGCCCTCGAGCTTGGGAAGTAAAACAAAGTGCTCTTTTACTATATCTTGCAGTTTTTGAGAAAACAAATTTAGATTTTTGCCTTCTGCAATTAAACTTGCGATCTCCTTTAAAAATAACGGAGTTCCTTTTGTGTAATTGTAAATTACCTCAAGTTGTTCTGGTGACACCTTGTAGGAGGGGAGCAAAAATCTGCAAAAATTCTCTGTGCCCTCTTTTGTAAATGGATAAATTTTTATGTGCATATAATCTAGGCTATCTCTTCGATAAGCGCTTTTAAGCAATGCGTCGATATGGTGAGCATCATCGTTACGAGATTCGATTATTATCCTAATATAGGCGGGTAAACGATTTAAAAAACAGCGAAATACCTCTATGGAAGCAGAATCGAAATCGTGCAAATTTTCCATGTACAGAACTACCTTGTTGTCCCTTTTCCTCTTTTGCTCTATGCTTTTCGCGAGCATATCGGATAGCGTGCCGGGTGTATGAAGGCCAACTAGAGAAAGGTTTGATGTTGATAATCTGGATAGTAGCTCATGCCACGGACCCAAAGGATATTGGGAGCCATTGATCTCGATCGCTTTGCATGATAGCAACAAGTCACCCGCTTCTAAATATGTATCTAAAAAGTGGCGTATTAGATGGCTCTTGCCGACTCCGGGCACTCCGGTTATTAAGATGCATTTAGGAATTCGCGATGGATCTGATATCTTGCAGAAGGCGTGTAACCGGGCAAGCTCGTCCTCCCTTCCGAAAATTGAACCATACAAAGACAAAGGCCTCGTATTGTTTAGGCGATCGACCATATTCTTTTGATGCATCAGACATATTTCATCATATAGTGATTCTGTCGATACATCGGGACTGACTCCTAAAATTTCGATAACTTTTGATTTGAATATTTGGTATGTTTGCAAAGCTTTCGTAATTTGTCCCAGGGAAACGTATATATTCATGGTCGACTTAATGACTTCCTCATCAAATTCGTCAAGCTTTAAAATTAGCTTGGCCATCTCGAGGGCGGTGTCGTATGATTTGCTTTTGCAACACAATGCGAGGCGAGATTTGAGATTTTCGATACAAAAGCTCTTAATTTGCGTCCTTTTGGCAAAAACCCATTCCTCGAATTCGGGACATTTGGATATGTAAAAGCCGTCCAAAAATTCGTCTGCGATGCCTTCAAGCGAGTGTCTATGAATTTTGTTCAAGTCATGCAACATATCTATGTCAAGTGATAGGGGCGCAGAATCGTTGATACGGATCCACTGATTGTCCTGTATTATTAAGTCTGGTGACAATGTTTTATGGAGGACATAGAGAGCATTTCTCAAATTTTTTAGCGCATAAACCTGATCCAAATCGCCCCAGAAGATTCCGGCCAATTTTTCTCTAGACACTACTTTTTCGACGATTAGGTAATAGAAAAGACCTTCTGCTTTTCGAAATGGAAACTGGATAATATGTTCATCGCAAAACACCTGAGGCGATCCCAAAAGTTTAACTCGTAAATGCATATATTTGCTCAACTCCTAGTTAGAGCTTGCTTATCATTATAGCATTACGAAGTTTCATATGCCCATACAAAAGAGACAACTTGCCAAGCATAAAGCTTTAACGGAGCTTCTAAATGAGCGCATGCGTTACGTTGTTTATCATTTTTGGTCATTTAGCTTTGTGGATTACCCACTAAATCCAAGGAGTGAGCCTTTTCTGCTGCGGGCGTCGGAAAACCTGTGGTGGTGTTGAAACGACCCATTTTCGACACCTCGACTAGACCTTTATAGTAGGTAGTTCATCCCAATATGATGTGTAACGAGGCGAACGCATGGATGCACTGGTGACCCATTTTTGGCTTTCTGGTTTGCCTCCAGCGGCAAGCCAAACTAAGGGCTTATTGGCTTCGAGGTTGATTTTATCAATTTCTCGCATTAATATATCTAATTTCTTGGATTGTTTTATGTCGCAGAATAACCCCTTTTGCAGTTCTTTACATGAGGAGATTTCAGAAAGCAGGACGCCAACCCTTTTATATTTCTTTCCTTCAATGTATGCTAGCCTTAGCCCCTCTAATGCGGCCCTTACAATAGAGGGGGAATCGTTTTTAGGAGTTGCAAGGCAAACCCTTTTGCTGCCCCAGTAGCAATCTGGAACGTGAAAGCTCGTGGATATGTAGGTTGTAACAACATTAGCCAGCGACCTCTGTGTCCTCGCTGCGATATTATATATGCCTTCGTCAGCCTGCTTTGCAATCTTGATGGCAATCGGGAACGAGTGGACCGTTAAGTACATCTACACCAGGGCTGTCATAGGAAAGCCGAAGAAGGAATTTTGATATCTCATTTCCAATGAAAGGCCCTCAAATAATTAGCCATACCTAAAATTTTTCTTGTCCATTCCGATGTGGGATGTTAAAATCATTTTAAAAGATCTTAATATTGCGACCATGGAGGTGGGGTTAAATGGCGCAAACAATAATCAATGCAAAAGAAATGGTCTGGGTGTTGGATCCAAATCAGCCCTTCGCAGGGCCGGTCAGGGATGGAGGAATTATAGTCGCAAGGGTTAGTCCCGGATGTTGGGGAGCTATGATAACTCCCGATTACCCGAGCGGACATGAAGTCACGAAACCCATAGCAGTAGAAGGAGCAGACGTTGGGGATTCCATAATGATAAGGGTCAGGAAGATCAACGTCCTTTCGCTTGCCACGACGTCGGGTACCGATGTGCCTCAGGAAGGGCATTTCGTGGGCGATCCCTTTGTTGCCAAAAAATGTCCCTCTTGCGGCACGATAAATCCCGAGACATACGTCGAAGGCGTTGGCGAAGATGCCATACGTTGCAAGAAATGCGGAGCTCCCGTACATCCGTTCCTTTATGGCAACACTTATACAATACTCATGGATGACGAAAGGAAAGTTGGAGTGACAGTCCCACCGCAGGTCGCGAGGGAAATAGCCTGTGATGCAGCTCATTTTAGCGCACTGCCGCCTGAGTCTAAACAATACTCGGCCAACTTAATGGCAAGGGGAGACCTTCCTGGTCTTATAGCTCCTCTGCGCCCAATGGTTGGAAACCTTGGAACTTGTCCTGCCGTAGCGATGCCATCTTCTCATAACGCAGGTGATTTTGGAAGCTTTCTCGTGGGTGCGCCCCATGAATATGGCCTTACCGAAGAACAGCTGCGACTTCGCACCGATGGGCACATGGACATAAACGAAGTCGTAGAAGGTTCCGTCGTAATTGCTCCTGTAAAGGTCAAAGGTGGTGGAGTATACGTCGGTGATGTCCACGCCATGATGGGAGATGGGGAGATAGCCGGGCATACCACCGATGTAACAGCTGAGGTGATACTGGAGGTAAAAGTATTAAAGGGCCTTTCTCTGGACGGTCCTATCGTCTTGCCCAGGGCTTGCGATCTTCCGGCTATAGTTGCAAGGCGAAGCGAAGAAATATTGAATAGGGCAAGGCGAATTGCAAGCCTTTATGGTTTCGAGGTGGAGGACGAAGCTCTTCCAATACAAATGGTAGGGAGCGGTAAAAACCTTAACGAGGCTTGTGACAATGGCCTAAAGAGATTATCTGAGTTGACGGGGTTATCGCTGGATGAGGTCAAAAACAGGTGCACGATCACCGGACAGGTGGAAATTGGAAGGCTTCCGGGGGTCGTCCACGTTTCCATGCTCGTTCCTCGAAAGATACTCGAAAAAGTTGGCCTGTGGAATGTCGTAGCTTCACAATATGACTACGCATGTCAAAGGGCTTGAGATTAATATCCACAGCCAATACGTTTAGCGCTGACGATCTTTGTTGACGTTTTTGTGAGCTCGTGGTATCTTTCTAGAGCGTCGGTCATTGCCGGCACTATGCGGGGAGCAGTGATACATAGGTGCAGGATCGCAGTGTAGATGAGAGCTTTATGAGGATTGCCCTCCAGGAGGCAAATAAGGCCTTCGACGAAGGGGAAATCCCAGTGGGTGCCGTGATAGTGCTTAACGATACGGTAATTGCTAGTGCCCATAATACCAAGGAGCGTAATGGCGATCCAACTGCTCATGCTGAAATTAACGTGATCAGGGCTGCATCTTTGAAGCTGTCCAAGGAAGAGTTTGCTCGATGCACATTATACGTAACGCTTGAACCCTGCGTAATGTGTGCCGGCGCTGTCCTGCAGGCCAGGTTTGAAAGGATCGTTTTTGGTACCCTAGATCCTAGGGCAGGTGCATGTTGGTCTCTTTATAGAATACCAGAGGATAAAAGGCTTCCCTGGCGCTGCAAGATACAAGGCGGAGTGCTTGCTGTAGAATGCAAGAAGATCTTGGATGACTTTTTTCGGTTGCTACGTGGCGGATGGAGAGGTGGCCGAGCGGTCGAAGGCGGTCGACTCGAAATCGACTAGGCGGTGATGAGCCGTCTCGTGGGTTCAAATCCCACCCTCTCCGCCAAATGATATAAATTATGCTACAATTGACGCGTAAGGGTGGTTAAATTTGCATGAGGAGAGGTGGCCGAGCGGTCGAAGGCGCTCGCCTGGAGAGCGAGTAAGCGGCTACAAAACCGCTTCGTGGGTTCAAATCCCACCCTCTCCGCCAATTTTTTGGGGTCAAGTTGCGGTCCTCTGTAGGCTCAGTTCCATGCGGCGATGTCCTGTGAAACCCGCCAGGCCCGGAAGGGAGCAACGGTAAGCAGTGTACATCGGGTGCCATGGAAAAGCTGGGTCGAAAGAGGGCCGCATTTTTATTTTCCAATAAACGAGGGCGTATTTTATTTGCGCTCATATCATTTCGTTGCCTGAGGTGCTGAATCTATGAGTGCGCTTATGAGTTTTTCCAGTTGCCCTATATTTTCTTCGGTATTGGTGTTCTCTCTTATGCATTTATAGAGGTTGTTTTTTACTATCTCCACGCACGCCTGTTGCATGGCGTTTCTTGCTGCCGTCAGCTGAGTCAGCACTTCCACGCAGGGTTTTTCCTCTATGATCATTCGCTGTATTCCCCTGAGTTGTCCTTCTATCCTCTTGAGCCTGTTCAGTACGGCCTTACGTTCGGCGGGTAATTCTTCTATATTATTTTCGGCGGGCCTTTTTGCCATTTATAATGCCTCCTTTATTAATGTGATACACTCTTAAAAAACCATTTTATTCACATTTTAACAATAATAACCTTGATGGTCAATTGGGTTATATGCTATACTTCCCATTGGCTTCTACAAAGCACACGGTTGGACGGCATCGGGGTGCCCTTTGGGTTCCGAAGCCGGATGATGGCCGTGGAAGAATAAAACCGTGGGAGGGATTAGCGTGTCTGTAGTTTCCATGAAGCAACTTTTGGAATGCGGAGTCCACTTTGGGCATCAGACTCGAAGATGGGATCCGAAGATGAAGCCCTATATCTTCGCGGAACGCAACGGTATCTACATAATTGACCTGCAGAAGACTGTTAGGGCCATAGAAAGGGCGTATGATTTCTTAAGGGAGGTTTCCAAGGGTGGGGGTACCGTGCTTTTCGTAGGCACTAAGCGCCAGGCCCAGGAGACCATCCAGGAGGAAGCCCAGCGCTGTGGACAATTCTATATCAACCAGAGATGGCTCGGTGGACTTTTAACCAATTTTTCCACCATCTCTAAAAGAGTACGTCGCATGATCGAACTTCAGGAGATGGAGGAAAAAGGGGAGTTTCTGAAGTACCCCAAAAAGGAAGCCATAAAGCTCCGCAAGGAAAAGGAAAGGCTTGAAAAATATCTGGGTGGCATTAGGGATATGAAGGACGTGCCAGATGCCCTGTTTGTGATCGATCCTCGGAGAGAATACATTGCCGTTGCTGAAGCCAGAAGGCTTTACATCCCGATAATTTCAGTCGTCGACACCAACTGTGATCCGACCCTGATCGATTACCCGATTCCCGGAAACGATGATGCGATAAGGGCTATAAAGTTGATAACTTCCCTAATGGCAGACGCCATCATCGAAGGTCGCCAGGGCGTCGACAGCGTTGCTGCTCCAAAGGCAGCTGTCGCCACAGCTTCCGGCGAAGAGGAAGAGCCTTCTGATGAGATAGAAGTGCGGGAGAAGCTGCACGAGGTTTACGGCGAATTCGAAGAAGAACTCGTCGAGGATGAACTTGAAGAGCGTAAAGGCTGGAAGGAGGAATAATCGATGTCCGTTGATACAGAGCTAGTAAAACAGTTACGTGAACGTACGGGTGCAGGTATCCTTGATTGTAAAAAAGCCTTGGAGGAATGCCAAGGCGACATAGAGAAGGCCATAGATTATCTGCGAGAGAAGGGCATTGCAAAGGCCGCCAAGAAGGCCGGAAGGGTTGCATCTGAGGGCCTGATATTCAGCTATATACATATGACTGGCAAAATCGGAACGCTTCTTGAGCTAAACTGCGAGACTGATTTCGTGGCCAGGACCAAGGAATTCCAGACCCTTGGCAAGGAGATAGCGATGCATATCGCTGCTGCTTCCCCTTATTATATTTCACCGGAAGATGTGCCTGCCGAGGATCTGGAGCGGGAAAAGGAGATATATCGCAAGCAAGCTTTGGAGGAAGGTAAGCCTCAGCACATAGTTGACAAGATAGCCGAAGGCCGCATTCAGAAGTTTTATGAGAGCACTTGTTTGCTCGAACAGGCTTGGATAAGGGATCCCGAGAAGAAGATCAAGGATCTCATCACCGAGGCTATCGCGAAATTGGGCGAAAACATAGTGGTAAGAAGGTTTGCCAGATTTGCCATAGGAGAATAGCTTAGTTTTTAAGAGGGGTTGGGTTTTTCCTGGCCCCTCTTTTATTTAATAAATATACGATATCGGAGGTAGACGTGCTTTGGAGGGCGACAAACTCAAGTATAAGCGCGTATTGCTTAAATTATCGGGCGAGGTATTGGCAGGCACCAGGACATTTGGCATCGATTTTGATGCCGTCTCAAAGATTTGCAGGGAAATACTCGAAGTTGCCCGACATGGAATTCAGATAGCCATGGTTGTAGGGGGAGGAAATATATTTCGCGGTGCTCAAGCCGTTAGCATGGGCATGGACAGGCCCCAGGCGGATTACATGGGAATGCTTGCCACCGTCATAAATGCCCTGGCGCTTCAGGATAACCTCGAGCGTCTAGGGTTGCCTACTCGTGTTCAAACGGCCGTCGTGATGCAGGAAATTGCCGAACCCTTTATAAGAAGACGAGCCTTAAGACACTTGGAAAAGGGGCGCGTGGTGATTTTTGCTGCCGGGACAGGTTCTCCCTATTTTTCTACGGACACCGCCGCTTCGCTTCGTGCCGCCGAGATAGGGGCAGATTGCTTGCTTAAGGCAACCAAGGTGGATGGCATTTACGATAAGGACCCAATGAAGTACGATGACGCAAGAAAGCTCAACTTTATCACGTATCTCGAGGCGCTGAGTAAACAGCTTAAGGTGATGGATGCCACGGCCTTTTCGCTTTGCATGGAGAATTCAATTCCGATTATAGTTTTTGATATACTTCAAGAGGGAAATTTAAAGAAGCTGCTGATAGATGGAGAACCGATCGGCACGCTAGTCTCATCAAAAAGGGGGAATGACGGCTATGGTTGTGGATAGAAAGATTTTGAAGGAAATGCAGGAGTCTATGAAGAGGGCCGTTGAACACTTTAGAGCCGAGATGGTAGGCATAAGGGCGGGAAGAGCCCATCCGGCGTTGGTGGAAAACATCAAGGTGGATTACTACGGAGTGCAGACCCCGATCAAACAGATGGGGACCATCTCTATCCCCGAACCGCGACAGATCTTGATATCCCTCTGGGACAAGACGGCCACAAAGGCAGTAGAAAAGGCCATACAGGCATCACAGCTTGGAGTTATGCCCCAAGTGGACGGCGAAAATATCAGAATCACGTTACCGGAGCTGACCAAGGAAAGAAGGGCGGAGCTGCTGCGGATAGTTAAAAAATACGCCGAGGATGCGAGGGTGGCAATACGCAACATAAGACGTGATGTCCTCGATGAATTGAGACGTCAGGAAAAGGAAGGCATCATTAGCGAGGACGAGTTTAAGCGCATCCAAGAGGAGATCCAGGATATAACCGATGAGCATATCGAAATGGTGAACAAGGTGCTCGAGGAAAAAGAGAAAGAAATTATGGAAGGATAACGGTTACGTACCTTTAGCGCGCTTTCTTAATTTAATTTTACCAAAAACCAATATGAGCAAGGATACCAAGGTGCTCATATTGGTTTATTTTTTTTAAATGACCAGTGGACAATTACTTGAAAGATAGTATAATGACCTTGTTCTATCGACTTTGAATAAAACCTGAGATAACGGAGGGTTTAGAATGGCTGAAAAGGTGGTAGTCGCCCTTGGCGGCAATGCGATACTTCAAAGCGGGCAAAAGGGAACCTTTGAAGAGCAGATGGAAAATGTTCATGCTACGGCAGTGCAGATAGTAAGGATGCTTGAGGCTGGTTATGAAGTGATCATCACGCACGGCAACGGCCCACAAGTGGGCGCTATCTTAATACAGAATGAAGCCGGCAGCAGCTTGGTGCCGTCCATGCCTATGGACGTGTGCGGGGCCGAAAGCCAGGGCATGATAGGATACATGTTTTGCCAGGCTTTAAGGAATTGTATGCGTGGCAAGAATTTGATCGGATGGGAGCCCTGTTGTGTAGTGACTCAAGTGGAAGTTGATCCGAATGATCCTGCCTTTCTCAAGCCCACAAAGCCTGTTGGTCCTTTCTATACGGCTGAAGAAGCCAAAAAAAGGATGAGCGAAAGGGATGAAGTTTGGATCGAGGATTCCGGTAGAGGGTGGCGCCGAGTAGTCCCCTCACCCGATCCCAAGCGCATAGTAGAGGGTCAGATAATAAAACACCTTTTTGACGAGAGATATTTGGTGATCGCCTGCGGTGGTGGCGGTATTCCCGTCGTCAGACAAAAAGATGGCACTTACCGGGGCGTGGAGGCCGTCATCGATAAGGACCTGGCAGGCGAAAGGCTTGCGCAGGAAGTTGGAGCTGACGTGTTCATGATATTGACGGATGTGCCTAAGGTTGCCATTAACTTCAGGAAGCCTGACGAGAAATGGCTTGACGTCGTTACGCCAGAGGAATTAAGGGCTTACGAGGCCGAAGGCCACTTTAAGGCCGGAAGCATGGGGCCAAAGGTAAAGGCAGCCTTGAGGTTCGTCGAAGGCGGCGGTAAAAGGGCTATCATAGCCAAACTTGACTCCGCCCTTGAGGCCCTGGAGGGTAAATCTGGAACACAGGTAGTTCCGGTTAAAGAAAAAACTTGTGTTATATAAAAAACAGGCTACGGTTAATTAAGAGCTTATAAGATATAAAACCGCGAGAAAGTGGATTTAAAGCT